>NZ_JALFCU010000114.1 GCF_022771645.1 Selenomonas sp.
GCACGAGCGTCGCCATCGGGACAAGATCCATGAGGGTGTAGATGATGCGCTCCCACACATGGTTCGCCGTGTCCTTGCCGATGTGCGACCAGAAGAATTTGCGGTAGGCGTAGCATTTGAAGTGATGCCACCGCCGCGCGAGCGCGCCGTCGGGGACGCTGTCGAACGGCATGAGGTCGATGGAGACGCCCATGCCGTACGGCATTTGTTCCTGGTGGAGGCGGACGAACGCCGTGCCCTTGCGGCGGAGCTTGCCGTAGCCCCAACGGTAGCCTGGCACGTCGCGCAGATCCTGCATATAGTATTTCTCGGGATCGAGCTCCGTCTTGCAGGCCGCGCGGAACTTTTCGTACTCCTCGCGCAGGAAGCCGATGTCGGCATCGTCGTCCCAGGGGATGTAGCCCTTGTGGCGGATCGCGCCAAGCATCGTGCCGCCGACCATCTGGTAGCGGATGCCGTGCTTCTTGCAGATGCGATCGACTTCGGCGATGAGCTCCTGCTGCTGGAGCTGGAGGCGACGGAGCTCGTCCGGCGTCATGTAGTACTCAGCGGGCATAGTGCGCACCGCCCCCAGATTTTTGCACACGAAAACACGCCACCCCGGCCGTCTGCGTTCTGTGGCATCCTGTGTGGGATGCCGACGAACGGCGACGGCCGTGGTGGCGTGCTGATTGCGTATATGCGATTTTCGAAGAGAGGTCAGCTGTGGATAACGCGCAAAAGATTAAAGGGCGATTGCCCCCCCCTAATCTGATATTAATTTCTGCGTATGCCACGATGATTCCTCCTAAAAATTTTACTGGTTCCATCATAGCATATCTGCGGGATGATAGCAATATGAAAAAGATGGACGCTTCCTTTTCATCTCACCGCCGCCCGAGTTCCTTGATGGCGTTCGCGATGAGTTCGGCGCGGGTGCCGATGACGACTTGGACGGCGTTGCCGCTGGAGAAGACGCCGCGCACGCCCATGTGACGGAGGACGTGCTCGTCGATCTTCGTCGGGTCTTTCACGATGAGGCGCAGGCGCGTGACGCAGGAGCCGACTTCTTCGAGGTTGTCGAGGCCGCCGAGGTTCGCGACGAGCGTCTCTACGTAGGCATTCGAGAGGACGTCTTCGTCCGTGCTTTCCTCGAACTCGATGTCGTCGCCGCGCCCGATGGTCGGCAGGTCGTACATGCGGATGGCCCAGCGGAACACGACGTAGTAGATGACGCCGAACGCGAGGCCGAGCGGGAGGATGAAGATCGGCTTCGTCGCGAGGCCCCAGTTCAGCACGTAGTCGATGAAGCCGGCGGAAAAGCCGAAGCCGTGGAGCACGCCGAACGCGTACGCGAACGACATGGCGAGCCCGGTGAGGATGGCGTGGATGCCGTAGAGCATGGGCGCGATGAACATGAACATGAACTCGATCGGCTCCGTGATGCCCGTGAGGAAGGCCGTGAACGCGACAGAGGCGAGGGCGCCCGCGATCTTGTGGCGGTTCTCTTTTTTTGCCTCGTGGTACATGGCGAGCGCGACGGCCGGCATGCCGAACATCATCATGATGTAAAAGCCGGCCATGAACATGCCCGCGTGCGGGTCGCCGGCGAAGAAGCGGTTGAGGTCGCCCGTGACGATCGTGCCGTCTGGCATGCGATACGCGCCGAAGACAAACCAGATGAAGCTGTTCAAAATGTGATGGAGGCCGAACGGGATGAGCAGGCGGTTCAGCACGCCGTAGACGAACGTGCCGATGACGCCCGCGCCGATGATCCACTCGCCGACGGCGTGGATGAAGGCCTGGCACGGCCCCCAGATGATGCCGAAGATGACGGCGAGCACGATGGAGACGACGGCCGCCGCAATCGGCACGAAGCGCCGCCCGCCGAAGAAGCCGAGGAACTCCGGGAGGCGGATGCTGTGGAAGCGGTTGTAGAGGAGGCCCGCCTCGATGCCAGAGAGGATGCCCGCAAGCACGCTCATGTCGAGCGCGGGGTCGATGGCCTTGAGCCCCGAGGTCAGCACGAGGTAGGCGATCGCGCCCGCGAGGCCGGCCGCGCCGTTGCTGTCCTTCGCGAGACCCGTAGCGATGCCGATGGAAAAAATCAGCGCGAGGTTGTCAAAAATCGAACCGCCCGCCTTCGTGATGAACGGGATGTCGAGCACATCCGGCGCGCCAAGGCGCATCAAGAGCGCCGCTGCCGGCAGTACGGCGATCGGCAGCATGAGCGACATGCCGATGCTCTGGAGCTTTTCAAACCAAGTGCCCATATATGAGTCCCCCATTCGTTCCAATTCGATCAGATTTCGTGCGTTCCATGCTGGAATTTTTCTGGCAGGAGCGATGCGGCGGCGCTGTCGACGATGATCGTCGCGTCTTGATGCAGCTGCAGGATGGACGCCGGCGTCGCGGGGCTGACCGTACCGAGCACGGCGCGCTTCACGGCCTCGGCCTTTTCCCAGCCGCTCGCGAGCAGCACGACGCGGCGTGCGAGCATGATCGTCTTGATGCCCATGGAGATCGCGTAGCGCGGCACGGCGTTTTCATCCTCGAAGAAGCGTGCGTTCGCCTGGATCGTCTCGTCGTCGAGGCGAACCTTGTGCGTCGTCGCCTCGAATTTCACGTCCGGCTCGTTGAAACCGATGTGCGCGTTGCGGCCGATACCGAGGAGCTGCAGGTCGATGCCGCCCGCCGCGCGGATGGCCGCATCGTAGGCGCGGCACTCGCCCGTCACGTCCTGCGCGAGGCCGTCGGGGATGTGGATGTTCTCCGGGCGCACGTTGATGTGATCAAAGAGATGCGTCTGCATGAAATGATGATAGCTCTGCGGGTCGTCCGCCCCGAGGCCGAGGTATTCGTCGAGGTTGAACGTCGTCACCTCGGAAAAATCGAGACCGATGGCCTCGTGCACGGCGACGAGCTTGCCGTACATGCCCTCGGGCGTGCTGCCCGTCGTCAGGCCGAGCACACTCGTTGGCTTCAGATAAATCTGTCCCGCGACGATCTTCGCCGCCTCCAGGCTGAGCGCCTGATACGATTCCGTTGTGATGATGCGCATGAAAACCGCTCCCTTCGAAGAATACTTCCTGCGCATAACATTCGCTTTTTCGGGAGGAAAATCCTCTTTCCTGAGCAGAAAAGCGCACGAAAAAACCACCGTATGCCATAAAACATACGGTGGCTTCGAAAAAAATCAGAAGACACGCTTGCCGCCGACGATCGTCGCGAAAATCTGCACGTCGTCGTCAAAGATCGTGAGGTCCGCGCGCTTGCCGGGCGCGAGCGAGCCGCGCTCGTCGTAGATGCCGAGGTCGCGCGCCGGCGTCTTCGTGACGGTCGTGATGACGTCCGCCATTGATGTGCCCGTGTTCTCGCGGAAGCGCCGGATGCAACGGTTCATCGTCGCGATGGAAGCGGCGATCGTGCCGTCGGCGAGGAGCGCGCGCTCGCCCGTCACCGTGACCTCGTGACCGCCGAACTCATACACGCCGTCGCCGATGCCGCAGGCGCTCATGGAATCCGTGACGAGGATGAGTCCGTCACGCCCTTTCAGCCGCCAGACGAGGCGCTGCACGGCCGGCGCGACGTGGATGTTGTCGCAGATAAGCTCAACACACGCCGATGTGTCGAGCGCCGCGCCAACCGTGCCGGGACGGCGGTGATGCAGGCCCGTCATCGCGTTGAAGAGATGCGTGAAATGATGCACGCCATGCGCCTGCACAGCAGCGGCCGCCACCTCGTACGACGCGGCCGTGTGGCCGACGGAGACCGTGATGCCCGCGCGCTCGCACGCTTCGACGAAGCTCCAATCGTGCGCCTCCGGCGCGAGCGTCGCCAGCGGCGCACCCGCGCCCTCTGCACCCGCACAGCGCGGCAGTTCCTCCGGCGCGATCGTCACGAGACGGAGGACGTCCGTAAACGGCGCGAGCTTTGCGAAATCGGCCGGCAAGATGTTCGATGCCTCCTGCGAGCCTTTTTCGGCTGGGCTGATGAACGGCCCCTCCATATGCGCGCCGAGGATGTCCGCGCCGACGCCCTGCCCGTTTGTCCGCATTGCCGCGTGCACGCGCATGAGCGCCGCCGCGATCTCATTCCACGGGCACGTCATCGTCGTCGGCAGGAACGCCGTCACGCCCATCTCCGCCTGCTTCTTGCGGATGACCCTCAGCGCGCCGGGGGTGTCATCCATCGTATCCGCGCCGCCGCAGCCATGGATGTGGACGTTCAGGAAGCCCGGCGAAACATACCGTCCGCCTGCATCGAGCACATCCTCCTCCGCGATGCCGTCTGTTTTTGCATCGAACGCATCCGCATCCTGGATGGCGCAGATGCCCGTTTCGTCATAGAGCACGACCTTGCTCGGCACAACCTCGAATGCATCGTTTTTATCCGGCAGGATGCATCTGCCGTTCGTGATCGCTTTCATCATTTTTTCCGCAGCGCGTTGATGTCATTCGCGACGAGCTCCGCGCGCGTGCCAATGACGACCTGCACGGCCTTGCCCTTCACGAAGACGCCGCGCACGCCCATGAGCTTGATGGCCTCTTCGTCGACCTTCGCCGGGTCTTTCACCGTCAGGCGCAGGCGCGTGATGCAGTAGCCGACGTCCGTGAGGTTGTCGAGGCCGCCGAGATTCTCGACCATCGCCTTCGTGTAGTCGTCCGCGTCCGCCGGCGCGTCCGCATCGTCGCCAAGACCTTCATCATCGTAGCGGCCGATCGTCGGCAGGTCGTAATGGCGGATCGCCCAGCTGAAAATGACGTAGTACAGCACGCCGAACACGAGGCCGAGCGGGATGATCATCGCCGGCTTCGTCGCGAGGCCCCAGTTCAGCACGTAGTCGATAAAACCCGCCGAAAAGCCGAAGCCGTGCAAAATGCCGAACGCATACGCGACGGAGAGCGCGAGACCCGTCAGCACGGCATGGATGCCGTAGAGCACCGGCGCGATGAACATGAACATGAACTCGATCGGCTCCGTGATGCCCGTGAGGAACGCCGTGAACGCGACAGACGCGAGCGCGCCGGCGATCTTCGGACGGTTTTCCTTTTTCGCCGCATGATACATTGCGAGCGCGACGGCCGGCATGCCGAACATCATCATGATGTAGAAGCCCGCCATGAACATGCCCGCGTGCGGGTCGCCGGCGAAGAAGCGGTTGAGGTCGCCCGTCGCGACGACGCCGTCCGGCGTCGTGTACTCGCCGAAGACGAACCAGATGAAGCTGTTGAGGATGTGATGCAGGCCGACCGGGATGAGCAGGCGGTTCAGCACGCCGTAGACGAACGTGCCGACGACGCCCGCGCCGATGATCCACTCACCGACGGCATGGATGACCGCCTGGCACGGCCCCCAGATCACGCCGAAGATGAGCGCGAGCACGAGCGAGACGAGCGCTGTCGCAATCGGCACGAAGCGCCGCCCGCCGAAGAAGCCGAGGAACTCCGGCAGCTTGATCGCGTGATATTTGTTGTACAGGAGTCCCGCCTCGATGCCGGACAGGATGCCGGCGAGCACGCTCATGTTGAGGTCCGGGTTGATGGCCTTGAGGCCGGACGTCAGCACGAGATAGCCGATTGCGCCCGCAAGGCCGGCCGCGCCGTTGTTGTCCTTCGCGAGGCCGACGCCGATGCCGATAGCAAAGATCAGCGCGAGGTTGTCAAAGATGGCGCCGCCCGCCTTCGTGACGAACGGGATGTTCAGCACGTCCGGCGCGCCGAGGCGCAGCAGCAGCGCCGCCGCCGGCAGCACCGCGATGGGCAGCATGAGCGCCTTGCCGATGCTTTGGAGTTTTTCAAACCAATTACTCATACGTTCCCCTCCAAAAAAATAAGTCACAAAACAAAGCCTCCCCGGCGATGCTTCTGCAACGCTGGAGAGGCTTCTCCATTATCATAACCGATGGGAAAACGCCTTGTCAATCCGAGGCCATACGTCCCGCAAAACCACCGTGCAGAGCGACCATCGTCGCACGCACCGTCACGGCACGAGCCGCCACGTCACGAATGCCATCGCGAGCGCGTCGAGCCCGAGCGGCACCATGCCGCAGTAGAATGCCGGCCACGACGCCCGCCAGCACCATCGTGCCAGCCAAGAGCGCATAGCCCAGCCACCCGCCAGCCGCCACGCCCGGCCGAAACGCCACGCACCACCAGGCGAGGTAGAGGAGGCAGCAAGAGACGAGCGCGGTTTGGCCGAGAACGATGTCGCGAAGCGATAGCGGCAAAGAAAAAAGCGCCATACTACTTTTTCACCTTCTTTGACTTTCCTCACATATTGTGATACACTTGAAACAAAAAGAAGAAGCTCACTGAGGGCGGAACTGGCAGCCGCCACCGGATAGCTGCAAGGCTTGATTAGGAGATGCAGGACGGCCAGCCTGCCTTGAGCTTTTCGATAAGGACGTTCCCTATGGGAGCGTCCTTTTTATGTATGTGCTTTCAAGTATCCGCTACGTTTGTACTGATCGAATTTTTCGTCCGTGAATGTAAAAATCGTGCGAGCAAACGCCGTGCCGCGCGTCGACACCCTCACGCCAACCACAACATATTCATTGATTCTCTTGATGTATTTGATAGATCCGTCTCGCGGATTCCGGTTCACATAATCTGGCGATGCCAAGATGTCTTCCAGATAACAGAAATAGTAACAACACCGTCGATGCCTTCATCGTTCGTCTTCTTCGTCACAGCATCCTGATTTAGTTGTAACGACCCATATCCCATCTTGATGAGCAATTGGACAACAAGTTGTTCAAATTCCGACCAATCGAGCTTCATGATTTCTGTCATGAGATCATCTGCAAGCGTCGCGTTCATCTGTTCCATGGCCTCATCAAGCATCTCCTGTGGGCTTTTCGTCTCACTGGATTCTGCTTTTGACGGAGCAATTGTGACTGTCGTACTGTTCATGTTCGCCATGGTATGAAACTCGTGAAACGACGGTATCGTCTCCAGATAAGAAATCGTCACCTTGTCCGGGTCATCAGCAAACACAGCTTTTCCCGCTTCCGTCAACATGACAAAGCCATATTGCGGACTGTCGACGAGGCCGGCCTTCTTCAGATATGTTTTTGCCCATGCCACACGATTCGCTAGAACCGTCTGCCGCTTGCTCACAAATGCAACGGCCTTTTGCATGAAGCACACATCAAAGGCTCTCCTCGATAATCTTCGGATCATACATGGCATTCTCAAGGACGCGCGACAGGAATGACGCATCTGCCGCCTTGCCGAGTGCCTTTGCTTTTCCGAGCACCCAGGAGGGCACGTTCAATGTAATCGTTTCATTTTCTTTCTGCATGTGCAGAGGACGGCCATCTTTTGCACGATACGCACGCCTGAAATCTTCTTCCGTAAGTTCCGGGCAATCCTCGTCCGGCACGACAGGACGTGTCTCCATTTCCTGCAACATTTTCAGTTCTTCTTCCGTGAAATCCTTTTTGATTTCATCCATCGTTTCAGTGACGATCATAATATTGCGCCTCCTCCCATTTTGTTGCTTTGCGTGCGGAAATCAATCGAATATTTTCCCCGCGATTCGTATAAATCACGGTCACAATCGTGATCTTTCCGCCCATTCTTCCGATGACGCGATAGCGATCTTCTTCCGCGCTGTGCTTTTCATCAAACAGTTCAATACGCTGCTCATCAAGGAATACCTTCGCAGCCATATGAAAGCTGATCCCGTGCTTTGCAATATTCTTGCGATTCTTCTCCTCGTCCCATTCAAATTGCAACACACGGAACGCCTCCTCGTTTTCTTTACGTTCATTGTACGTCTAGAAAAATCACGTGTCAACGAGAAAAGGCCGCTGCATCTGCTTGCTTTGATTCGCAGATGCAGCGGCCTTTTCGCTTTGCTGTTATTCTTTTTTAACGTGGTACGCCGCTGCGTACATCGTCGGCAGGACGAGGAGCGTGAGGACGGTCGCGATGAAGAGGCCGCTGGCGATGGCGACGGCCATCGGGCCCCAGAAGGCGCTGGTCATGAGCGGCACCATGCCGAGGATAGCGGCGGCCGCCGTCAGCATGATGGGACGGAAGCGGAGGACGGCGGAATCGACGACGGCGTCCCACGGGCTTTCGCCGTCGGCGAGATGCTTCTGGATCTGGTCGATGAGGATGACGGAGTTGCGGATGATCATGCCCGTGAGGGCGAGGACGCCGAGGATGGCGACGAAGCCCATCGCTTTATTGAAGAGCAGCATGCCCCACGTGACGCCGATGATGCCGAGCGGCGCCGTGAGGAGCGTCAGCGCCATGTCCTTGCCGCTCCGCAGCTGGAACATGAGGAGCGTCATGATGAGGAACACCATCGCGGGGATCGGGATCATGAGCCATTTCATCGATGTGTCGCTGTCGTCGAGCGTGCCGGCGGTGTCGATGCGCGCGCCAAGTGGGAGATGGTCTCTGAGTTCCTTCGTCGCGTCGTACGCTTTCTGCGTCGCGTCGTTTGCCGTGCCGCTCTTGATGTTCGCCTGCACGGTGATGGCGGGGCGCAGGTTGTAGCGCTTGATGAGGCCGTCTTCCGCTTCGTAGGTGATCTTCGCAATCTGGCCGAGCGGCACGTAGCCGGCGGAGCCGAGGTAAATGGGGAGTTCCTCCATCTTGCCGAGGTCGCTGCGGTCGGCTTTCGCGAGGCGCAAATCGATGTCAATCGTGCGGTCGCCCGCGTAGAACTGCGCGCCCGTCGCACCCGTGAGCTCCGTGTAGATGGTCTGCGACACGGCCTGGCTCGTGAGTCCCATCGCGCGCAGCTTGTCCTGGTCGAGCGCGAGGTGCATCGTCTTCTGTTTTTCGTTCCAGTCGAGGTTGACGTCCGTGTTATTCGGGTCGGCCGCGACGATGTCCGCGACCTGCTCGGCGAGCGCGCGCGTCTCATCGACGGTCAGCCCCGTGACGCGGAGCATGACGGGGTAGTCGTACATCGGGCCCGTCTGGATGTAACGGAGTTTCGCGCGCACGTCGCCGAACTCGTCGGCGAACGCCGTGCGCAGCTCGCCCGCGAGCTTTTCGCGCGTCTCCGTGTCTTTCGCGACGAGCACGAACTGCGTGATGTTGTCGGCATCGGCTTTCGGGTCGAGCGGCAGGACAAAGCGCGGCGCGTTGCCGCCGACGTAGTACGAGTAGTTGTCGAGCTCGTCCGCGTGCTCCGCGAGGAACGCGTTCATGCGGTCGGCGACGCCCTGCGTCGCGGCCATGGACGAGCCCTCCGGCAGCTGCAAGTCGACGATGATCTCCGGGCGCAGCGACGCGGGGAAAAATTCCTGCTTGACGAATTTCAGCGAGAACACCGAGACGGCGAACAGCGCCACCGTGCCGACGAGTACGCTTTTTTTGTGCGTGAGGAACCAGCCGAGCACGCGGCGGAACCAGACGTAGAAGCGGCTCTGATACGGGTCGGGCCGCCCGCTTGCGTCCGTCACGACGTTCACTTGGATGAGGTACGTGCCGTAGAGTGGCGCGACCATGACGGAGACGATCCACGAAAGGAGCAGCGCGATGCCGATGACGGGGAACAGCGCGCCGCAGAATTCGCTCGCCATGCCTTTGGAAAACGCGACGGGGATGAAGCCGCAGCACGTGATGAGCGTGCCCGTCAGCATCGGCTTCGCCGTCGCGCGGAACGCATGGCACGCCGCGTCAAAGCGGCTGTGGCCGAGCTCGAGCTGCACGCTCATCATTTCGACGGCGATGATCGCATCGTCGACGAGCAGGCCGAGCGCAATGATGAGCGAGCCGAGCGACACCTTGTGCAGGTCGATGCCGAGCACGTACATGAAGACGAAGACGCCGCAGAGCACGAGCGGGATGCAGCCCGCGACGACGAGGCCCGTGCGCCAGCCGAGCGAGAGGAAGCTCACGCCGAGCACGATGACAATGGCTTCGCAGAGCGTCTTGACGAAATCGTGAATGGACTCGTTGACGACGCTCGGCTGGTCGGAAACTTGATGGATCTCGAGGCCGACGGGCATATCAGACGTGATTTTCGCGATTTCGGCTTTGAGGTTTTCTCCGAGCTCGAGCACGTTGCCGCCGTCTTTCATCGAGACGGCGATGCCGATGGCGGGCTCGCCGTTGAAATACATCTTCGGCTGCGCGGGCTCGACGGCGCGACGCTCGACGGTCGCGATGTCGCCGAGGCGGAAAATCTTGCCGTTCGCATTGATGGGGAGCGCCCGGATGTCATCGACATCGTCGAACGCGCCGCTGACGCGCAGATAGACGTTATCCGAATCCGTGTCGAGCTTGCCCGAGGCCGTCATTTCGTTCTGCGTCTTGAGCGCCGAGAGGATGGCATTCGGGCTGATGCCGAGCTCCATGAGCTTCGCCGTCTCCGCCTCGACGTAGACTTTTTCCTCCTGCTCGCCGAGGAGCTCGACCTTCTGGACGTTTTCCACCTGCATGAGCAGGCGGCGCGCGTCCTCGGCGGCGCGGCGCATGTCTTCGTAGCTGTAGCCGTCGCCCGTCACGGCGTAGACAGAGCCGTAGACATCGTCGAAACGATCATTGTAATACGGGCCATAGACGCCGTCCGGCAGTTCGCGCTTCTCGTCTTCGCAAAAATTCCGCACGTCGCGCCACGTCTGGCGGATCTGCGCTTTTTCGACATCGTCGGCAAGCGTGACGTAGATGACGGTCTGGCCCGCGCGCGTCTCGCTGTTGATATGGTCGAGGCCCGGCGTGTCCTGGAGTTTTTTCTCTAGCTTGTCCGTGACCTGCTGCTGCATGTCATCCGCTGACGCGCCCGGCCACACAGCCGAAATGACCATCTGGCGGATCGTGAACTGCGGATCCTCCATGCGGCCGAGCTTGTTGTAGCAAAAAATGCCGCCGATGGCCGTGACGATGATGAAATACCAGACGAGCGCTTTGTTTTTGAGCGAGACTTCGGTGAGATTCCTCATTTCGTCCGAACCTCCTGCCCCGCACGGAGCTTGTGGACGCCAGCCGTGACGATCGTCGTGCCGGCCGAGACGCCATGCACGCGCACCTGATTGCTGTCAAACTGCTCGACCGTCACGGGCTGCAGCGCCACCGTGCCGTCGTCCCCGACGACCCAGACCTCAGGACTGTCTCCCGTCTGATAAATGGCGGCGAGCGGCACGAGGAAGCCCGCGTCGCCCTCCGTTGTCGCGCCGGTCACATGGACGCTCGCCGTCATGCCGAGCTCCATGCCCTGCGGCGGGTTCGGAATCGAGATACGCACCTTGTACGTGCGCGCGGCGCTGTCGGCCATCGGCGCGATCTCGCGCACCGTGCCAGCAGCCTGGCCCTTCAACGCCCAGAAATCGACGGTCACGGCCTGCCCGACAGCGACATCGGCGAGATGATTTTCCGGCACGTTGATCTCAACCTCAAGCTCGCCCGTCTGCACGAGCGTCGCGACGGTCTGGCCAGCCGCGACGACCTGGCCTTCCTCGGCCGTGACGGACGAGATGACACCGTTCGCGCCAGCGGTCAGATTCGTATAGCCGAGCGCATTGTGACCCTGCGCGGCTTCGGCGAGCGCGTTCTGATACGCCGCGAACGCGGCGTCATACTGCGTCTGATACTGGTCGAGCACGGCGGCAGGGACGGCCTGCTCATTGTAGAGCTCGCTGTAACGCGCGAGGTTCGACTGCGCGAGATTCAGCTGCGCGCGCGCCGATGCGACGGCCGCGTCGCCCTGGTTCGCCTTTTGCACGACATCCTTCGCGTCGATGACCATGAGCACGTCGCCCGCGCTCACGCGGTCGCCGACGTTCACGTTGCGCGCGAGGATCTGCCCGCCGACCTGGAACGAGAGGTTCGTCTCATACCGCCCGCGCACCGTGCCGGCGTACGTATCAGATTGTGCGCCCGCATCCGCACCGACGACCATCGACCGCACGAGCGGCGCCTGCGTCTCGACCGTCGCGTCCTTGCCGCAGCCGGCGGCAGCCGCCATCGTGCACATCAATGCAACGACAAGGAGGGCACGCAAGCCTTGCATGCCCTTCTTGTTCTGTTTTCTATCTTCAAGCTTTGTCAGCATCCTGCCCCAACTCCTTCTTCGTCTTCGTCACGAGCTCCGTGAGATCGACCTCGCATGCGCGCATCGCGGCGTCGTGGAAGCCCTGGATCGTCGCACCGACTTCCTCCGCATTGATGCCCGCCGCGAGGTACTGCACCCACGCGCGGATGATGCCTTGGAAGAACGCTTCCTGCGTCCGCGCGTATTCCGTCAGGTACACGCGCCGGATGCGGCGGTCGCGTGCGTCGACCTCGCGGCGGATGAGGCCTTTCTGCTCGAGGAGCGTGAGCGACCGCGTCACGACGGCCTTGTCGAGATACAGCACGCTCGCGAGCTCCTCCTGGCTCAGCCCCTCGGCATCGTAAATGCGGATCAGCAGCACATATTCCGTGAACGACAGCCCCGTGTCCTTGCAGCATTGCGTCACAAACAGCTGCGACCGCCGGTGCAGGATTGTGAACCAACGGCCGATGTTGACGTAATCCATCGTGCATTCCCCTTTGTATCAAACGAAAATTAGTTGCGATAGTCAATCATTTTTTTGTAACAAAAAGGCGCTCGCCCTTTCATTCGTTCAATTATAGGGCAAGCGCCTTAGAAACGTCAATGATTGCCAAGCTTCTTCGCGTACAATTTATTCCTTCACGATTCGTAGTGATACCGGCACAGCATGATTTCAATCGCATCATCAACGATACGATACACCAAGCGATTTGTATCATCAATGCGCCGGCTCCACCAGCCGGAAAATTCATGTTTCAGCGGTTCCGGCTTTCCGATGCCCGTATAGCCATGACGCTCGACATCTTTGATGAGCTTGTTGATGCGCTTGACGGTTTTCTTGTCTTCGCCCTGCCACCACACATAGTCGTCCCAGGCTTCCGACGCCCAAACAATCCTCATGCGTCTTCCACCAGTTCATGTTCTCTGCCATGGCCGGCATTCAGCTCATCCATTGCCGCCCGCATATGGCTGCGATTCGGCTCGTCGTAAAGCGAAGGACTTCCCGTGACGGCGAACGGGATGCCGCGCTTGCGGATCATCGCCTTCGCGAAGATGTTGAATGCCGTCGACAGCGTCATGCCCATCTCCTTGCAAAGGATTTCTGCATCACGCTTCACATCCGCATCCATGCGTAACGTCATCGTTGTCGTTGCCATATGTATCGCACTCCTTTTTTGTGTTCTATTGTAACACAAATTATGTTATGTGTAAAGCAATCAAAACGAACCAGGACGTTTTTCGCTCATCCTGGCTCGTGCTTTTTGTTTGCTCTGTTGTTTCATGATTTCCGCCGTGCCGTCGCCACAGCGTTCTTGCCGGACTGCTTCGCGGCGTAGAGGGCTTCGTCGGCGCGTTTGTAGAGGTCTTGCGCCGTGTCGCCGCGCAAGAGGGCGGCTGTGCCGATGCTCGTCGTCATTTTGCGGCCGCCCGGCAGCGGGCTGAGGCTTTCGATGTGCTTTCGGATGCGGTCGGCAATGAAGCGCGCTTCGCGCTCTTCCGTGCGGTAGAGGATGACGAGGAATTCGTCGCCGCCCATGCGGCCCGCGACGTCGAAGCCGTCGCGCACCTCGCCCTGCAGCACGCGCGCGACGAGGCGCAGCGCCTGGTCGCCGGCCGCGTGGCCGCACGTATCGTTGATGCCTTTGAAATCGTCGATGTCCATCATGAGGACGGAGAGCGGCGCGGCGTCTTCCTCGGCTTCGTCGACCATGGCGTCGAGCGTCTCGTCCGTCGTGCCGCGGTTCAGGAGGCCCGTGAGGAGGTCGTGCCGCGCGAGGCGGCGGTAGCGCTCGTTCGCGTCCTCGAGCTCGCCGATGACCTGCTGGACGAAGTTCACGAGATGGCGCATGATGTTCGTGCGCGCGTCGACGTGCGAGATGCGCTCGGGGAGTTTCACAGGCGCGTCGCTCTTCTCGCCCTCGCGCATGCCGATGGTCACGAGCGTCATGTTCGCTGTCATGAATTCGCCGCCGCGCCGCAGAAACTCGCTGTAGGCGTAGAAGCCCGCCGACGGCGCGTAGCGGCTCATGACGAGCTCTTTTTCCGTATCCGTCGCGAGCAGGAGGCTGCGCGCGACGCAGCTCACGAAATACATGGCCTGCGGGTGGAACGCCGCCATGCCGACTTGCAGGCGGTCGGCCGTGTCGAGGATCTCCTGCGGGTCGCCGTAGGCGATCTGCACGCGCTCGCCCTCGAAGAAGTCACCGGCGAAATGGAGGCTGCCGTCGCGCTCCGACGTCTGCGGCAGGCGCGCGAGCGCGATGCCGTTGCGGTGGAGGAACAGCGGGAACGTCAGCATTTCCGTCAAAATGTCCTCGTCCATCGCGAGGCCGAGGTACGTCTGGTAGATTTCGACGGCCGGACGGTTGTCGATGGACTGCACGGTGAACGGGTCTTTCATGCGCGTGATCGTCATGACGCGTCCGAGCGGCTTCCAGCCGAAGCTCGAGTTCACGGATACGTGGAGGTCGAGCCCGGAAAAAGCGATGGCGAGCACGCCGTGACTGCAGGCCGCGTCGCCCGCGAAGATCGTCGGCATCGCCTCCGTGCCGTTCTCCGCGATGCCGCCGAAGACAGCGACATCGTCCGGCACCGCCGCGAGCTCATCAAAGAACGCGCCGATGCCGAAGCGGTCGTCCGTGCTGATGAACTCGATGGCGCGCACGTCGTCTTCGGACGCGAGCACCTCGGCGAACGTACGCCCGGCCTCCGCCGGGTCCATCGCGTCGAAATCATAGAGCCACGCCGCCGCGTCGCTCGACTCGTAAAGCGTGAACGAGACCGCGACGCCGTCTTCCGTCAGCCGGCCGTCGACGATGGACTGCATCGCGACGGCGCCGACGACGCACGCCTGCGGCATGCGCTGCTGGACGGCGCGACGGATCTTTGCCATGAGCTTTTCCGACGCGGCACGCCCGTACACGGCCACGAACGAGCGGCGGGCCTGCATCGCCTTCTGCTCGCTCAGCACTTCGTAAATGGCGGGGAAGATCTCCTGGATGTCCTCGATGACATAGGCAAATTCTTTCACGGTCTTGTCACCTCAATGGGTCTGCCTGGCGCAAATCCTTCCGAAATCGATTGCATTTGCTTTTCATTATACTTGTTCTTTCCGCCTGCCGCAAGGCGAAATGTCCCAAACGAAAAAATGTTTCCGACAAAAAACTGTGACGCGCGAAAGTATTCCGCAGCCGCAGGCAAACGTGTATAATAAAGAAGACAACAACGAAGCCAGGAGGGATCTCATGCCATACAAGCCAACAGTCGGCCACATCGATTTCCTCAACGTCCTGCCGCTCGCGTACGGCTACGCGCACGCCGGCGCGCCGCACGAACGCGAGGATGCGTTCGACCTCGTGCGCGGCGTGCCGGCCGAGCTGAACGCGGACATCGCCGCCGGCCGCCTCGACATCAGCAACGTCTCGTCCATCCTCTACGCGCGCCACGCGGAAAAGCTCGTCGTCTTGCCGCATCTCTGCGTCTCCTCGAACGGCCCCGTCGAAAGCATCCTGCTCATCTCAAAAAAACCGATTGACGAGATCGAAGACGATCCGATCGCGCTGACGGCGAAGAGCTGGACGTCACACGCGCTCCTGAAGATCATCTTACAGAGCGGCTACGGCGCGACGCCGAAGTACAGCGTGCAGCACCTCACGCCAGACCACCCGATCCCGGACGACCAGACGGCGGCGCTCTTCATCGGCGACGACGCGCTCTATCTCTACTGGCACGCGAGTCCGCAGCTCTACACGTACGACCTCGGCGCCGAGTGGAAGAAGCTCACGGGCAAGCGCATGGTCTACGCGCTCTGGGTTGCGACGCGCGCATTTGCCGAGCGCGAGCCGCTGCTCCTGAAAAAGGCCGCCGCCCGCATCGAGGCGAGCTTCGCGTACGGCCTCGCGCACAAGGACGCAGCCATCCGCTCCGTGCTCGGCGAGAAGCCGTTCCTCTACCACGAGCTCGACGAATACCTCGGAAACATCATCCGCTGGGATCTCACGGACGACTACCTCAACGGCCTCCGGACGTTCTACATCTACGCCGCGAAAAACAAGCTCATCGACAAGGTGCCGGACATCGTGTTCGCGAATGTCTGATGCGCCGCAAGAAAGCAACAAAAAGCGCCCCGCTTGCGCCACCTGATGACAGGTGGGCAAGCGGGGCGCTCTGCGTTCACGCGCCGGCTTTCTGCTGTGCCGCGTTCATGATGGTCTCGCGCAAGCGGCTCTCGATCTGCACGAGCTCCTGCTCGGCGGCCTGGCGCTTCTGGCGGCCTTCCTGCTGGATCTGGAGCGTCTCCTCGATCGTGCTGATGAGGTTCTCGTTGACCTGGTGGAGCGTCTCGATGTCGACGATGCCGCGCTCGTTCTCCTTCGCGACCTCGACGCTGTTCTGCTTGAGCATCTCCGAGTTCTTGCGCAGGAGGTCGTTCGTCATGTCCGTCACGGCCCGCTCCGTCTGGAGGGCCTTCTGCTGGTTCGCGAGGCCGAGCGCCAAGACGGCCTGGCTCTTCCAGAGCGGGATCACGTTGTAGAGCGCCCCTTGGATCTTGTCCGCGAGGATGCGGTCGCTGTTCTGGACCATGCGGATCTGCGGCGCCGCCTGGATGGCGATGGTCTTGGCGATTTTGAGGTCGTGCACTTTTTTCTCAAAACGGTCGACCATATCCGAGAAATCGGCCACGACCTGCACGGCCATCGGGTTGTTCGAGGCCTCTGCTTCTTGGCGGAGCTTCGGCAGGTTTTCCGTCTTCATCTCCTCGACGCGTTCCTCGCCGGCACGGATGTAGAGCTCGAGCGCCTTGAAGTAGACGAGGTTCTGCTTGTAGAGCTGATCGTACATGTTGATGTCGCGCATCATGAGGTCCTTCGATTTCTCGAGCTGGACGGTGATCTTCTCAATCTGCACGGCAAGCGTGTCGTACGACTCCATGAGGCTGCGTCCCTTGCTGACGAGCTTGCCGATGATGGGAATCTTCGCGATGCCCTTCGAGTTCGAGCCGTCGACGTCGAACGAGCGGACTTTGCCGAGGAGATCGTCAAGCATCTCGCCAACGTAGCCGCTGTCACCCTTCTTGATGGTACTGAGCATGCCGTTAGCGAATGACGTAACGCCCTTCTCTGCCGGCGCGCCGTAGTTCATGACGGCGTTGCTGTCCTTGAAATTGATCTTATCCTTGATGATGTCGATTTTCTTGCGATCTTCGGGCGAGATCTCCTCGACCTGGCGCGTGACGGTCTCGACGACCTGCGCCGGCAAGAGGTCCTGTTGCATCGGGCTTGCGGCCGGCATGCCGGTGGCGCCCGCCGCCGGCGTTTCTTCGCTGAGTCCCATGAGGTCTTCCAATTTCACTTCTGCCATGATGTGCCTCCTATCCTGTGTCGGATGCCGCGCGTCAGCGCAGGCAAAATTTGAAATAAAAATCGCGGTTCTTCATCGTGAGGTAGCGCAGCCCCTCGGCCCAGCCGGCGATGACGGGGATCGTCGTCCATGAGAGCAGGACGTACACGACGCCCATGAGACGCTGCCCGAGGTAAAAGCGGTGGAAGCCGAGGCCGCACGAGATCAGCGCGAGCAGGCCGCCGACGATGCGTTTCTTCCGCGTGACGGAAAGCACGGTCGGCGAGAGGCCGTCCGCCGCGCTTTTTGCCTGCTTCGCCGCCGATGCAGAGGACATGCCGCCATGGCTCTGCAGGCCGTCCGCCGCATGCTTCTGCCCGACGACGGCGAGGTCGGCGCGAATGTCCATGACCTCTTCCTTCAGGATGTCGGCGAAATCCGCCTCGTACGCCTCGTCAAAGCGGTCGAGCGTGCGCTGGATGTCGCTGCGCGCGCGCTGCACGTCAGCACTCTGGAGGTTCGTCGCCTCGAGCTCGAGCGAACGCTGCACGAGCTCGACGGCCTTGTCCTGATCCGTGTTGATGAACTTGCGCGCGGCGAGGATGCATTCGGGATGCTGCCAGAGGTACGCGAGGATGTTCGACGCGACGTTGTCCATGCGCACGAGTTGTGCGCGGAGCGCCGGATCCTGCGTCTCTCCGGCGGCATCGCGGAGCGCGTTGCAGTCGGCTTCCGCCTTCTCGAACTGCTCGCGCAGGTAATCGTTCTGCGCGGAGTCGAGCTTTCGCCACGGCAGCGCGACGTGCCCGCCGTCCCCCATGCTCACGAACGCGCAGACGAGCGCCACGGCCCAGAGCACACCCGCAAGGATGAGGTCGAGCGTCGCCCCGCCGCCGACGGCCGCGAGCAACGCGCCGATGCAGCAGAGGCCTGCCACCGCGCGCAAAAGATAAGATTTCACAAAAACATCCCTCCCTGCCCCGCCGCCAAGGCGGGGACATGATTGCATCGAAGTGCTACGTCTATTATCCCATGTTTTGTCGCGTTTGTCTCGCATATTTTGACGAAATTTATAAAATATTTGCTGATGAACAAAAAAAGGAGCGCCGCTGCTCGAGATCGCAGCGGCGCTTCATCGTGTATGACCTCATGCCTGCGGCTTCAGCACGCCGTTCTGATACGCGAGCAGCAGGTTGTAGAGGTCGGTGATCTCCTCCTGCATCTCGCGGCCTTGGTCCGTGTCGCCGACCGTCGTATGGATGCTGACGAGCTCGACGGTCTCGGAGACGGACTCGATGTCGCCATTCTCGGCGAGCGCCGTGCGGACGTCGGCGATCTTCTGGTGCGCCAAGAGGCGCAGGCCGCGCGAGTTCGAGAGCAGCGTGAAGCCCGAGATGCCCGTCTTGCTGTGATACGCCTTGCAGAAGCCGCCGTCGATGACGATGGCGCGGCCGTTCGCCTTCACGGGCGTCTCACCTTTTTTCACTTTCACGGGCACATGGCCGTTGATGATATGGCCGCGCTTCGGCGCGAGGCCGAATTCTTTGAGCACGTTTTCGCACATCTCTTCGTCGTCGAGCAGGCGGTAGTACGGGTCGGCCGGCTCTTCCCACGTCGTGCGGTCTTCGAGGAACGTGCGCTCGAACGTCTTGACCTCGCGGCCCGACAGCGGCGACAGCCGCCCGCACCAGAGGAAATAGAGGAAGTCGAGTGCGGCGGGCTCGCGGTGGAGATACGCAGCGCGCGCCATCCGGTCGCAAAAATCGAGCCAGCTGCGCCCGGCGTACGTTTTGCCGCCGTACGTGATCGCGCGGAACGTGCCGTCCGCGTTCATCGGCACGCAGCCGTGGAACAGCAGGTTGCCGTTGCACGTGAGGTAGAGGCTGCCCTTGCGATAGAGGAAGTCGACGTGGCGATGAAGCGCAGGGCTCTCCGTGAACGAAATGCAGAGGTCGTGGAGGATTGCGTCCTCTTCCTCCGTCAGCTGGTACGGGTCGTCCGTGTTCTCGTCAATCGTCGGGAAATATGCCTTGCGGAGCTCGTAGCGTCCGCCCGGCAGTACGGCGCACGCGCCGCGGAAGTCGATGTGGTGCAGCAGCCGCCGCGACTCCATCTGCAAATCGGGATTGCGCTCGATGAGGCGGCCTTCCTCTTTGAAGAGCATGATCGTGATGGCTTTTTCCGCCGCCTGGATCGGCGCCTTGTCGGGATAGAGGTGCTGCGCGAACGTCACGAGTGCGCGCAGGCTGATGCCGTAGCCGCGCTCGAGCACGTCCGTGTTGTCGTAGCGGAGGCAGTTGCGCACGACGGACGCGATGCACGCGCGGCTGCCGAGCGCCGCGCCCATCCAGAGCACGTCGTGGTTGCCCCACTCGATGTCGACGTCCGGCAGCGCCATAACGCGGTCGAGGATGGCGTCGGGACGGCTGCCGCGGTCGAAGAAATCGCCAACGAAATGGAACTGCGCGACGGCGAGCCGCTTCACGAACGCCGCGAACGATTCGAGGAACTCCGCGCCCGCATCGGCCTGCACGATGCTCGCGAGGAGGCGCTGTTGGTACGCGAGCTGCGCCGCGTCAGCATCCGGCCGCGTTGCGAGGAGCTCAACGATGACGGAGCGCAGGCGCTCCGGGATGAGCGCCGGGAGCTTTGAGGCCGGATATTTCCAGCTCATGAGCCGCGCGAGCTCGAGGCAGCGCGCGATGTTCTCGCGGTACCACGCCGGCGTCGCGCGCCGCGCTTTCGTCACCTGCTCGATCTTTTCCTTCGGATAGTACAGCAGCGTGCAGAACTCCGCCTTTTCCTCCGCCGACAAGCGCGCACCGAACACATAGTCGACCTTCTCGCGGATGACGCCCGAGCAGTTGTTCAGGATGTGCTGGAACGCCGCGTACTCGCCATGCAGGTCGCTCATGAAATGCTCGACGCCCTTCGGCAGCACGAGCTGCCCCTGCAGGTAAATGAGCCGGCTCATGACCGACTCCTTCGTCGGATACTTCTCCGCGAGCAGGCGCAGCAGCTTGCCGGGCTTTCGGGGATGTGTCATCGAACGCATGATGGAGCTCCTTTCAATTTCCCGCAACCATTTTTCCTACATAGCATGTCAGCACGATGGCAATGGCGAAGAGATATTCGAACACGCTGCCGACGGCGTAGAGCTTCAGCCCATGTTTGCGGTTCGGCGTGACGAGGGGGACTTTGCCGCACGTCGCGTCCTCGGCGATGTGGAGGAGCGCGCCGATGGCGAAGAATGCGCCGATCGTCGCGAGCTCGCCGCCTGAGACGCCGTAGTCGCCGCGCCCGAAATGCAGCGAGACGCCGAGGAGCGCGAGGTAGAGGACCGGCCAATGCGACCAGCCGCGGTGGCGGCTGCGCCACGCCCAATAGTTCCCTGCGCGCGGGTTGCCTTCCAACTTGTCAGGGAGCAGCGCGCCCGCCATGCTGTACGCCGTGAGCAGGAGGTCACTCGTCGCTGTGTAGACGGCGACGCCCGTCACGACCTGATGATTGATCCATTTCACGGCACGCACCTCCCCGCCGCGCGTTCGCGCGTTTTTTCGTTTCTTTCTTCTTCCTTTTAGTTTACCAAAAGAAGCGGTTGCAAACAAGGCGCGGAATCAGTAAACTATTAGATAATGACTCTCGTAGAAAGGAGCGATGATTTGGACGATATCACGTGGGAGCGCTCGCTCGCGCTCCGGCGCCAGCGCATCGCGCGGCAGCGGCGGTTCTTCTTCCTGTTCCTCTTCGCCGCCGTCGTCATCGCCGTCGGCATCTGGCATCATTTTTTCTACACGCGCACGCCGGAGTACGCGCTCGGCGAGATCCAGAGCGCCATCGAATCGCGCGACAAGGAACGCTTCGCGTACTACGTCAACCTCGACCTCGTCACGAATCAGGCGTACGACGACCTCACGCGCGACCTGTTCGCGTATGACGCGACGCTCACGCCGCAGACGCGCGTCTTGTTCGAGAAATTTTACGTCCTCGTGAAGCCCGAGCTCACGCGCGGCACGCAGGAAGCGATCCTCAGGCGCATCGAGAGCGGCCTCTGGACGCTGCCGGACGGTCTCGACATCTTGAAAGGCCGCCAGCTCGGCATCGACTTCGAGCGCTTCCTCGCGCGCACGCAGCTCCGCAACACGACGCTCGTCTCCGTCGGCCCCGTCACGCACCACGACGCGACGGCGACGGCCGAGATCACGGTGAAGGAGGACGACACCGACACGTCGTTCACGCTCGCCGTCATCCTCGAGGAGTCCGAGGACGGCCACTGGCAGGTCGCGTACGTGAAAAATTACCGCGCGTACCTCGACAAGATCTCGCCGCTCGTCAATGAGGACATCGCAAACTACATCGACACGACGAAGCCCATCGTCGACGAATACAACGACATGTTCGCCGCGCAGAAAAAGCGGTTCACGCGCATGAGCCAGACGGACGACGGCCGCATGACGAAAAAGCAACGCGAGCAGATTGCGGACTTCCTCGAAAACGACGTCCTGCCGACGCTGAAGCGCCGCCAGGCAAAACTCGACGAAATCGACGTGCCGCCTGGCGCCGGCTACCTCGCGCGCCAGCGGCAGAAATCGACGGAAGTCACGATCAGCGCGTGGCAGCACTATATCAAAGGCCTGCGCCAAAACAGCGCTCACGAGTTCGACACGGCCGAGACGCTCATGAAACAGGAGCTCGCGATCGACTCGCGCGTCGACGACATCATCCACCACACGGCCGTCAGCAAAAACATCCCGAACATCCAGTGACATTCTTCCTGTTTTTCTTGCAATCGCGAGAGAAACCGAGTAGAATAGAGGCAAACAAGAACAAAATCATTTCATAAATAAAAGCAACTGCGCGCGAAGCGCAGCCGGCAGGAAGGTGCATCCGCATGACGAACGAAAACAACCGCATTCTCGCGCCCATCTCGGGCAAGGTCGTGGAGCTCGCGACCGTCCCCGACCCCGTCTTCTCTGAAAAACTGACCGGCGACGGCTGCGCCATCCTCGCAGACGGCTCCGACGTGCTCGCGCCGATTGACGGCGAGATCACGCTGTTCTTCGAGACGAAGCACGCATTCGCCATCACGGGCGCGGACGGCGTGCAGGTGCTCGTCCACATCGGCCTCGACACCGTCATCCTCGACGGCGAAGGCATCACGGCGCTCCACCACACGGGCGAACACGTCACGGCCGGCACGCCGATCCTGCGCCTCGACCTGCCTGTGCTGCAAAAGCATCACATCAACCTCATCTCGCCCGTGCTCATCGTGAACTACGACAAAGTCCGCCACCTCACGCCCGCCCCCGCCATCGGCGAGGAAGTCGCGGCGGGACGCGACTGCGTGCTGCAGTACGCCGTTTGAATTCCGGATACAGCAAAGGCTCTCCTGCACGGAGAGCCTTTTGTTGTATGCGAAAAGCCTCCGGCACCAGCCGGAGGCTTTTCCTATTCCAAATTTCCTAGTCCCAAAAAGGCTCGAACGACTCCATTCGACGTATTTCGTCGCAATCTGCGGCCAAAACGCCCGAGATTTCCAACATCCCTGTCGTTTCTGTCTATGCCCGTATTATAAATCAAATAGTTTCACAAGTCAACCATAAATAACTGGTAGGCAAAAATCCTGGAAGGAGGAAATTTTCGATGCGCGGCGAATTTCTTTTGTAGACAACATTCGAAAGGAGGCGCCGCCCATGTCCCGCTTTCACGGCCATGGCGACAAGGTCGCCTATTTCTTCATCGCGTTCGGCGTCTACCTGCTGTTCCGCGCCATCACGGAGGCGCACGTCACGTCGCTGACAGGCGAGACGCTCTACATCTCCATCGCGATTTCCCTTTTCGCGAGCAACGTGCCGCGCGTCATGGACATCCCGCTCCACATGGTCGATCCGATCCGCAAGATCGAGCTCTTCACGTTCGCGCTCGCGCTCGCGTGCTTCGCTGCGCTCTGCCTGCGCTATCTCATCTGACAGGAGGTCATCATGCGCCTGCTCAAAGCCATGCATGAATCGGAACGCTTCTCGTCGACGGAGCAGACGATCGTCGACTACATCCTCGCGCACCCGGCGGAAATCGCCGAGCTCACGACGCGCGAGCTCGCGGAAAAAACGTTCGCGAGCCCTGCGGCCGTCTTCCGCCTCTGCCAGAAGCTCGGGCTCAAAGGCTACAACGAGTTCAAGCTGAAATTCATCAGCGAAGTCAACCGCATCGAAGGCGGCGAAAAAACCATCGTCCACCGCCGATCAAGGGCACGGACACGGCGACAGACATCGTGCGCAAAATCGCGGCCATCGAAGTCGAGGCCATCGAGGAGACGAAGAACGAGCTCGACAAAGACACGCTCACGCGCATCGCGAACCGCATGCTGCACGCGTCCGTCATCGATTTTTACGCGTACGACCAGAACGCGGACATCGCGTTGATGGCGATGTTCAACCTGCTGCAGATCGGCCGCCCCGCCATACTGCACACGGCGATGAACAGCCAGATTGCGCAGGCGCAGTACTCGGACAAATCGCACCTCGCCATCATCATCAGCCGCACGGGCGAGAACCGCCGCCTCATCCGCACGGCGCAAATCCTCAAGACGCGCCACATCCCGATCGTCCTGCTCTCCGTCGCGAAGGACGCGCCGCTCACGCGCTACGCCGACGAATTCCTCTACATCGCGAACACAATCGAGTACCTCGACTACGGCGGCACCGTATTCTCCGTCGGTGCGCGCTATGTGATGGACGTGCTGTTCTCCATGCTGCTCAGCCGCGACTACGAACGCATCGAGAAAAATTACGACGAGTTCGAAAGCTACATCGGCCGCCTGCACGAGAACGACCGACGGATTTGGTAGCTTTTAGCCTTCCCCTCAGGGGAAGGGGGACCGCGAAGCGGTGGAAAGGGTCCCCTGTACGTCTGACGAGGTCGTACGGAATAACTTCTCGCGGGTGCGCATACACCCTATCTAACGGAACGCTGTTTCAAACGCGTTCCGCTTTTTTCTTTGTTCCCTGAAACATCATTCCCACCCGATTGCAAAGTGTTACGGATTGTTTTCCGCTATGCTACCATAAAACCATCCAAAACATCGGATTTCATCAGGAGGTTTCATCATGAAAAACATCGTTCTGCTCTGCAACCAAGGCATGTCGACGAGCATCCTCGTCAAGAAGATGCAGGCCGCGGCCGAGGCGGAAAATTATGAATGCAGCATCGCCGCGTTCCCGACGTCCGAGGCGCGCGAGAAGGCGGCGGACGCCGACATCATCCTGCTCGGCCCGCAGGTGCGCTTCCAGCAGAAGAAGGTCGCGGCAGAGTGCCCGGGCCGCCCGGTCGAACTCATCGACATGAAGCTCTACGGCCGCATGGACGGCACCGGCATCTTGAAGTTCGCGCGCGAAAAGCTCGGCGAATAAGGAGGACACGGACATGGAAGGACTCGAACTCACTGCATTCCAGATCATCTCGGCTGTCGGCACGGCCAAGAGCTCGTACATCGAGGCCATCGGCGCTGCAAAAAACGGCGACGTCGACCGCGCGGAGAAGCTCATCAAAGAAGGCGACGAGAATTTCGTCGAAGGCCACAAGGCGCACGCCGGCCTGCTCGAAAAAGAAGCGAGCGGCGAGCTCGGCCCCCTCGGCCTCCTCATGGTGCACGCCGAGGACCAGCTCATGAGCGCCGAAGCGTTCAAGACCGTCGCGCTCGAATTCATCGCGAGCTACAAGCGCATCGAGGCGCTCGAAGCGAAAGTCGCTGAACTCTCGAAATAAGTACCTCAATCTACGCCTCCCCCTCTGGGGCTACTGCCCGTAGGGGCCGATTGGCCTCGTGTCCGCCGACACGATCGTCGCCTCGCTCCAGTCCATCCTGTTCTGGGCCGGCATCCACGGGCCGAACGTCGTCGGCGGCGTCATGAAGCCAATGCTCCTCGCGAACTCGCTCGACAACCAGGCGCTGCTCGACGCAGGCCAGCAACGGACGCGGCCTGAACCTTGGGAAACCCTCGCATGATGCGGGTTTCTATATACAACTTCCTTACCCCTATTTTTCCTCTTTCAAAACCCCTACGCTTTCATCGACTCCCAAAAGATGGAAGCAAAGCAGCCCGCCTGCGTCAAGCCGTGACGCAGGCGGGCTGCTTGTTCGTGTGTATGCAATTGTGGGAGAGAGCTTGTTTTTAGTCGAGCGCCTGGAACGCCTGGTCGAGGTCGTAGATGATGTCGTCGATGTGCTCCGTGCCGATGGAGAGACGGATGGTCGATGGCGTGATGCCGGAGGCGAGGAGCTCTTCCTCGCTCATCTGCGAATGCGTCGTCGACGCCGGATGGATGACGAGCGACTTCACATCGGCGACGTTCGCGAGGAGGGAGAAGACCTTGAGGTGGTCGATGAACTTCTGCGCCTCTTTCGCGCCGCCTTTGATCTCGAACGTGAAGATCGAGATGCCGCCGTTCGGGAAATATTTCTGGTAGAGCGCGTGGTCCGGATGGTCGGGGACGGCCGGATGGTTGACCTTCGTGACGTGCGGGTTCTTCGAGAGGTAGTCGACGACTTTCAGCGCGTTCTCGACGTGGCGCTCGACGCGGAGCGACAGCGTCTCGACGCCCTGCAGCAGCAGGAACGCGTTGAACGGCGAGAGCGTCGCGCCCGTGTCGCGCAGCAAAAGCGCGCGCAGGTACACGGCGAATGCCGCCGCGCCGATGTCTTTCGCGAAGCTCAGGCCGTGGTAGCTGACGTTCGGCTCGACGAGCCACGGGAATTTCCCGGACGCCGCCCAGTCGAACTTGCCGCTGTCGATGACGACGCCGCCGAGCGTCGTACCGTGGCCGCCGATGAATTTCGTCGCCGAATGCACGACGATGTCCGCGCCGTAGTCGAACGGGCGCAGCTGGTACGGCGTCGCAAACGTGGAATCGACGACGAGCGGAATCTTGTGCGCATGCGCGATCTTCGCGACGGCTTCGATGTCGATGAGGTTCGCGTTCGGGTTGCCGACGGACTCGATGTAGAGGATCTGCGTGTTGTCTTTGATTGCGTCTTCAAAAACTTTCACGCCCTTCGTCGGGTCGACGAACGTCGTCTCGACGCCGAAGTCGGGCAGCGTGTGCTCGAAGAGGTTGTACGTGCCGCCGTAGATCGTCGTCGCCGCGACGATGTGCTGGCCGGCATGGACGAGGCCCTGGATCGTCGCCGTGACGGCCGCCGCGCCCGATGCGAACGCGAGCGCCGCGACGCCGCCCTCGAGCGCCGCGAGGCGTTTCTCGAGCACGTCCTCCGTCGGGTTCGTGAGGCGGCCGTAGATGTTACCGGCGTCCTTCAGGCCAAAGCGGTCGGCCGCGTGCTGCGAGTTGCGGAACACGTAGCTCGTCGTCTGGTAAATCGGCACGGCGCGCGCATCCGTCGCTGGATCGGCCTGCTCCTGGCCGACATGCAGCTGCAGCGTTTCAAAGTGGTATTTGCGTTCTTCGCTCATGGTGGATTCCTCCTGTATCGTGTGGGTTCAGTAAACATACATGATTGCTATGTTTCGAATTATACAAAGTTACACACGGGATGTCAAGAGAAATTTTTTTGCGCGCACGCAAAAAAGCTGCCGCCCCCAGAAAATCCGGAGACGACAGCTTCCGCATGGAACTGCTTGATAAGGATGCGAGTGCTTCCGAAATCAGAAGAAGAAGTCGAAGCGGCCGAAGAGTTTCGACGCGTCGCGATCCGCTGCGATGTCCTTGCCGTCGAAATATTTCGCGACGGCGAGGATGTTCTTGAACGGAATCCAATTGAAGCCAACTTCGATGCCCTTCTGGCCGCCGTCGACGCCATCGCCGTACGTCGACCACGGAGCTGCGTACTGGCCGAGCTTGCGGTACGCGACATACGCGCCCCACGTGCCCTTGTTTGCGGCCTCAGCGCCCTTGTAGTCGTACTCGAAGCTGTAGGCCGTGTCATACGCATCGGCCGAGACGTTCTTCGCGTACTCCGCTTTCAGCGCGCTGTTGCGGTCAAAGCGATAGTTGGCAAGCGCCGACCAGATGTTGGCTTTCCAGGCATAATCCGTATCCGCTTCCGTGTTGCCATTGTCGTAGAGCGCGATGCCGTCCACAACACGGTACGTGCTCGTGAGATGCTGGTACGCGACATCGCCGAAGAACTTGCCCTGCTCCGTCGCGAGCTTCACAGCCTGATAGTTCGCCGTGTCCGTCGTCTTGGAGAACGGATTCACATCAGCGTCGTCATCCTGCGTCCAGCCTTTCGAATCGCGCCCCATATCGCCGAACTGGCTGTCATCGATGCGGCCGGCCGCGCCCGTGAGATATCATGGTGGGAACAGTTTCGCAATAGCTCACGTCTTATTTTTTGAAAAAAAATTTGTAATCTATATGCTGTTCTTTTGTGTTCAATACGCTAAAAATGAAGCAAACGCACAAAAAAGCGCCCTCGGAGGATGGCTCCAAGGGCGTTTGGTTGTAAAGTCGTATCACGTTGTTGTTGCCGCCGGCGTCGTTTCCGGCGTTTCCGGCGCGGCTATCGGTTCTGCTGTGGCTGCATCGTCGCTCTTTGCCGCTGCCGCGCGTTCCCTGAGCGTCCGCGTCACGCGGCGGTTCACGTCCGTCTCCTGGATGAGCGATTCGAGCGCGTCTTTCGCGAGATACGAGGCACGGCCATACGAGCTGTAGCTGTCGTGATAGAAGCGGCTCGTCGCTTTCGAGAAATTCTTGTCCTCCGCGCGATCGTAGCCATTGAGTTCGAGGCCAGCAAAGCTCTCGAGACGGATCGTGTCGCCGCTGTTCCATCCGTCCCAGCCGCCGTAAAAGACGATTTCGTAGTAATCCGTGAGCACGGGGCAGACGACGAGGTCGGCGTCGAGCTTTTCCGCGAGCGGCTGCATGGCGTCCTTGATCTTCACGCGCTTCTTGCCCTGCGAGAGATCCGCGAGGACGTCTTGCAGCGCCTCCTCGACCTCGGACTGCGGGAGCTCTTCGACGTAGTGCATCGTGCCGTTCAGCGGCACATGCAGCGCGAGGTCGAGCCGGTCCTCGAGCATTTCCTGCACATCCGCGCCGGCGTACGAGCTGCGGACGATGAGCGGCACGCGCGCGAGGCGGAGGGGACGGGAGGCTGAGTCTGATACGTCTCCGGGCTGTGTCGGCTTTGTTGTTGCGTCTTCAGCAAAAGCGATGGAAGAAAGGATGAGCAAACAAAGTGACAACAAGAAACACAACTGAAAAATAGTTTTTCGCATAAGATGCATCTTCCTTCGCAGAATACAATCGTACAAATTGATACGGCCTACCTCCGTCACCCTTTCCACCGCTATCGCGGTCCCCCTTCCCCGAAGGGGAAGGCTGCCGGAAAAGATGCATTCGCAACAGATGAAACGAATTTGAAAGTTGCTGCAAATCCTTTTAGTGGATCGCTTTTTTCTTGAATCGGCCGCCGACGATGTCGTGGACGGCGTTGATCGTGACGAAGGCGTTTTCGTCTTTTTCGAGGACGATTTCCTTGAGCTTGTCGACTTCGAGGCGCGTGACGACGCAGTAGAGCACTTCCTTGCTCTCGCCCGTGTAGCCGCCGGCGCCGTGGAGGAGCGTCACGCCGCGGCCGAGGCGGTCGTTCAGCGCCGACGTGATGTCCTCGTGCTCGTTCGTGACGATCATGACGGCATAGCTCTCGTCGAGGCCCTTGATGACGACGTCGATCATCTTCGCGATGACAAAGTACGCGACGAGCGAGTACATGGCCTTGTCCCAGCCGAACAGCAGGCCGGCGCTCGAGAGGATGAACAAATTGATGAACATGACGACTTCGCCGACGGAGAACACGGAGCGCTTGTCCATGATGATGGCGACGATCTCCGAGCCGTCGAGCGAGCCGCCCGCGCGGATGATGAGGCCGACGCCGAGGCCGTCGATGATGCCGCCGAAGATGGCCGCGAGGAACGGGTCTTCCGTGACGCGCGGCATGCCTTCGAACACAGCAGACCACAGCGACAGGAAGCAGATCGCGATGAGCGTCGCGATGGCGAAGTTCTTGCCGATCTGCTTGTAGCCGAGGTAGAGGAACGGCAGGTTCAGCACGACGAGGAAAAAGCCGAACGAGAGCGGCGTGATCGTGCTCGCCATGATCGAGATGCCAACAACGCCGCCGTCGATGACGCGGTTCGGGATGAGGAAGAGTTCCAAGCCGATCGAGGCGATGATCGCGCCGACGAAGATCATGAGATATTTCTTGACGTAGAACGACGCCTTGCGGTGCTGCGTGATCGTCTTCTTCACGGCGGGGACGACGGGAATCGTGCTATCACTTGCAAAGTTTTCCTCCGGCAGATGTTTTTCCGATGGTTCCACGGGCCTCACACTCCTAGATGATTTCATTGTTTCATTGTAACAAAAAACCTTGCAGATTTGTTGAAAATCTGCAAGGTTTTTGTGTCCTTCGCCGAAACAATCGATAAAATTGTGATGCCCTACCTTCGACACCCTTTCCGTCGGCTGACGCCGCCACCTTCCCCGTAGGGGAAGGCTTTTGGCATTTCGCGAATCGCAGAAATTATTTCCACTCAACAGTTTGTGAAACATCCGTCAGCACGTCGCGCATGGCGGGGGCATTGCCGCTTTGCGCGGCGGTGAAATGGAACGTGCTGCCGTCCTGCGTGATAAAGAGCGCGCTCGCGTCGATGCCGCTGTTTTCGAGAAACGCTTTCCCTTTTTCCTCGCCCATCACGAAGAGCGTCGTCGTGAGGATGTCCGTCAGCGTGCCGGCGTGGTCGCCCTGCGCGACGACGGTGACGCCGAGGACGCCGCTCGTTGCGGGGCGGCCGATCGCGGGATTGAAGATATGATGGTAGCGCACGCCGTCCTGCTCGAAGTAACGCTCATAGTCGCCGGAGCTCGAAAGCGCGGCATCTGAGAGCGGCGCGACCGCAAGGTATTCTTTCGCGTCCTCGGAGCGCGGGTGGCGGATGCCGATGCGCCAAGGCTTCCCTTTCGTGCTCTCGCCAAACGCATAGATGGAGCTGCCACCGAGGCTGACGAGGCCGTTCTTGACGTGGTGCTTCGCAAAAATCGCGCGCAGGCCGTCGATGGCGTAGCCTTTCGCGATCGCGCCGAGGTGGACGCGCATGCCTGGCTCCGTGAGGCGCGCGCTCGTCGTGCTCTTGTCAAGTTCGAGCTTCTGCCAGCCGACGTGCGAGCGCGCTTCTACGAGCTCCGCTTCTCCTGGGACTTTCGCGTATTCCGTGCCGATGCCCCAGAGCCAGACGACGGGGCCGACCGTCACGTCGAACGCACCGTTCGTCTTCTCCGCCCATTCCTCTGAAATCTCGAGCATCTCAAAGACCTCCGGCGAGATCTCGACCCACGCACCGTTCCCTGCCGCAAGGCGCAACGCCTCGAGGTCGCTGCCCTCATTCTGGCTCGCGAGCGCGTCGATGCGCTGGAGGTACGCCATGCCCTCGTCGATGGCCTGCTCGCGCTCGCCGTCCACCGCCTCGAGCGTCACGACCGTATCCATGACGACGGCGGTCTTCGTGAGCGGCTCGGGATGGCCACAGGCGATGGAGAGGATGGTGATTGTGATGAAAATCAGGATGCCAAGCAGTCGCTTCATGATGATGCACCTTCTTTCTATTGCCGAGCATCGCTCCTACAGCAGCCTTCCCCTTCGGGGAAGGGGGACCGCGTTAGCGGTGGAAAGGGTGGCGAAGGTAGGAAAGGGCTATTCGCTGGATTGTAACGGCGAAGGACGCATGAACTCATTACCTTCCTTCGCCAATACAATCGTGCATATCGTTACGACCTACCTCTGCCACCCTCTCCGCCTCGCATTCGCTCGGCACCTCTCCCCCAGGGGAGAGGCTTCCGTATTTGCCACGCTCCGCAACAGATGTTCCTTTCCCATTTGTTCGAACAGATTTTCTTTACCCTTTGCTCGAACTCTCGTTGTACACGTCCTTCAAGAGCGTCTCTTTCCGCAAGCTTTCACATTCGCAATGCTTGTCGTCCGCGTCGATGCTGCGGATCGTGTCGAGCAAAATCTCGCCGATCATCGGCGCGTCGTCGTAGAAGATATCCGCCATGTCCTCGTGCGACCAGGCGCGGCGGATGCCTTCGCCGTAGTTGACGGTGAAGTAGAGGCCGGCGTAGCAGGCGCCAATCTCGCGCGCGAGGTAGACCTCGGGCGCGATGCTCTGGCCGACGATGTCGGCGTGGCCCTGCATCATCGCGACCTCGGCCGGACTCTCGAAGTGGCGGCCGTCCGTGACGGCGTACGTGCCGCGCGTAAAAATGCGGCCGTCGAAATGCTTCCGCGTCGCGGCGATGAGTGCCTTGCGGAGCTCGGGACACAGCGCATCGCGCATGATGAGGAGATAGCGCCCGTCGAGCATGACGTCCTTGCGGCACGAGAGGTCGAGGTAATCATCGGGGATGAGGAAATCGCGCAGGTCTAAAAGCTTGTTCACCGTGCCGACGCCGCCCTCGGAGAGGATGCGCCGCACGCCTGCCTCACGGAACACCCAGAACACCTGCCGCGACGCGTCGGCGCGCGTCACGCCCGAGCGCCAGCCGTGCATGCGGCACGTCAGCACGCGCTTCTCGCCGACGGCGAACAGCCGCATCGCCGGACTCGCGCCGTACGGCGTCGCGAAATGCAGCTCGTCCGCGAGAATCATCACGTCCGCGTCTTTCGTGCGCGCGGGAAAATCACTCGAGAGCGTGCCCGAGCCGCCGACGAGGCCGAACGAGGCCTTCGGTACTTGGTCTAAGAGTTTCATTTGTCAGAATCCTTTCGTTGTTCTTCGCGCAGGAAGATGCGGTCGCTTGCGCGCCGGCCGCCGTATTTTTCGCGCTTGTAGCGGTTTTTCTCCGCGTACATGCGATCGTCGGCGATCTTGATGTGCTCTTCGAAGGCTTTCGGGTTCGCGGGGTCGTTTTCGCTGATGCCGCAGGAGATGGACGTGTCCTCGGGGAAGCCGTCCTGGCCGGCGAGGCGGTGGAGTTCGTCGCGGACGGCCTTTATCAGCTGCGGGAGGTACGGGATTTTTTCTGCGCGGACGACGACGACGAACTCGTCGCCGCCGACGCGCGCGCAGATCGTGCCAGTCGTCGCGGGCGAAAAGATGTCGCCGATGATCTCGGCCGTCGCCTTGAGCAATTTGTCGCCTTCGGCATGGCCGAAGAGGTCGTTCGCTTCCTTCAGCCCGTTCACGTCGAAGAACAGCACGGCGTAATGCGCATCGAACGCGAGGTTTTTCGCCGCGTCGAAACAGCCGGCGCGCGACAGCAGCCCCGTCAGCATATCCTGGAGCGCCATGCGCTTGTAGAGGCGGCTTTCCTGCGCCTGCGCGAGCTGGCCGAGCAGGCGGTAGATGTACGTGAAGATGATGGTCAGCAAAAGAATGAGCAACCCGCTCGCGATGAAACGGTTCGCGATGAACGAAACGGGGATCTTGAACACATTGAACAGGTAGTATTGGAACATGCCTAAGAGCGCTGCCGCGAACGTCGCCGTGAGGCCGTAGCGGAACAGGATGTTCCACGGTTCTTCCTTGTGCAGCGGGTGGAATTTGTGCCAGACGAGCACGATGACGAACGCGAGCAACGTGGCGTGCAGGTATGGCAGGACGGCTTTCAGCGTGCAGAGGCCCGTGACCTGCGAAAACGCGGCGAACAGGAACAACCCGATGAACCAGACGCGCGAGGTGCTGTAAAAAAGAGCGCACCCCGCGTCGACTTCGACGAGCAGGAGATACGTGATGAACGGGATGGGCAGCAGCAGCAGCGCGCCGTACTCGACGCAGGCATTGAGGTACGGATCGGGCGAAAAGAGCGGCATGAGGCCTTGGTAGCCCATCATCCAAACGATGAACGCGATGGAAAAGAGCGCAAGCGCGAGGCCGCGCCGCAAAAACGGGATATGGCTGCCGAGCGCGAGCGGGAACAGCGCAGCGACGAGCACGACGAGTGCCGAGAGGAAGAGGAGGAAGCAGAGCACGTTGTTCTCGAGCGGATACTGCCAGCTCGTCTTCGCATCCATGAGGTACATCGGCGCGAGGAAGACGTGCGCGCCGTCCTGCATCGCCGTCATGTCGATTGTGATCTCGCCACCCCAGGCGTTCTCGGGGATCGGCACAGTGCGCCGCACAGCGCCGAAGAGCTTGTAAGGCGCGACGTCGCCCATGCCATAGCGGTCGAGCACGCGGCCTTCCCACGACGCACGGAAGCAGACGTGCTCCGCCGTGAACGCGAGCACGCCCTGCAAGCGACTGAGCTCGCGCGGCAGCGGCACGGTCACGACGGCGCGGTCGCCGCGCATGAGCACGGGCGTCAGCGAATCGTCCTGCGTCACTTCACCGTCGCGATGGTAGATGACGACGTGCGTCTGCGGCCGCAGGTCCCCGCCGCGCGGCTCCATCCCGTTTTTGAAGATGAAGACGTCCGCCGCGAGGAGCACCGCCACGACCACGGAAAACACGAAGACCATGCGCAGCGCCCAGCGTTCGTTGGGACGGGGATGCCAGAAAGAGAGTTTCATGGGGGTCGCCCCTCCTCAAACGTCCAAAGGTCAGAATTTTTTCAGCACGCGATACTCCGTATCGCGCTGCGCGGGCGTGAAGCCGGCGGCCTTTATGAGACGCACCATCTTGTTCTGCGTCATGTCGTACTGCGTGCCCGCCGCGCGCACGACGTTTTCCTCGAGCATGATGCTGCCGGCGTCGTCCGCGCCGAACGTCAACGTGAGCTGGCCGATGCGCTCGCCCTGCGTGACCCACGAGCCCTGGATGTGGGCGATGTTGTCGAAAAATAGGCGCGAGACGGCGAGCGTCCGCATGTAGTCGATGGCCGAGACCTTCTCCCCTGCCTCGCCCGCGCGCTCGAGCTCCGTGTGGTGCGGCTGGAACGTCCAGAGGATGAACGCGCGGAAGCCGCCCGTCTCGTCCTGCAAATCGCGCACACGCGCCATGCTTGCGATGCGCTGCTCCATGGTCTCGCCGAGGCCGATGACCATCGTCGCCGTGCTCTCCATGCCGATGCTGTGCGCCGTGCGCATGACATCGAGGTAGTCTTGCGTCGAGATTTTCTTCGGGCTCACGCGGCTCCGCACGGCGTCGTCGAGGATCTCCGCGCCGCCGCCCGGCAGGCTCGCGAGGCCGGCGTCCTGCAGGCGCAGCAGCGTCTCGCGGATCGAGAGGCCGGCTTCCTTTGCGAAATGCTGGATCTCCGTCGCCGTGAACGAATGGATGACGAGCTGCGGGAACTCTGCCTTGATCGCGCGGAGCATATCGAGGTAATAATCGAGCCCGAGCCCCGGGTACAGCCCGCCCTGGATCATGACCTGCGTCCCGCCCGCCTCGACCGTCTCGCGGCATTTCGCGAGGATCTCGTCCGTCGAAAGGAGGTACGCGCGCGGGTCGTCCTGTTTGCAGTAAAATGCGCAGAAGCGGCACTCGTTCTGGCAGACGTTCGTGTAGTTGATGTTGCGGTCGATAAGGAACGTCGCAAGGTTGCCGTAGCGGGCGCGGCGGACGGCGTCGGCGGCTTGGCCTAATTGCAAGAGGTCGCCGTGCTGCAAAAGGTCCATGGCTTCCGTGGTTGTTAATCGATTCATAGAATATCAATACCTCATCGTGGTTCGATGGTTGTAGGTTCAACGTAGGCGGCGCACACAAACTGCAGCCTTCCCCTCCGGGGAAGGGGGACCGCGTCAGCGGTGGAAAGGGTGTCGGAGGTAGGAAGTTGCTATTCGCACGATTGAACCTGCGAAGGTTGCGAGCCGTTCACCTAGCTCGATAGAACGTATCCCTCTCGACAGGCTCGTACCCCGCTTCGCGAATGATCTTTTTCAGCTGCGTCTTCGTGATGCCCGCCTGTGTCTTTGCGCCGGCCGCGTGGATGATTTTTTCTTCGCCGATCGTGCCGTCGAGGTCGTCGGCGCCGAACTGCAGCGCGAGCTCGGCAATCGGCAGCGTCATCATGATCCAGAACGCCTTGACGTGCGCGATGTTGTCGAGGAACAATCGGGACAGCGCCATCATTTTCAGGTCTTCCCACGCGCCGACGCGCGCGAGGTGGTATTCCTCGCCGAGCTTTGTGTGCGCGGGATGGAAGGGAAAGAGCATGAATGCCTGGAAGCCGTGCGTGTCGTCCTGGATGTCGCGGAGCGTCTGCAAGTGTTCGAAGCGCTCGCGCACCGTCTCGATGTGGCCGTACATCATCGAGGCGTTCGTGCGGATGCCAAGCGCGTGCGCCGTGCGCATCGTGAGGGCCCATTCCGCTGCCGTCGCTTTCTTCGGGCAGATGATTTTCCGCACGCGATCGGACAAAATTTCTGCGCCGCCGCCCGGCAGCGAGTCGAGGCCGGCGTCTTTCAAAATCGTCAGAATTTCTCGGATGCTCCGCCCCGTCGTGCGCGCGAAGTTCACGACTTCGACGGGCGTGAAGGCCTTGCAGTCCGCGTCCGGGAGCGCGGCCTTGACCTGCCGCACGACGTTCACATAGTAATCGAACGGCTTGTCGGGATGGAGCGCCGAGACGATATGGATCTCCGAGAGGTTCTTCACGCGTTTCGCATCGTCGAGGATCCGCGCGATGTCCGCCGATTCGAGCACATAGCCGCGCGCATCGCCCGCTTCGACCTGGAACGCGCAGAGCGGGCAGTTCGAGCTGCAAATATTCGTGAGGTTGATGTGGCGGTTCACCGTGTAGTAGACGGCGCGGCCGCTCGCGCGCTCCTTCGCCTGCCGCGCGCAGCGGCCGAGGAACAAGAGATCGTTGTCCTCGTAGAGCGCGAGCGCGTCGTCGACGCTGAGCCGCCCGCCCTGCTCCGCTTTTTCGCGCGCGGCCAATATGTTTTCGTCCCGAGAAATTTTTTCCGTCACGTTGCCACCTGTTTCTGCAAAATTTTCATTTCTTTCATTATATTTTCCCGCCGCGAAAACGTCAACGCATTTCCCGCACGCCGCGCGCTCAATAGTATTCTTCGATGTATCGATACGCTTTTTCGAAGACATCCTGATCCTTGATGCTGTATTTCTGCCAGACGATTTTGCGCAGGGCGCGCTGGACTTCTTTTTGGCCCGTCGCGGTGTTCTGCCAGCCGTCGAAGCGGACGAGCTTCACGATGCCGTCGATGTCATTCACGATGCGCTCGACCATGACGGGCGTGTGCTCGGTCCGGATGCCGTTGAAGAGTTCCGTGAGCGCGGCCTTGCCTTTGTCCTGTTCCTCTTTCGGCACGACTTCCTGCTCGGCGCGCGCGGCTTCGCGGGCGAGCTCGAGGAGCTGGCGCAGGAACTCGACGCTATTGATGAGGCGTTGTTCGTGCTGCTCGCGCAGGCGTTCGAGCTTTTCGCCGATTTCCTGATATTTCTTGCTGTGCTTCTTGCGCAGGATGGCGATGAGTTGGATTTCGATTTTCTTCGCCGCTTTTTCGGAGTTCGGCTGCGCGATGAAGCGCTCGATCATTTCGGGGTCCATCGTGATCGCCTCGATCGTCTCGTCCGCGTCGCCGACCTCGATGTTCTCGTCGATGAGCTGCATCGTCTTCGGGCCGAGCGACGCCCAGATGAGCGCGCCGCTCTGATCCATCGGTTTCACGGATTCGTAGACGCGGCTGAGCCAGAGATAATCGTCGCGATAAGGCGCGAGCACAGGGTCAGGGGAGAGGATGTTCCAGGCCTTGTTTAGCACGCCATAGTCGGCGGCAAATTTGTCTTTCGTCTCGTTGTCCGGCAGCTTTTCCTGTGCTTCGATGAGACCTTCCCAGCCCTCTTTCGTGCGATCGACGCCGTTGAAATAGGAAAGACATTTTGCGAGGAGGATCGGCAGCTGTTGTTTGATGCCCTCGATGTTTTCGATGACCTTCTTCATGCTCGCATCGTCAAAGGACAGCGCTTTCGCTGCATCGTCGAAAATGCCGATGTAGTCCACGACGAGCCCAAGCGCCTTTCCCTCGTCATAGACGCGATTGACGCGGCAGATGGCCTGGAGGAGCGTGTGGTCTTTCATGGGCTTGTCGAGGTACATGCACTGGAGGATCGGCGCGTCAAAGCCCGTCAGGAGCTTCGACGTGACGATGACGAGCTTCAGCGGTGAGGTTTTTTCGCGGAACGTATCGAGGAGCTTTTCCTCATCCGCACGCGAGCGCGCATACTTCTTGTAGCGACCGGCCTTGTCGTTATTCGTGTCCATGACAATCGTCGAAGCCTCTGGCGGCAAGAGCCGGTCGAGCTCTTCCTTGTACATCAGGCAGCACTCGCGGTCATAGACGACGATCTGTCCCTTGTAGCCGTTCGGCGCGACCTTCGTCTGGAAATGGCGCACAATATGCTCGCAGACTTTGCGGATGCGCTCGCGGTTGTACATGATCGCTTTCATGTTCACGCGGCGCGAGAGCTCGGCGCGCTGGTCGTCCGTGAGGCCTTCCGTCAGGGCATCAAATTCTGTTTCGAGCTTTTCCTTGTCGATATGGAGCTCGACCGGCACGGGCTCGAAGCGTAGCGGCAGCGTCGCGTGGTCGCGGATGCTGTCGGCGAAGCTATATTTGCTCATGTAGCCGGATGGGTCTTCCGTCGAGCCGAACGTCTTGAACGTATTGTGATCGAGCTTGTTGATCGGCGTGCCGGTCAGGCCGAAAAAGAACGCATTCGGCAGCGCCAGGCGCATCCGCGCGCCGAGATCGCCTTCCTGCGTGCGGTGCGCTTCGTCCACCATCAAGATGATGTTCGAGCGCTCGTTCAGCACGTGATCGACGTCGCCAAAGCGGAAAATCGTCGTGATGGCGATTTTGCGCGTGTCCTGCTCGAAAAATCGCTCGACATCCTCTTTCGTCGAGAGGGAAGCGAGGTTCGGGATGTCCGTCGTTTGGAATGTCGCCGTGATCTGCGTCTCGAGGTCGAGGCGGTCGTCAATGATGACGACGGTCGGATTCTGGAGGTCCTCCATCATGCGCAGCTTCAGCGCGGCGAACACCATCAAGAGCGATTTGCCCGAGCCTTGGAAATGCCAGATGAGACCTTGCTTCGGGTGGCCGGCGCGGACGCGCGTGCTCGTAATCGTCCATATCTTTCGCGCCGTCGAGCCACGTGATGGCCGCGCGCACGGGCGTCTTGAACTCGCCGATGACGAGCGGGATGCCATTCACGAGCAGCACGAGGTCAAATTTCGCGCCGCCGTCCTTCGCCGGATAAATCCACTGATCCGTGACGACGTACGCATTTTCCGAGAGCTCGTCCGGCTCCATCGCAAAAAAGCGCACCGGCACGGCCTTGCCATTCTTGCCGAACGGGAACGTATTGCGTTCGAAGATGAACTGTTTGAACGTCTCATTCTGTGCGATGAGATTGCCGGGGCGCGCGGAGAGGATCAGAGAGCGCAGGCGGTAGATGACCTGATCCGCGCGCGAGGGCTCCGCGGCGATGCAAGGATTCAGCCGCACGAGCGCATCGCGCAGCATCGGCTCGACAAGTACGGAATCCTGCGTGCGCGGCAGGTCGGCCGCTTTGACGTACGTCCATCCGTTTTGCCGGAGGGTGTCGATCGTCATCTGCTCGATCGTATTGAGTTCGTCGAAATGGGGCATAGTGGACCTCCTCCGGACACAGAAAAAGGCGACTGCATTTGCTGTCGCCTTCATCAAACGGATTGCACACTCAATACGCGAGCCCGCTCTCCTTCGCGATGCGCGCGACTTCTTCTACCGTCGTATTCGTCCCTGCTGCAATTTCTTCGTAGGTCAAATTCTGTTTGGCCAGGAAATTCTGGATAATGTTTCTCGTTGCCTTCGCGACACCTTTTGCGATGCCTTTTTCCTCAATTTCCTCCATCACTCTGCACATTTTGCTCACCCCATGTTCATTCGTCTTGAAAAAGTTTGCCCGATCTGCAAGCAACTTGTAATGCATCTCTGCTGGATCCGTACAACGAAAATCATGCAAGAGCCAACCAAGCGGCGTATCCTCTTGATACGATGCATTGACGTAAATGATATCGGATTCATCTTCGAAGCGTTGAAAATTCATTTCTTTGATGTATCTTCCGGCGTGATAAATAGGGAGGTTCCCTCCGAAGACATCGCCTTCTGTGATGAAGATCACCATGGTCGGAGGGAAGTCTTTCCACGATTTTCCTTTCTCGACACTCATGGTATCGAGCATACTTGCGTGAAAGCGTGCCCGCTTCGGGATGGCGCCTTCATTGCTGCGCTGTACTTCGATGTTGTATTCTGTGCCATCGGCATCGCGCGCGAAAACATCAAACCGAACCTCACGCCCGTAAAGATTCGGAACTTCTTGCTGCGCGTGCATTTCTGTTACGATCAGGAATGGTTTTTCCAAGATGATGCGCAGAAGCAATTCCATGCAATCTTCGCGTCCCTCGAAGCAACTATGGAAGAATGTATCATCGAGAAGCCGAAATTTTTGGATCGCTTCGAGGAACTCTTTCGGATGAACCACAGCCTTTTCCATGCGCATCACCTCTTTCTTTTCTCTTATTTTACTAGCATTCCCACATTCACGCAAGCAAAACACGCCTCATCCCAGCCGCTCGGAGACGAGTTTGCGGTAGGTTTTCTGCAAGGCGGCGAGGGCGTGCTGGAGGGCGGATTTCGAAGCGGCGGCCTGCCTTGAAAAAATCATTCCTGTATGATAAAATATTTCATAATTCCATCAAGGGACAGTTTTCGACTGTCCTTTTTTGTTCATTCGCGCTACTGGAGGCGAATATGAAAATATTGACTACGATTGAATTATTCGCGGGCGCGGGCGGACTTGCGCTCGGTGTAGAAAAAGCCAGTTTTACGACGCTCGGCACAGTCGAGATTGATCACGATGCTTGCGACACGCTGCGCAAGAACCGTCCGCATTGGAATATTTTCGAGGGCGACATCGCCGAATTGACGCGGCAGAACCTTCTGAGCATTTACGGCTTGAAAAAAGGCGAACTTGATCTCCTGTCGGGCGGTGCGCCTTGCCAAGCATTTTCTTATGCGGGCAAGCGCTTAGGTTTTGAAGACACGCGCGGCACGCTGTTTTATCACTACGCGCAATTCCTGCGCCAGCTGCAACCGAAGATGTTTCTCTTCGAAAACGTGCGCGGCCTGTTGACGCATGACAAAGGACGGACGTATCAGACCATGCGAAACGTGTTCGCGATGGCAGGCTACCAGATCCAGAAAGCCGTGCTGAACGCATGGGATTATGATACGGCGCAGAAACGCGAGCGCCTCATCACCATCGGCATCCGCGACGACCTTGCGAGCCTCTGCACGTTCGAATTCCCGGAAAAATGCAAGTACAAACCCGTCCTGCGCGATGTGCTCGTTAATGTGCCGGACAGCCCGTACACTCCGTACGGCGAAAAGAAACGCAAGCTCTTCGAGCTCGTCCCTCCTGGCGGCTACTGGCGCGACATTGATCCGGAACTCGCGAAGGAATACATGAAATCCTGCTGGTACATGGAAGGAGGACGCACGGGCATCCTGCGCCGCCTCTCCATGGACGAGCCGTCACTCGCCGTACTGACTTCGCCGTCGCAGAAGCAGACGGAGCGCTGCCACCCGCTCGAAGCACGCCCGTTCACCGTTCGCGAAAACGCGCGCATCCAAGGCTTTCCCGACGAGTGGGCGTTCTGTGGCAGCATCAGTTCGCAATATCGTCAAATTGGAAACGCCGTGCCCGTGATGCTCGCATACCATGTGGCAAAAGAGATTCACAAGACGTTGGAGGAAATCCATCATGCATTGGAACATCCAGTTCATCAAGGAAAGCGACTTCAAGCATCATGTGGCTGAAACCATCGCGGCGTACGGTGACAAGCTGCTGTCGTATGACCTCAAGAAGCTCAACAGCAACCTCATTGACCCGATTAAGATGATTTTCGACAAGAACGTTTACCGCGAGTCGTGGGAAGAGCTCATCAAGAGCGAGATTTTCCGCCAGCGTGACAAGGCGAGCAACAATGACATCGGTTATTTCCATCAACGCATCTTCCAATATTTCAAGGGGTGTCATGTGCCAGACAACGGTACCGAGGGCGGCTGGGACGTCATTTATGAGAATCCTGACGGCATCGCGCTGCCCGAAGGCGATGTCGTTCATCGTGTTTATGTGGAAATGAAGAACAAGCACAATACGATGAACAGTTCGGCAGCCAGCAAAACATACATGAAGATGCAACACCAGCTTCTGTTCGACGATGATTGCGCGTGTTTCCTCGTCGAAGCCATCGCGAAGCGTTCGCAGAACATCAAGTGGGCGACGACCATCGACAAGCAAAAGATGTCGCACAAGCATATCCGTCGCGTGAGCATCGACCAGTTCTACGCGCTCGTCACAGGCGAAAAAGATGCGTTCTATCAAATCTGCAAGGTGCTTCCGTCGGTCATCCAGTCCGTCATCACGTCAAGCACGGAAACAACGATTCCGAAAGATACCGCATATCAAGAGCTCGTCGCAATAGCACAGAAATTTGGCGGCGAGAACAATGAGCTCTCTATGGCCACGGCGATGTATCTGCTCGGGTTTTCAACCTATTGCGGTTTTCAACCGTCAACAGAAGCTTCGCTGAAAGATATCTATCAATTCGTTCGCGAGCATCGTGCGCAATATGGGGTATAACAGCTAAAAACAAAATAATTTCTTGCACAATAAAAGCCGCAAATTTGCGGCTTTTATTGTGCAAGAAATTCAAACGATTCCTCTTTATGATGTCTTTGGGCAGGCGGTCTTTGTTCGTCCATGCCGCATCGCCGAAGATGCCGGAAAGCTTCCTGGGGTTCGCTTGCTCGATGGCTTGGAATGCATTCGTGAGCGCCGTGCCGATGTTTTTCGTGGCGTTGCGCACGTCGCTCCAGCGCGCGCCCTGCGGGATGTGGAAGAGGTGCGTCTCGTCCCAGTCCCGCGCCTCGGCACCGTATTCCGCTTCGGCGTGCGCGTTTTCTTCGTCGTAAACGTCGGAGAGGCGCTTCAGAAAGAGCAGCGGGAAAATATATTGCTTGTACGCGCCGGCGTCGATGCTCGTGCGCAGGAGCTCGGCCGAGCCCCAGAGGTATCGTTCGAGTTCGTCAATCGCGATTTTCGCCAATGAGGTAGCCTCCTTCCGTGAGCAGTTCGCGCATACGGTCTTCGGCCATGCGGACGTCCTCGAGCGCTTTTTCGTATTCCGCGCGCACGAGCGCCGGGTCTTTGACGGGGACGGGCTTGCGCTCGACGTAGCTGTTGACGGCGAGCGTGTCGCCTGCCGCGTGGATGTCATCGATGGTTACGATCTTGCAGCGCTCGATGACGTCCTCGTAATGCGTGTAGAGGTCGAAGACGGTCTGGATGTCTTGCTCGGTCATGGTGTTCTGTGCGCGCTCGGGCGTGTAGATGCTCGTCGCGTCGATCATGCAGACCTTGCCGCAATGCTCGGGTTGCTTTCGGTTATTCAAAAAGAGGATGCAGGCCGAGACGCCGGCGTTGTAAAACAGGCCGCCGACGAGGCTGATGACGCATTCGAGCAGGTCGCTTTCGATGAGCTTTTTGCGCATCTTCTGTTCGCGGCCGCCACGGAAAAGGACGCCTTGCGGCAGGACGACGGCAACTTTGCCGCGCTGCGGGTCCATGGAGGCGACCATGTGCTGGAGCCAGGCGAAATCGGCATTCGTGTCCGTCGGGCAGCCCCAGAGATTCCGGCCGTATTTGTCGCTTTCAAAGGCATCCGCGCCCCATTTTTTGAGCGAGAACGGTGGATTCGCGAGGACGGCGTTGAAGGTTTTGAGCCGTCCGTTTTCCGTGTAATTCGGCGAGCGCAGCGTGTCGCCCTGTGTGATCGTGACATCGGCGCCGACGCCCTCGCCGTGCAGGTAGACGTTCATGCGGGCGATGGCGGACGTCGAGAGGTTTTTTTCCTGCCCGTAGACCTTGCCGAACGACTGCCGCTTTTCGCCACCCATGTAGCGGAGCGATTCGATGAGCATCCCGCCGGTGCCGCAGGCGGGGTCGTAGATGGAATCGCCCGGGCGCGGGTCGAGCAGCCAGACCATGAGCTTCACGATGCTGCGCGGCGTGAAGAACTCGCCAGCGTTTTTTTTCTGGAGGTCCGCGAATTTTTTCAGCAGGTATTCGTAGGCGTCGCCCATGATGTCGGCAGGGTAGTCGCTATTACGGAGGCGATGCTCGGACATGTGCTCGATGAGGTCTTTGAGGCGCGCGTCGGTGAAGCGGTTTTTGTCCGCCCAGCTCGCGTCGTCGAAGCTCGTGAAGACGCCGCCGAGCGTGGCTTGGTTCGCCTGCTCGATGGCGAGCATCGCTTTTGTCAGGCGGTCGCCGACGTCCTTCGTCGCATTGCGCACGTCGCTCCAATGGCAGCCGTCCGGGATGGCGAGGAGGTGCATTTCGGGGAACGAGGCATATTCCTTGTCGCCGCCGGATTCTGCGAGCGCGGCGTCGTATTCTTCATCCCAGTTGTCGGAAATGCGCTTGTAAAAAAGCAGCGGCGTGATGTAGGACTTGTACTCGTCCTGATTGATCGGCCCGCGCATGATGTTGCAGGCCTCGAACAGCCATTGATAGAGCGCTTGGCTCGTGAGTTTCGTTTCGTTCGGCAATGTTTTTTCCTCTTGCAACGACGTTTTTTCTTCGTTTCATTATATTTTTCTGTCCAAAAAACGTCAACGCATTTCCCGCGCCTCTTTTCATGGTATAATGGGATTTATCACAGTTTACGAAATACAGGAGACAGATTTCATGCAAGCGAAAGAGATCGACAACATTATCGCGCGCGAGCTCGGCGTGCGGCGCGAGCAGGTCACGAAAGCCATCGAACTGCTCGACGCCGGCAACACGGTGCCGTTCATCGCGCGTTACCGCAAAGAGGCGACGGGCGCGCTCGAGGACGAGCAGCTGCGCACGCTCGCGGAGCGGCTCACATATCTGCGCGGCCTCGTGAAACGGCAGGAGGACATCTGCGCGAGCATCGCGGCGCAGGGCAAGCTCACGCCGGAGCTGCAAGCGGCCATCGACGGTGCGACGAAATTGCAAGAGCTCGAAGACCTGTATCTTCCCTACAAGCAGAAACGCCGCACGCGCGCACAGATGGCACGCGAAAAAGGATTGCAGCCGCTCGCCGATGCGATGATGGCGCAGAAAGAAACGCAAGGCACAGCGCTCGCGTATGCGGAAACGTTCCTCGCGGACGCGTGCGCCAACGCATCGGATGCGACGGACGATGGCGCGACGACGTTCCCCATCCCCGAGGGCCTCACGGCCGAGGACGCGCTCGCAGGTGCGCGCGACATCGTCGCGGAAGTGGTCAGCGAGGACGCGAAGCTCCGCCAGCAGCTGCGCAAATCGCTGTGGCAGACGGGCGTGCTGAAGACGGAGCTCACCCCCGCCAAAGACGGCAAGCAGCCCGAGGACGCGCAGACGTTCCTCATGTACGCGGACTACAGCGAGCCGATCCGCACGCTGCCGTCGCACCGCGTGCTCGCGATCAACCGCGGCGAGAAGAAAGGCTGCCTGCGCGTCAAGGTCGACTTCGACCACGAGGCCGCCGTCGACCGGATGTTCGCACACGTCTTCCGTCACACATGCATCTTCACGGACGAGCTCCGCGCCGCGCTCGAGGACGGCGAGAACCGCCTGCTCTTCCCCGCGCTCGAGCGCGAGGTGCGCGCGCAGCTGACGGAGAACGCCGAGGCGCAGGCCATCCACGTGTTCGGCGTGAACCTGCGGCAGCTGCTCCTCCAGGCGCCGCTCGGCGGCCATGTCGTCATGGGGCTCGATCCCGGCTACCGCACGGGCTGCAAGATGGCCGTCGTCGATGCGACGGGGCGCGTCGTCGACCACGGCGTGCTGCAAGTCACGAAGAGCGACGCCGAGCGCGAAACATCCGCGAAGACCGTCCTCGCCCTCATCAAGAAGCACCATGTCACGCTGCTCTCCATCGGCAACGGAACGGCGAGCTACGAGACGGAGCAGTTCGCCGCGAACCTCATCGCCGAGCATCACCTGACGGACGTCCATTACCTCATCACGAACGAGGCCGGCGCGTCCGTCTACTCCGCGTCGAAGCTCGCGAAGGAAGAGCTCCCCGACTACGACGTGACGATTCGCGGCGCCGTCTCCATCGCGCGCCGCGTGCAGGACCCGCTCGCCGAACTCGTGAAGATCGACCCGCAGGCCATCGGTGTCGGCCAGTACCAGCACGACGTGAACCAGAAGGCGCTCGGCGAGGCGCTCGACGCCGTCATCGAGGCCGCCGTCAACCACGTCGGCGTCGACCTCAACACGGCAAGCCCCGCACTGCTCGCGCACATCGCGGGCATCACGGCCGCGACGGCAAAGAACATCGTCGCCTGGCGCGACGCAAATGGCCGCTTTGATGGCCGCCGCCAATTGCTCAAAGTCCCGCGCCTCGGCCCGGCCGCCTTCACGCAGTGCGCCGGCTTCCTGCGCATCCACGGCGGCACGTCGCCGCTCGACGACACGCCCGTGCATCCGGAGTCGTACGCGCTCGCGGAAAAAATTCTCGCAAAGCTCGGTTTTTCGCTCGACGATCTGACAAAAAAAGACGAGCTCGACCTGCTCGCCGCGAAACGCAAACTCTTGACGAAAGAAAAAGAAGCCGCGCTCGCAAAAGAACTCGGCGCCGGCCTGCCGACGGTGCACGACATCCTCGACGCGCTCGTCGCGCCGGGCCGCGATCCGCGCGAGGACCTGCCCGCGCCGCTAACGCGCCAGGCCATTGTGAAGCTCTCCGACATCCAGCCCGGCACGATCCTCCGGGGCACGGTGCGCAACATCACGGACTTCGGCGCATTCGTCGACATCGGCATCAAGACGGCCGGCCTCATCCACATTTCGCAGCTCGCGAAACGCCGCGTCAAACATCCGCTCGACGTCGTCTCCATCGGCGACATCCTGAACGTCAAAGTCCTCTCCGTCGACGAGCAACGCGGCCGCATCGGCCTCACGCTGAAAGGCGTGCCGCAGGACGGAACGGGAAAGGAGGTGCGGGCATGAGCCTGCTCGAAGACACCCTCGCGCGCATCAAGCCCGCAGATGACATCGAGGCGATGCTCGTCGCAGAAGAACTGGACGAATTTTTCCCTGCCCGGCACGCGAGTGCCATCCGCTCGCTCATGATGCGCTATATACGCGCCACAGGCGAATCAGACCCCTGGTCGCTGAAGCCCTGCACGATCATCTGCTGCGCCGACCATGGCGTCGCGGCGCAGGGCGTCAGCGCCTACCCGCCGGAGACGACGGTGCAGATGACGGCGAACTACCTCATCGCTCAGGGCGCGGCGGCAAACGCGTTCGCCACGTTCGCGCACTCGGACCTGCTCGTCGTCGACATGGGCATCGCGGCCGACACGAGCGCCATCCCCGGCCTCGTGCGTCAGTACCGCATCGCGCCCGGCACGCGCGACATGACGCAGGGCGCGGCCATGACGCGCGCGCAGGCGCGCGCCGCCGTCGAGACGGGCATCAAGCTCGCGGACGCCATCGCCGCGCAGGGCTACAACTGCTTCCTGCCCGGCGAAATGGGCATCTCGAACACGACGGCTTCGGCGTGCATCGCCGCGACGCTCTGCGGCCTGACCGCGGAGCAGGCGACGGGGCGCGGCACGAACATCTCGGACGAGCGTTTGCAGAAAAAAATCAGCGTCGTCAAAATGGCTCTGCTCGTCAACCAGCCGGACGCAAGCGACGGCCTCGACGTGCTCGCGAAAGTCGGCGGCTTCGAGCTTGGCGCGATTGCCGGGCTCATGCTCGGCGCGGCGGCGAACCACGCCGTGACGATCCTCGACGCGTTCAACTCCAGCGCGGCCGCGCTCATCGCGCAGGCGCTCGCACCCGCCGTCACGGACTACCTGCTGCCGTCGCACCAGGGCGGCGAGCGCGCGCACGGCGCGGCACTCGCGAAGCTCGGCCTCACGCCGCACCTGTTCCTCGACATCAAGCTCGGCGAAGCGTGCGGCTCGTCCATCACGGCGCGCTTCCTCGCGCTCGGCCTCGCAGAACTCGACGCGCTCCACGCCGAGAACGGCGACAAGGACATCGACGCCAACCTTTACCTCGAACGCATGCCGGCGGCGGCACACAGCGTCACGGACCGCACGTTCAACTTTTACCTCAAGACGATGCCCGACCTCGACAAGAACGCCATGCGCGCGTGCCAGACGCGGCTCGACCACCTCGCGAAGCCGCTGTACAGCCTCGGCCACCTCGAGAGCATCGCGACGGAGGCCGCCGGCATCGCGTGCGAGGAACGGCCGGAGTTCGACCTGGCTACGCTACTGCTCTTTTCGACGCACAAGGAGACGGAGCCCGCGCAGCGCATCCTTTCCGCCGCGTCGCGCACGATTCCGATGGCCGTGACCGTCGGCCGTCTGCGCATGGGGCTGCCGCCGACAGCCGCGTTCGACTTCGGCCGCAACACGGCGGAGGACCTCGCGTTCGAGACGTCGGTCATCGGCCTCGGCCTGACGGACGATGCCAGCGCGCGCCTCGCCGCCGCGCTCCTGACGGACGACGGCGACCTGCGCTATCCTGCGGACGAATTCCTCGCGCACGTGCCGGAGGACTTGCAGCTCTCTGTCTCCGCGCTCATCGGCGCGATCATCGCGGCAGCGCACAACAGCAGCCTCATCCTGCCGTCCGACAACGCGACGGAGCTCGTCACGCGCTACGTCGAAGAGCTCGCGCCGAGCGTCCGTCCGTACATCCTCCACCTCGAAGGCACGCTGACGTCGCTCGGCGACACGCTCCCGGGCATCACGGCCTGCGCCGGCGCGCTCATCGTCGAGGCCGCACTCGCCATGCTGAACCACATGAAGACGTTCGAAGAAACAAAAGTGGCCATCGCGAACGATGGCCCGGGAGCAGAAAAACAGAAACGTTAACATGCCAGGCGGCAAACGCCGCAGAAAGAAGGTGTCCAGATGAATCTATTCAAAACCATCGTCCTGATGGCGCTGCTGTCAGGCCTCATGATCGCCGTCGGCGGCGCGGCCGGCGGGCCGCGGTGGGCGACGGTGATGCTCATCGCATCGCTCGCCGTCGACGGCTTTGCCTACTGGTTCAGCGCGTCGATCGTGCTCCGCATGTACCACGCGCAGGAAGTGACGCGCGAGGAGGCGCCGGAGCTCTACGACATCGTCGAAGGGCTCGCGAAACGCGCGGAGCTCCCGATGCCGCGTGTCGCCATCATCGAAAGCGACATGCCGAACGCGTTCGCGACGGGGCGCAATCCCTCACACGCCGTCGTCGCCGCGACGACGCGGTTGCTGGACATCCTCGACCATGACGAGCTCGCCGGCGTCCTCGCGCATGAAATGACGCACGTGAAGCACCGCGACATCCTGACGGCGAGCATCGCAGCGGCGATGGCGAGCGTCATCTCGTGGAGTGCGCAGATCGCGTTCTTCTTCAGCGGGCGCGATAACGACAACGGACTCAAGAACCTCGCCGTCATGCTCGTCGCGCCGGTCGCCGCCGCACTCATCCAGATGGCGGTCTCGCGGAGCTGCGAATACGCCGCTGACGAAGGCGGCGGCGAGCTCACCGGCAACCCGCTCGCGCTCGCCCGCGCGCTCCAAAAACTCGACGACAGCGTCCGCCACGCAGAGCCGCCCGAAGAAGCGACGCCCGCGACAGCGCACATGTTCATCGTCAACCCCTTTGCCGGCGTCAAATCAAAACTCACGCGCCTCTACGCCACGCACCCGGCGACAGAAGACCGGATTGCAAAGCTCGAAGCGATGGCGCGGGAGGGGTGACAGGCGGGTGCAGTTGCTAAAAGAATCTATTTGTATCTATTGCCGAACGTAGCTTCTACCGAAGCCTCTCCCCACGGGAGAGGTGCCGAGCGAATGCGAGGCGGAGAGGGTGGCGAAGGTACAATAAAACTTTTCATAAAAAATTAGCGTCGAAGGAAGCAAAAAATTCCTTCGACGCTAATTTTATTGTATATGAAGTTTCTTCCTACCTCCGACACCCTTTCCACCGCTGACGCGGTCCCCCTTCCCCGAAGGGGAAGGCTGCTATAGATGCGACGTTCGCAACGGATGTTTGTGCAAACAGTCAAGTGACGTCAACGATGCCTTTCGTATTTACGCCATATTCTCTTCTTCCACGATCACGCTATACGAAACGACGCCCCGCTCCTCATCCGGCACTTGTCGCGTGATGATGCAGACGTGCTTCGTCGTGCCGTCCTGCGTAACGATGCGGCAGCGGGTGGTGGCCGTCGTGTCCTTTGCGGAGGATTGCGCTGCGAGCGCGGCTTTGACGCGCGCTTTGTCGTCGGGGTGGATGAGCGTGGAGGCTTTGCCCTTGGAGAACGTGCGGAACGCTTCGGCGGTCTTGCAGCCGAACAGCGTCACGAGCGCGTCGTTGGCGTAGAGGATGCGGCCGTCTGCCTGGTGCACGAGGATGGCGCCCGGGAGGCGTTCACTGAGGTCGCGCAGGCTGAAGGCGTGCTGCGTGTTTTTTTCCTGTTCGACCGCGTAGCGAAGGAAGCCGTTCTTCCCCTTGCTCTTCGTCGCGTAGAGCGCGGCGTCGGCGCGATGCGCGAGGTCGAGGAGCGATGTGCCGTCCTCGGGCGCGGCGGCGTAGCCAAGCGAGATTGTGAATGTTTTTTCCGCGCCCTGATACGTAAATGTCTGCGCGTGCGCCGTGAGCTCGGTGAGGAGCGCGTGCGCTTGCGCTCCTGTCGTCTCCGGGAGTCACCGTTTGTTCCGCGAACGCATCATCGGCTGACGGGCGCGTAAACATGTGACCGTGCACCGTGCCGTCCGCCGCGATCGTGCAGACATCGTACGCGCGGACGGCCGGCATGCCGGCGAACGTCTCCTGCACGAGGCGAAGGCTGTTATCCTGACCGGCCTGCCATGCATCCGGCGCATCTCCGCGCTCCGCGCGCCCGCGCAAATGCGTCGCCGCGAAGCCGGCCGTGTCCTCCACACGCACGAGCGCGAGGTCGAGCTCGCTGCGGTAGACCTCCGCCGTGCGGTGGATGGATTCGACTTCGCGTTTTTCCGAGACCTGCAGCAGCATCTGCGTCCCGGCGATGCCCATGGCGAGGCCGAGCACGCAGAGCGCGCCGAGGCTGACGGCGAGGAATTTCCCGCGCAAGGATGAAAACATGGCGATCACCTTTTCTTTCGGATGTGTCTTTCTGTCAACGTGTCACTTTGATGATGCCAAATGTTTCAAAAGCTCGCAACAAACGTCAGATGCAGCTGGGAGCTTGCGACGTCGTCGCTGCCGGCCGTCTTCTTCAACGGAATGCCGAGCGCGGTGTCGAGCGTCGCACCGTCCCAGAGGCGCGCGCGCAGGCCGAGGCCTGTGCCGAGGAGCGTCGTGTTTTCCATGAGCTGGTCCTCGATCTGCTCGCCCCAGATTTTGCCGGCGTCGAGGAATGTGTAGAGCGATGCGCCGCGCTGGTAGATGCCCGTGACATCAAAAATGTTGTACGTCGCGTTCGGCCGGAACTGGAACTCGGAGTCCGAGTCCCAGCTGCCGTGCGTGAACGCGTATTTGCGGTACAGCGCCCAGCGGCTGCCGTAGTTCGTGCGCGTGAGCGCCGCCGTGACATCGCGGAACGTGTCGTCGATGATCGGCTCATCGAGGATGTCCGTGCGCGAATGCGTCTGCGAAAAAGCGAGCGACGCCTCCGTCTTGGCGCGCGTGCTGACGGCAAGCGGCTGCGTGAGCGTCGCACTCAGGTAGGACGCGCGGCCTTTGACGGGGATGTCCCACTCTTTGTAGAATCCGTCGACGACCTCCGTGGAATTCGTGCTGTAATCGAGCGCGAGGCGCGTGCCGCGACGGCTGATTGGGAGCTCGTAGCCGGCGCTGAACGAGTCGAGCCCTTTCGCGTGCAGGCCGCTGAGCGTCAGCGTGTCGCGGCGGCCGGTGAGGCTGCGGTTCGTGTAGAAAATCCCCTGCCGCCAGCGTCCCGTCGTCTCGCTGCCTGCGTGGTCGGCGTACAGCGACCACGTATCGCGGTGCGGCGGCTCTTGCGCTTGGATGACGTAATCCGTCGTGCCCGGCGCAGAGCCTGCTTGCAGCGTGATGTGGAGCTTCACGTCGTTCGTGCCGTTGAACCAGTCGAGGCGCTGTTGGAGCTCGGACATGCGTTCGATCTCGCCCGGCGCGACCGCGAGGCGGTCCTTGATGTAGCCGCTGCTCGTCGAGCGGTTGCCCGTGACGGTCACGTCGCCGTTCTTTCCTTCGATGAGCGCGATGTGCACGGCGCCCGCGTGGATCGTCTGCGGCGGCAGGTACGCGCGGCACGTCAGATAGCTGTGCGCCGCGTACCAGTCGTTGAGACGCGCGACGATAGCGTAGAGATCGTCGATGGAGATTTCCTTGCCGAGGTCGTCGGCGTATGCGGCCTTGACGACATCGTCGGGCAACAGCGCGGACGCGTCGACCGTGACGCTCGTGAGGACGAAGCGCGTTCCGGCCGCCGGCTGTTCTTCATCCGGCGTCGCATGCTCGATCGTGCCGCCCTGCGCGTTCTGCTGTTCCTGCATTTCCCGCCGCACGCGCTCCGCCTCCATGCGCTGCTGCGCATCCTGCAGCTCGCGGCCGGGGTCCGCGCCAGCGCTTGATTGCATGGCGGTCTGGAGGTCGGACGGGGGTGGGGCGGCGGAGGCGGTCGGGATGGCGGCGAAAAACGCGAGTGAAATGCAAATGGATACGTGTTTTTTTTGAATGAATCATATGGTTTCGCTTTCTTTGACGAGAAGAACAGAATGGCTCACAAAATATGGAAGTGTCACAGTTACTACACAGATGTTACGTTCATCTGTTGCCGAACGTAACATTTTCAGCAGCCTCTCCCTGAGGGAGAGGCTGCTGTTTGAGCGCCCTGATTGCTTGACCTAGTGACCTCCCCCTATAGATTCTCAGAATCTCGTCCATAATCAATAGACACCCGGGAAATTCCCGAATATTTCCCTTTGAAATCGGCGAATCTGTGTCAGCAGAACGCCGTGCATGGGGTTTCCTTGAATACAATCGAAAGAAGCGTATGGCAAA
>NZ_JALFCU010000070.1 GCF_022771645.1 Selenomonas sp.
CTCCTCATATGAAAGATGTTTACCCTTTCTGTATGGACTTTTCAATTTACCTGTTCAACTTGATATTAAATCGGCGCGATATATTTCTGAGTCTTCTGATAAAACAGTTTCTTCTACATTTTCCGATGCATAACTGGCAGCTAGCGAATCATGATTTGCATATGCTGTCTTAGTATCACCTGATCAGGCGCTGACAAAAAGCATCATGAACACGCTAAACGTCATCAAGATCAATTTCGTTTTCATCGCAAACCCATTCTATTTTAATGCCTTTCCAAACTCATAGGCTTCACTTAATTCCTCGGATTTACTTGAAGCCTCTCCCATATCGCCTATGCCTCCACAGAATAAGGAACCGGAGAATTCTGCCTTTTCAAAACAATCAACCCATCCCTGGAGTCCGTTTTCAGCCTTTTGGGGCACAAACTCTTCATCCTCAGCCGCAACAGAGAGCATATATACATTCCTGAACTTATAGTCTGAAGGATACAGAGGATTGAGCCTGTCCAAAAGAGTCTTCATCTGGCCGCTCATCTCGTAGTAATAGATCGGCGTTGCGAAGGCCACGACATCGGCGGCGAGCACCTGCGGCTCGATGGCGACGGCATCGTCGTTGATGACGCAGTGCCCGATCTTCTGGCAGGCGAGGCAGCCCGTGCAGAACGCGATCTGCTTGCCCGCGAGCGTGATTTCCGTGACGTGATGCCCAGCCGCACGCGCGCCATCGGCAAATCGCGCGGCAAGCGCGGCAGAGTTCGAGCGCTTGCGCAGGCTCGTGGAGATGACGACGACATTTTTGCTCATGATGATCCTCCTGAATACACAATGCATGGGAAGGGTAGTTTGTTCACGATATCATGATAGCGCATCCGGCGGTAGAAAACCAATACTTATAGCAAATAAAGTTTCATGCTTGACAGCTATTGATGGAATATGAAACTTACGGTACAAAAACAACGACCGGCTTGGACAAAATGCCAAGCCGGTCGTTTCACGTTCTCTTACTCCGCAATCAAGACGCGTTGCGTGATGTCTTCTTTTTCCTTCGCGTCCGGCTCCGTGGCGATGCCGCCGAATGGCATCTGCGCGATGAGCTGCCAGCGCTCGGGGAGGTCGAAGAGTTTTTTGACGGCGTCGTCGATGACGGGATTGTAGTGCTGGATGTTCGCGCCGACGCCGAGCTCGCGCAGGCCGGCCCAGATGCTGATCTGGAGCATGCCGTTCGCCTGCTGCGCCCAGATGGGGAAGTTCGTGGCGTAGAGCGGGAATTTGTCCTGGAGTCCTTTGACGACATCGGTGTCGATGAAGTAGAGCACCGTGCCGGCGCCGGCCTTGAAGCCGTCGATCTTCTCGCGTGCGACCTTGCCGCCGAACGCATCGTAGATGGCATCCCAGAGCGCGTCCTGTTTCGCGCCGAGCGCGAGCACGACGCGCTGGCTGCGCATGTTGAACGCGTCCGGCACGAGCTCCGTCGTCTCTGTGACGAGGCGCTTGATTTCTTCGATGCTGACGGGCAGCACTTTCTTCAGTCCGTAGATGGAACGACGCTGTTGCAGTGATTCGCGAATGCTCATGGAAAACGCTCCTTCTTCGTATTGTTTACATCGTATTCAGTATAGCAGGATCGAAAAGAATTTTCAACGTTCACATTTTTGGGAGGAGATGCGGATCAACGCGAAAGAATACCAAGAAAAAAAGATTGACAAGATACGGTTTCGTCTATTATATTGTATATACATCAAAAACAACAAATATAAGAACCATATCTGTGTGGACATCCAATGGTGTTCATGCAATCTCAAGGGAGGGATCGGATATGTGGCAAGCGGAAGATTGCTTTTGCCTCCGACTGAAACGCGCTTCGGAAGAGTTGATGAAGACGTACGCAGAGGTTTTGGCGCCGAGCGGCGTGACACCGGTACAGCATTTGATCTTGGGGCGGATTTATGAGAGGGAGGGTGCCTCTTTGTGCGAGGTGGCGGAAGCGGTCGGTGTTGATCGTTCGACGCTCGCACGGACGATCAAACCTCTTGTGAGCGCTGGTTATGTGGTGGACGCGAAGCCGGTCGGCACGCGAAACAGCCAGCTGCGGCTGACGGCGGACGGCGAGCGGGTCTTTTGGCAAGCGCACAAGCTATGGTCGGCAGAGCAGGATCGGGTCGCGCAGCGTCTAGGGCCGGAGGGCATGGAGGCGTTTTCGGCGGTCGCGGACTTGGTGAAGCGGTTTTGAAATCGCAAGATCGTATGGGACGGTATTCTGTGCAGGAACGGGAGGAAGATAAATGGCGATTGTGACAGGAGAAGAGATTCACGCGGCGGCGCTTGCGTGCGGGTTTGACAATTGCGGCATCGTGCCGCTTTCGGATTTGGCAGGCTACGGCGAGCGGCTGGCGGAGCGCATGGAAAAAGTGCCGATGAGCTCGATGATGTACAACGCGTTCAAGGGGTTCGCGCATCCGCAGGACGCGTTCCCGTGGGGAAAGGCCGCAGTCGTCACGATGCTCTGGTTTGGGAAATATAGGTTTCCAAAATCTTTGCGCGGGCATTACGGCAAGGCGTTTTTGCTTTCACAGGAAACGGAGCCGTCGTGCCGCGATCGTCAGGGGATGCTCCAGTTCCGTCAGTGGATGACAGATCACGGCATCCGCTGGGAAGGCGGCGAATCGTACGGTCCGTCGCGCAACCTGCCGTTGCGCTATGCGGCGGTGAAAGCAGGCCTCGGCATTTTCCGCCAGAACAATTTCTTTTACGGGCCGAAAGGCTCGTGGTACGAGCTCGAAGGGTATATCATCGACCAAGACGTCATCTATAAAGAAGATCCGAACGTGCGCCCGTGCCCGCCGAAGTGCGGCCTCTGCCGCAAGGCGTGTCCCTCCGGCGCACTCAGCGAAGCGTATACGATGAATCCGTTTGCCTGTGTGTCGTTCACGACGACCTTCGGCGACGGCAAGCCCATCCCGCCGTCAACGCTCGAGCAGGTCGGCGAGTGGATTTGCGGCTGCGATGCCTGCCAGGATGCATGCCCGTTCAACCGGCGGCATGATTGGGACGAGGGTGGGGATTTCCCAGGGCTTCCGGAAATCACGGAACTCCTGTCGCCCGAAGGACTTCTCGCGGCCTCGGACGAGGATCTGAAGAAAAACGTCATCCCGAAGACGGTCAATCATCTCCGCGACGATCAGACCGACCTTTTGCGCCGCATGGCAAAAAACTGCATCGACCATCGCGAGCGGAGCGTTGCAGAATAAGAAGGTGACAGGATGCTGTTACGTTTTGGCATGTAAATTCATTATGTAAGCATCATCAAAGAGCGGTACCGCACGGTGCCGCTCTTTTTGTCGAAGTGCGCAAGAAATCAAAACAACAGGGCAAGGAATCGTACTGTGAAGAGCGCGGAATTTCCGTATAATGAAGATGAAATCAGAACGAAAGCACCATTGGAGGTTGACACCATGGAAAAACATATCACGCTGCCGCGCGAGAGTGCGATCGACCGCACGGTCTTGATGGAAGGCAAGGATGATGCCGGGCATTCCGTCGCCGTGAACCGTTCGTATTTTTTGAAGGATGGCAAGCCGTGGCTGCCGGTCATGGGCGAGATCCACTATGCGCGTCTCGAGGGAAAAGATTGGAAGCGCGCGCTCGCGAAGATGAAGGCGGGCGGCATCGACATCGTCGCGACGTACGTGTTCTGGATCTATCACGAGGAAGTCGAAGGCCGCTTCGATTGGACGGGACGCCGGAATCTGCGCCACTTCATCGAGCTCTGCGAGGAGGCCGGGCTCGCTGTGTTGCTGCGCATCGGTCCCTGGGATCACGGCGAGGTCCGCAACGGCGGGTATCCGGACTGGTTGCTCGCGAAAGATTGCAATCCGGGCTACAACAACGAAGAATATTTCAGCTATGCGAAGAAACTTTACGACGAAATTTTCGCACAAGTCGAAGGATTCCTCTATAAGGACGGCGGCCCGATTATCGGCGTGCAGATCGACTACGAGTACGGTCACTGCCACGGGCAGGGCGGCGAAGAAGGCCTCAAGCATATGCGTCGCTTGAAGGAAATGGCGGTCGCGGCAGGCTTCGACGTGCCGATGTACACGGCAACGGGCTGGGGCGGCGCGGTCGTCGTGCCGGGCGAGATGATCCCCGTGCTCGCAGCGTATGCGGAAGGCTCGTGGGAACAGCACCTCGAGCCGATGGCGCCGCCGGCCGCGTTCCTCTTTGCGGACGAGCGCGATGATGTCGCGGTCGGCTCGGATCTCTCGAGCGACGAAGTGAAGAAATGCACCGTCGACCTGCGCGCGTATCCGTATGCGACGTGCGAGATTGGTGGCGGCATGCAGGACAGTTACCGCCGCCGCCCCGTCGTCACGGCGGACGACACGGAATGCCTGATGCTCGCGAAGTTCGGCTCGGGCGCGAACATGATCGGCTACTATATGTACCAGGGCGGCACGAATGACGCCGGCAAGCTCACGGATTTGCAGGAGACGGAGGCGACGGGCTATCCGAACAATCTGCCGAAGCGTTCCTACGATTACCAGGCGCCGCTTGGCGAGTTCGGCGAAGTCCGCGACAGCTACCGTTATCTGCGTCTCTATCACATGCTTTGCCACGATTTCGGCGACGTGATGACGGAAACGACGACGGTCATCCCCGACGAGGAGCAGCTTCGCGCCGACGATCCGGACGCGCTGCGCGTCTCCGTCCGCCACAAGGAAGGCCGCGGTTTCGTTTTTCTTTCGAATTATCAGCGCGGCCTCACGATGGCGGAGAAAAATGACGTCCATTTGACGCTGACGTATGGTGAGCGCGACATCGCGTTCCCGGTGCTCACGCTCGGCAGCGGCGAGCGCCTCGTCCTGCCGTTCGGCCTCCGCATCGGCAGCATCGAGATCGCGGCGGCGACGGCGCAGCCGCTCTGCCGCATCGACAACGGCGATGACTCCTATTGGTTCTTCTTCGCCTACGAAGGCCGCAAGGTCGCGTATGATTTCCGTCAGGAGACGGTGCGCGGCATTGACGCGGAGCAGGGCGAGGTCATGAAGCAGGGCGGCCGCGTCGTCGTGACGCCGGGCGCGTCGGCGTTCGCCGTGCTCGGCATGGACGGCCGCCGCCACCACATCGTGACGCTGACGCGCCGCGAGGCGGAGCGCTGCCTGAAGATCACGGTCGGCGGGCAGGATTACCTCGTGAGCTCGGATGCCGATCTTTTCGTCGAAGACGGCCGCCTCGTGCTGCACGGCGAAGCCGGCACGGATCCGACGGTCACGAGTTTCCCGGAGCTGCCGCGCCACCTGTTCGACGGTGTCGCGGATGTCGGCATCGAGCTCACGCTCGAGGGCGATGTCGCCGAGCTTTATGCCGGCACGGAGCTGCTCGACGACCAGTTCCTGAACGGCACGCCGTGGCATCTCTCGCTCGGCCATTTCCGCGCGAAGCTCGCGCGCCGCAATCTGCTGCTGAAGATCACGCCGCTCACGAAGAAGTCGTCCGTCTACCGCGAATACGCGCCGGACTTTGACGAGCACGACGTGGCGATTGGCCTTGCAGCCGTCCGCCTCATCCCCGAATATGAACGTGTCATGGAACTTTGAGGAGGCGTTTTCCCTTGACACTCAGCATCAAAAACCGCAATTACCTCGCGCTCTCGAGCGTGAGTTTCTGCCACCTGTTCGCTTGGTCGGCGGCCATGTCGTTCTTCGCGATCTGGCTCGGCCAGCACCTCGGCATCGGCGCGACGAAAGTCGGCATTCTCTACTCGGCGAACGCCATCGTCGCGCTCATCCTGCAGCCGGTGTTCGGCTTCGTCTCGGACAAGATCGGCCTCCGAAAGACGCTCATGTTCTTCATCCTCGCCGTGCTCATGCTCATCGGGCCGTTCTTCATTTTCATCTACGGGCCGCTCCTCGTGTCGCATTTCTACATCGGCGCGGCGGTCGGCGGCGTGTTCCTCGGCTTCGTGTTCAATGCGGGCTACGGCGTCATCGACTCATACATCGACAAGGTCTCGCGCAAGTACGGCTTCGAGTACGGCCGCGCGCGCATGTGGGGCTCGTTCGGCTGGGCGTGCGCGACGTATACGACGGGCATTTTCATGAACATCGATCCCGACCTTTCGTTCTTGTCCGCGTCCGCTGCCGCCATCCTCGCCATCTGCTTCCTTGCGTTTGCGGATGTCGACATGACGAAAGAGGAAATGAAGAAAGCGCAGTCCGTCCATCCGCGCGACGTGCTCGCGCTCCTCAAGAACAAGAGCATCTTGCACATGCTGTTCTTCATGATCGGCGTCGGCTGCGTCTACGACGTGTACGACCAGCAGTTCGGCGTGTACTTCGTGCAGCAGTTCGCATCGGAGGCCGAGGGCAATCTCTGGTTCGGCCGCCTCGGCGCGATCCAGACGTTCTTCGAGGCCGTGTTCCTGTTCGGCGCGCCGGTCATCGCGAACAAGCTCGGCGGCAAGCGCACGCTGCTGCTCGCCGGCACGATCATGTCCATCCGCATCATCGGTTCATCTTTCCAGTGGGGCCCGGAGTGGATCGGCTTCATGAAATGCATCCATTCGTTCGAGAAGCCGCTGTTCCTCGTCGGCCAGTTCAAGTACATCAGCCAGGTCTTCGACGTGCGCCTCTGCTCGTCCATCTACCTCGGCTGCCTGTTCACGAGCTCCATTTGCACGACGGTGTTCTCGTCGTTCTTCGGCTTCTTCTACGAGACGTTCGGCTTCTCGGAGTCGTATCTCGTCATCGGCCTCGTCGCAGGGCTTTGCAACCTCATCTCGGCGCGCCTGCTCGCCGACGACCGCGCGAAAAAGGCGGGCGGCATGGGCGAAGCAGCCGCCATCACCGGGCAGACGCAGGCCGAGGCGAAAAGCGTGTAATATGTTTCACAGGGGGAAAGACAGATCATGAAAGGGAAACTCTTGGCCGCGCTCCTTTCGGCCTCGATGCTCGCGCCAGCGGCCGCATCGGCGGAGGACGTCAATCCGTTCGACGATGTGCCGAAGGATCACTGGGCATATCAGGAAATCGAGATGCTCGCAAAGGACGGCCTTGTCGAAGGGTACCAGGACGGCACGTTCCGCGGTGGCGAGGAGGTCACGCGGTACGAGATGGCCGCCCTCGTCGGCCGCGCGATCTCCATCGCGACGCACGAGCGCAAGGACGGCCTGACGGAAGCGGAATACGAGGCGCTCACGAAGCTCGGCGACGAGTTCCATCACGAGCTCAAAGCCATGGGCGTGCGGCTCTCGGCGCTCGAAAAATACAAGTCGAACGTCGGCTTTTACGGCGACGTGCGCGTGCGCGCCATCCACAACCGCATGAACAAGTCCGTCGAGGGTACGACGAGTGAAAAAAGGTTCGACCAGCGCATCCGCCTTGGCTGGTGGAGCGAGGTCGCGTCGAACTTCACATTCACGGCGCGTCTGCGCGCCGACAACGTCACGGGCGAGCGCCGCGAGGAATCGACGGGCGGCGAAGCGCGCTACGACAGCACGGGCAAAGTGAAGCTCGACCTCGCGGAGGGCAAGTGGCAGAACGGCCCGCTCGCCATCGAGCTCGGCCGTTTCAACCCGACGATCGGCCAAGGCGGCATCTGGTCGGCAGATGGCGAAGGATCCGTGGATGGATTTTACGCGACGTATACGCCGAGCAAGAAACTCACCGTCAGCGGCGGCTACGGCTCCGTTTCGCCGTCCATGTGGGATATCATGTATGACTACACGGACGAGTGGGGTGGCCAGAATCCGTGGACGAACAGCAACTTCAAACAATCGACAGATGTCTACACGCCGGCCTTCCTTGGCAATGTGCATGTGCAGGCGAGCCCTGCGGTGGAATTCACGCTCGGCACGCTGCAGACGATGTCGAGTGCGAACCATACGAACCTCGGCTATTGGACGACGGACGGCTCGTCTACGGAAATCATGTCTGGCAAATGGGCACTCAACGGAAAACCCGCAAACTACCGCATGGAACAGTACGCGATCGGCATGAAGGCGCAGCTTGCGCCACACATCACGCTCTCGGGCGAGTGGATGACGAACCGCGCGGATCGCGGAGATGTTTATGAATATTATATGTCGGCGCCAGCGACACGCGCTGGCGGCACATCGCCCGCAAATACTTCCGGTTGGGCGGCGGCTTCGCAGAAAAAGCTCGTGCCGCTCCAGAAAAACGGCTGGTGGCTGAAGCTCACGGGCGGCAACTACGATGTCAAGAAGGCACACACGTTCGACGCGAGCCTCTACTATCTGAAGCTCGGCAACTGGGCGATTGACTCGCATTTCGCGCCGCACGGCCTGCCCATCCGAGGCGGCAACGGCCTCGGCCTCGATGGCGAGAAGGGATGCGGCATCGGCTTCCGCTACATGCTCGCGCCGTACGTCGAGCTTTCCGGCAGCTATTTCCGCGTGAAGCCGTATGACAGCAACGTTTCGGAGTTTGATTCGTACTGTGACCCGTGGCAGTTCGCGCTGAACTACAGCTTCTGACGGGGGTGCGATGATGAAGAAGAAATACATCGCAGCGCTCGTGCTCGCTGCCGCGGCAAACGTTTTCGGTGCAAGTGCGGCACAGGGTGCCGTGCCGAACAATCCGTTCGACGACGTGCCGAAAGATCACTGGGCGTACCAGTCCATCGCCACGCTCCAGCAAGAGGGCATCATCAAGGGCGACGGCAAGCAGGCGTTCCGCGGCGGCGCGAAGCTCATGCGCTACGAGATGGCCGCCGTCGTCGGTAAGGCGCTCTCGAAAGCGAAGCGCGATGGCATCTCCGAACGCGGGCAGGAAGAACTCGACAAGCTCTCGAAGGAATTTTACGACGAGCTCAAGCATCTCGGCGTGCGCATGGCGGCGCTCGAAAAATACAAGCCGGCCGCCGCGTTCACGGGCGACATCCGTGCGCGCTACATCGCGAACCCGAAGCACGCTACGATGAAGGGCGGCCCGAAGGACTCCGGCGGCTTTGAAGACCGCGTGCGCCTCACGTATCAGACGGAGGTCATGCCGGGCGCGACATTCACAGCGCGCCTGAACTATGGCAATGCGACGAAGAACCGGTGGAACGGCCTCGGCACGGATACCGCGCCGTCCGATTCGGATGGCACGCTTTATTTTGACATGGGGCAGCTGGCGTTCCGCAAGGGGAAAAGCAGCCTCACGATCGGCCGCATGGATACGAAGCTCGGCCTTGGCGTTGTTGCGCCGGGCGTGCATGACGGTGTGGCGGCCTCGTATGCACCAGATGCACAGACCACATGGCGCGTCGGGCTCGGCTCGATGAATGAACAGGAGAAGGGCGCTCTCGTGGATTCAGAAACGTCCGTCCCCATCTTTTACGCAGATGCGAGCAAGACGATCGGCCGCACAACGCTGACGCTTTCGCATCTGCGCACGCTCGGTCATCCGGCCACGACGAATGTCTGGCAGCCATGGAATGCTGGCGGCAGCATTGCGAATTATTATGAAATCTCGCTTGCCCTCGAGCAGTACGCCATCGGCCTCAAAGCGCCAATCGCGAAACGGCTCTGGTTCACAGGCGAGTATGTCACGAATCGTGCAGGCGGCCTCAAAGAAGATTACAGCAGCGGCACGCAGGGACGTCCGGATGCCACGCGGAAATCCGTCGACCGCGACGGTTGGTGGGCGGGGCTCTCTTATGGCAATCTCCAAATGAGCGTGCCGCACACGTTCCAGATCGACCTCGTCTATATGCACATGGGCAACTGGGCCATCGACTCGACGGGCTACGGTCACGGTCTCTGGGCGAATGGCGGCAACTACCTCGGCATGGACGGCGCAAAAGGCTGGGGCGTGCAGCTGCAGTACATGCTCGGCCGCAACGTCGACCTCACGGCCGATTACTTTTTCATGAAGCCCATTGATGCGAAGACGGCCGGCTTCACGGAATATCAATCACCGTGGCAGATTGCGCTGAATTATGCATTTTGAGAACGTGTTGTTTTAATCAGAAAGGATTTTTATGATGAAACACAGCAAGACGTGGCGCAGGCTCACGGCCTGCGTGCTCGGCGGCCTCATGACGCTCGCCTCGCTGCCATTCGCCGACGCCATGATGCTCAAAGGCGGCGACATCTCGTGCTACAACTACGTCATCGACCGCGGCGGCGTGTTCCGCGATGAGCGTGGGCGCGCCTGCGACGGCCTCGAGCTCCTGCGCGCGCGGCATGAACTTCGCGCGCATCCGCAACTACGTCGAGCCGGGCAAAGGCCATGGCGACGGCAAATATTATTGCCCGGCCGGCTACCTCGACCGCGCGGACAATCTCGCGCTCGCGCGCCGCGCGAAGGAGCTCGGCATGCAGATCGAGTACTCGTTCCATTACAGCGACTACTGGACGAACGGCGGCGTGCAGATCCCGCCGGTCGCGTGGGCAAAAGAGGTCGCGGGCCTCGATGACGCGGCGGCTGTCGACGTGCTCGAGCAAAACGTCTACGAGTACACGAAGGAAACGCTCGAACAGCTCAAGGCACAAGGCACGCCACCAGAGTACGTCTCCATCGGCAACGAGATCCAGGGCGGCATGATGTACCCGTACGGCCGCGCTGCGAAAGATTCGTGGCCGGCGCTCGCGCGCTTCTTCAACGCCGGTGCGCGCGCCGTGCGCGAGGTGCTGCCGGACGCGAAGATCGTCCTGCATCTCGATGATGCGGGCAACGATTATAAATATGAAACGTTCTTCGATGTGTGCGCGGCGAACCATGTGGACTATGACATCATCGGCTGTTCGTACTATCCGTTCTACCTGCGCAAGAGCGTCGAGGACATCGCGGCGTTCTGCGAAACCTTCGGGCAGAAATATCATCGCCCGATCATGGTCATGGAAACAGGCTTCGCCTGGTCGAAAACTACGGCGACCGGCTACCAAGGGCAGCTGTACCACAACGGCCCGTACGACATGACGAAGGAGGCGCAGCGCGCGTTCATGCAAGACCTCTACGATACGCTCGGCAATCTCAAGGACGTCGAGGTCGTCGGCGACCTCTATTGGGATCCGATTTTCCTCGCGAACCCCGGCAAGATCGGCTGGGCGGAGCGCGAGTGGGACGATGCGACGGATGCGAATGCCATCGACAACACGACGCTGTTTGATTTTGAGGGTCGCATCCTGCCGGTCGCGAAAGCGATGAACGATACGATCGCCGAGGATGGCGAGAGCATCGTCATGGGCTTCGTGCGCGGCAAAGAAGGCCGCCCCATCCCGAACGCGGACGTCACGCTTGCGGGCAGCGAAGGGGCTTTGACGACAAAGACCGACCGCTACGGCGGTTATTTCCTCCGCGAGGTGCCCGAGGGCCTTTATCAGATCACGGTAGCGGCGGACGGACACGCTCGGCGCGGCATTCGTCACGTCCCCAGATCATCCCGACCGTGTGCTGCAAGGCGCGGCGGCCTATCGTTGGACGATGCCGAAGACGGGCGACGCCGTGACGGTCTCTGCGAGCTACTCCGAAGTGAAGCTCGACGACCTCGCGGGAGGCTATCCGTTCGACATCGCGAGCTCCGGCAAGAGCACGCGCATCGGCCTTGCGTACGAACACGCACTGGAAGATCACGCAGCCTCCGGAAGCAGCATCGAGCTCGGCCTCGACTATCATCGCAGCGACAGTGATGCGCAGCTGAAGATCGCGGGACTCACCGTGCCGCTCGTCGATTATGGCTTTGACCATGTCGACGCGACGCTCGCGTGGCAGGGCCGCCGTCAGATGCGCCGCGACCAATTCCGCTGGCGCGCCGGCCTGCAGGCGAATCTCACGGGGAGCGAGGACGATTTCCACGAGATGACGGCAGGCAGCGACCGCCGCTATCTCATCTGGCACGGCGATGTCAGCGAATGGCGCCGCCTGCCGGCGGATTGGCTGCTCTTCGCACGCGCGAGCGGGCAGTACACGTCGCAGACGCTCATCGGCTGCGAGCGCTTCGGCGCGGGCGGCCGCAGCAGTGTGCGCGGATTCGATGAAAACATTCGCACGGCGGACACCGGCGCGGGCGACGGCAGCCTGAACCTCGCCTCGACCGGCCTCGGCCTGCGTTACCACACGGACACGTTCCAATTCGCGCTCGACTACGCGGCGATCCTCGACGAGCCCGATGATGTGAAGCGTGGCCCAGAAGGCCATCGCCGCTGGAACGTCTGGGGCGGATGCTTCTTCTGAGAAGGGGGACAAACATCATGAAAGGGAAAACGAAACCGTCGAAACTCCTGCGCCTCGTCCTCGCGACAGGCCTCGCGCTGACACTCGGCGCGCCGCTCGCTGCTGCTATGCCGCAAGGCGGGAAAGTCCTCGTCGGCGGCGCGGGATATACGACTGCATCGACAAAGGAATGGGTGGATAGCTCAAATGGGCCTATGAATCTTCAAAGCGGCGATCAGTTGGCCGGTTGGGTTACAGAATCGGAAAAAGCGGCGGTCATCCAATGGGACTCGTTTGACATTGCGTCGGGCGAAAATTTGATTATCGCATATAATAGCGGCCCGATGGTCAATATCGTCAAGAGCGGTGCGGCGATGACCATCAGCGGTGCAATCGAGCAATGGAACACCGAGCCGTGCTATATTGTGAACACGAACGGCATCGACATCCCAGCGGGCGCAGGCCTTGTGAAAGCGAGCAATCTGTTTTTTTCCACGAGCGACGCGGACGTTGATCATTGGAAGGCGCTCGATGTTCCTGTGTCTGCAAAAACCATCGATTATGCGGCGTCAGCGAAACAAACATTTGGGAGCGGCACATATTCTGTTGGCGCAACACCAGCGAGCCTGTTGACGCTCACGGTGGCAGAAGGCGTGAGTTTTTCCGTGGAAGCTGCGCCCGTTCCAACACCCCCGGAGCAACCCGTGACGCCGCCTGACAAACCAGTGACACCTTCAGATCCGACGCCCGTCACCCCTTCTACGGACGATCCGAAGTCCACAGAGCCCATCACATTTTCTTGGGCCGATCATCCGCAGCAGGCGGCTGACGTGACGGAGGCGCGCGAGCATCAGACGAATGAACTGCACAAGAAAAGCGCGTCCCTCGTGCCGATGAACGTGACGGCGTTCGACGGAACGGGCGATGACAACTGTATCGCAGTCGCAAGCGACATCGCGTTCGATGTAGCAGCGGCGCCAGACGACAGCGAAGAAACCGAACAGACGGCAGAAGAATGACGCCCCTGCGCGTCTTTGCACATAAGGACAGCGAGAAGCCCCGCACCTGCTCATAGGTGCGGGGCTTCGTCGTGCTTTCCATACGGAATTCTGTGAGATTGTAGTGGGAGATTTTCTTTTGGCGGACGAAGTCGAGGACCTCGGCGACATCATCAAAGAGGTGACGATGAAGTATGCCTGATATGTCCCTCATCCTCGTCGTCACGACCATCTTCGGCGCGCTGTGATTTTTGCGCTTCGATTTTGATTTTATGCGTGGAAAGCAAACACTTCGGATTCATCGTCCGGAGTGTTTGCTTTTTTTCATGTACATCTGGTATCCTGCAAGAGAAAAGAGAAAGGAAGCGGATGCATGAAGAAAATCATCATGACGTTCGTGCTCACGGCGGTGCTCGCAGTGTCGGGGTGCGTGCTCGCGGCAGGGTATCAGATCGGCAATTATCTCGTGGAGTTCGGCCTCATGCGCGGGTCATCAGACGACCCGATGGCGCCGCCGCGCGCGTATGCGCTCCTCATGCCGCCCGGCACATGGAACTATACGCGGCCGGACGCGGAAAGCGAAGAGTGGGTGCTGGAGTCGGACGACGGCCTGCGGCTCGTCGCGACGCATTTTTATCCCGAGCAAAGGGCGGGCAACTGGGCCATCGTCGTGCACGGCTACGGCTGCACGCAGGAAAATTCGTACTACACGGCGCAGGCGTATCTCGCGATGGGCTACGACGTGCTGACGCCGGATCTCAGGAGTTCGGGCAAGAGCCAGGGCACGTTCGTGACGATGGGGCTCGAGGAGAGCAAGGATGTCGTGCATTGGGCGCGGCGCATCGCGGAGACGCAGAAGGACGCACGCATCGTGCTGCACGGCGTGTCCATGGGCGCGGCGACGGTCATGATGGCAAGCGCGCGCGACGATCTGCCGTCTGCCGTCGTCGCGACGGTAGAAGATTGCGGCTACACGAGCGCGTACGATCTCCTCGCGTATCAGATGGAGCGGTCGTTCTCGCTGCCCGCGTTCCCGGGCATGAACCTCCTCGATTGGCGCTGCGAGCGGCGTGCGGGCTTTTCGCTCCATCAGGCCGCGCCCATCGTCGCCGTCTCGCATGCGCGCGTGCCGATGCTGTTCATCCACGGCACGAAGGACACGCTCGTGCCGCCCGTCATGGCCGAGGAGCTTTACGCCGCCTGCACGACAGAGAAGCAGCTCCTGCTCGTGCCGGACGCCATCCACTCGGCCGCGAGCCAGCAGGACCACGACCGTTACTACAAGATCGTCACGGATTTCCTGCGCGGCAAGGTCTACGAGTGAGCAAGCAGGATTTTCGCATCAGCAAGGCGAACTATTTTAGAGCAACAAAAAACAGCCGCACGCGGCGGCTGCATGATGATATTTTTCTGAAAGGACTTGATTTCATGAACGAGGAGCTCAAGGAACTCGTATCGCATTACAATACGAAGAATTACGGCAAGCCGCGCAGCGTGCAGGAGACGACGGCGCGCTATCATCAGAAATGCGAGCAATATAAAAACTTACGAAAAATGGACAACCCGAACCACGAGCAGGTCTCCATGCTCTACGCCGAGGCGAAGGCGCTTGGCTGGGTCATCGGCAAGGACGAGAAAGCGATCATCCAAGACCTCAATTTCTGACTCACGATGAATAGCTGTCCGTGTGCAAGAATTCACGCTCGACGACTTCGCCGCCGGCGAGGTAGAGGCGGTAGACGCTCGGGTGCAGGCGGTTGCCGTCGCTCTCGAGCTGCACGGTCTTGCCGCCGAGGTCGGCGCGCGTGCCGAGCACGTAGACGGTGAGGTTGTTGCCGTCGGCACTCGTCAAGAGGTGGATGCTGTGCGGCAGGCGGTTCTGGAACTGGAAGTCGATGAGACCATCGGCGACGGTCGCGTCGAGGCCGGGCGGGCAGTAGGCCGACGGCAATGCGTGCGACGTACGCACCGTCGGCGTGAGGCCGGCGAGCAGGATGGCGTTGTAGAGCGTCGAACTGACCTGGCAGACGCCACCGCCGATGTCTTCGGCCGGCTGGCCGTCAAGGATGACGCCAGCCGTCTTGTAGCCGGCATCGGCCGTGCGCGCGCCGACCGTGTCGTTGAACGAGAACGTGCCCGAGGGCTTCACCGTGATGCCGCTGAGCTTTCCTGCCGCGATGGCGATGTTCTGCCCGCGGTCGCCGGGGAAGTAATGCGTCGTGTAGCTCGCGAGCACGCTGTCAGCGCTCGCGAGATCGGCGTCCGTGACGGCGGGCGCGGCCTCTTCGATGGGGATTTCCGCATACGCCGTGAGCGCGAGGCTTTCGAGCTTCGGCGCGACCTCCGTGACGACGGCATCGGCGTCGGCCTTGCGTCCGATGACGGCGGCATGGTGCTCGACGCCGCCGTTCGCGGCGACGGAGAGCGTCGCGTTTTGCGGCGCGCGCGCAAGCGACGTGGCGATCTCGCTGACTTTCGCCGCAAGCTTGTCTTTGTTGAACGTCGCTGTCAGCTTCACGTCCGCGCCGAAGATGGCGAGCCGCATCTGGTCGGCCGTATTTTTCAGCAGCGAGCCGTGGCGGCCGACACCGTATGCGGCCTCGACCGCGCCTTCGACATCGGGCGTGAGGTCGATGTCCTGTGCGTGGATGTTCCATTTCTGCTGTCCGGCCGTCACGACGACGGCTTCGCGCTTGAGCTTCGTGCGCGCCTTTTCAAGGAAGAAATGGCGCACTTCGTTCTCCGTCATGCCGGAGAGCGTCTGCCCGCCGGACTGCACGCCCATGACGACGCGGTTGTGGTTCGAGACGGACACGGACACGCTGCCGATGACGGCGACGCCGAGCGCGAACGAGCAGGCGAGCACCGCCATCATTTTTTCAGTCGATAATGGTAATTTCATGGAATCGGGATCCCTCCGCCATCCATTATACAGGATAGAGGGTTGTTTGCAAATAGATGATAGCCATCCATGAAAACAATTGAGAAAGGCGGTCACCCATGGAGAGAGACCAACGGCCGGGCGAAAGCGGAGCGCAGCAGGAAGAACCGCGCGTGCGCGTCATGACGGACGCGGAGCGCGAAAACTACAGCGGCGTCACGATCGACCAGACGCCGGACGGCCATGCGTACGAAGAGACGCAGGACGCGCGTGCGCCTTACGGCGACGATATCCACGTTGTGTTCAGCCACGGCGACGCAAAGGAACTGCGTAACGCGCTCCTGCGCCGCTTCCTCGGCGAGCATTGGAAGCTCAAACTCATCGGCGTCGGCACGGCCATCGCGCTTGCCGTGTTCCTCGTTTTTATCGCGCTGCCGGCGCTCGCCGTCTTTGTTGTCTTCGGCGGCATCGTGTTCCTCATCGCGCAGCTGTTCTCGCTTTGAGTTTGCAAAAAACGACACAAAGAAAGAGCGCCGCAGGAGGGGGCTGCAGCGCTCTTTCTCACACACAGTAAAATCTGCATGATTTGCGAGTTCTCCATAGGGGATCTTGGCGTCGCGGTCGATGCGCTGGCGTTTGCCGCCGGTGTCGAGCTCGATGGAGTAGTACCATTTCTTGCCGCGTTTTACGGCACCGGGATTTACCAGATAGGAGAATCAGAGACCATGGAAACGTATCTAGATCATGCTGCCGTGACGGTGGCCGACATCGAATGGACGATGAAGTTGTTCGAGGGTGTTCTCGGTATGCACGAGACGCGCCGCAAGGAGAAGGACGGCAAACTCATGATGGCCTGGCTCGATGGCGGCATCCAGCTCGTGGCCGCACAAGGGAACAGCGCCG
>NZ_JALFCU010000082.1 GCF_022771645.1 Selenomonas sp.
AATCCCGAGCTCGCCGAGGAGATCAAGCGCCTCATGTTCGTGTTCGAGGATATCGTCATGCTCGACGACCGTTCGCTCCAGCTCGTGCTGCGCGGCGTCGACAACAAGGACCTCTCGCTCGCTCTCAAGGCGACGCCGAAAGAGGTCGCGGACAAGGTCTACAAGAATATGTCGTCGCGCGCAGCCGATATGCTCAAAGAAGAAATCGAGTTCATGGGCCCGGTCAAGATCCGCGACGTCGAAGAAGCACAGCAGAAGATCGTCAATGTCATCCGCACGATGGAGGACAAGGGCGAGATCGTCATTTCGCGCGGCAAGGGGGACGAAATGATTGTCTAAGATCATCCGCGCGGCGGAATGGAAAGAGCGCCCGATGGTCATCGAGGCGCCCGAGCCGCCAAAACCTCCGAAATTGCCGGGCGCAGAAGACGAGGAGATGGCCGCTGGCCGCTTCGACGAAGAGGCGCAGGCGCGCATGCTCGCCGAGATCGAGGCGAAAGAGCAGAAAGCGCAGAAGCTCCTCGCCGACGCACGCAAGGAATGCGACGCGCTGAAGCAGCAGACCGCGAGCGACTGTGCGCGCATGCGCGAGGAGACGCAGCAGGAATGCGAAGAGCTCCGCGAAGACGCGCGCCGGGCCGGCCACGAAGAAGGCCTGCAGCAAGGCCTCGAAGAAGGCCATGCGCAGGCGGAAGCCGACATGGCCGAGGCCATCCAGCAGGCGAACAAGAAAGCCGAAAAGACGCTCCGCGACGCGAAGGAAGCGACGAGCTACTACCTTTCGAAAGCGGAGGACGATGTTACGACCATCGCGCTCGCCATCGTCGAAAAGATCCTGCCGCAGCATTTCATCGACGTGCCGCAGATCATCCTGCCGCTCGTACAGAAAGCGCTTGACAAGATCAAAGACCAGAAGGAAATCAACATCCATGTCGCGCCGGCCGTCTACGACCTCGTGCTCATGGCGCGCGATGAGTTCCGCAGCCGCCTCACAGGCGCAGGCGCGGAGCTCTCCGTCACGAGCGACGAAAGCCTCGTGCCGGGCGACTGCGTCATCGAGACGCCGAATGGCAGCGTCGACGCGCGTTTGCAGACGCAGATCGAGCTGATTCGGCAGGCCGTCGAAGACATGAAAGCCTGAACAAAAAACAAGACGAACCACATTGCCTGAGGAAGTGATTGCCCGATGCAGGTCGATATCAAGAAATTCACGGATGCCATCCAGGACTCCGTCTCCATCAAGCTCACGGGCAAAGTCACGCAGGTCATCGGCCTCGTCATCGAATCGCAGGGGCCGACGGTCAGCGTCGGCGAACTCTGCTATGTGAGCTCGCATTTCCCAAACGTCCCGCCCGTTCCGGCCGAAGTCGTCGGTTTCCGGGAGGGATTTGTCATGCTCATGCCCGTCGGCGAGATGCAGGGCATCGGGCCGGGTTGCGAAGTCGTCTCGGCGCAGAAGACGCTGAAAGTCAAAGTCGGCCCGGAGCTCCTCGGCCGCGTGCTCGACGGCCTCGGCAACCCGATGGACGAGAAAGGCCCGATCCTCTCGAAAAAAGAATATCCGCTCCAAGCGCCGCCGCCAGCGCCGCTGACGCGCCCGCGCATCCACGACCATCTCTACGTCGGCGTGCGCGCCATCGACGGCCTCATCACGATGGGTGACGGGCAGCGCATCGGCATCATGGCGGGCTCGGGCGTCGGCAAGTCGACGCTCCTCTCCATGATCGCGCGCAACACGGAAGCCGACATCAGCGTCATCGCGCTCGTTGGCGAACGTGGCCGCGAGGTGCGCGACTTCATTGAGCGAGACCTCGGCGAGGAGGGGCTCAAGCGCTCCGTCGTCGTCGTCGCGACATCTGACCAGCCCGCGCTCGTGCGCATCAAGGGCGCGATGACAGCGACGGCCATCGCGGAATATTTCCGCGACCAAGGCCACAAGGTCATCCTCATGATGGACTCCGTCACGCGTTTCGCCATGGCGCAGCGCGAGGTCGGCCTGACCATCGGCGAGCCGCCAGCGACGCGCGGCTATACGCCGTCCGTCTTCGCCATGCTGCCGCGCCTCCTCGAGCGCGCGGGCACGAGCGACAAGGGCTCGATCACGGGCATCTACACCGTGCTTGTCGACGGTGACGACATGAACGAGCCGATCGCCGACGCTGTGCGCTCGATCCTCGATGGTCATATCGTGCTCTCGCGCAACATCGCAGCGCAGAATCATTTCCCCGCCATCGACATCATGACGAGCGTCAGCCGTGTCATGAACGAAGTCGTGACGCCAGACCATCTGAAGGCCGCGCAGCGCATGCGCCAGCTCATGGCTGTCTATCGCGATGCCGAGGATCTGATCCATATCGGTGCGTACGTCAAGGGCTCGAGCGCAAAGATCGACGAGTCCATCGCGAAGATCGACGCGATCAACGATTTCCTCTGTCAGGGCATTTTCGAAGTCGACACGTATGAGGCGACGGAGAACAAGCTCGAAGGCATCACGGGCGACGCGTCATGAAGAAATTCAAGTTCCAGCTCGAAACGCTGCTGCGCGTGACGCGCAGCAAGAAGGAAGACGCGGAGGTCGCGTTCGCGGAAGCGTCGCGCAGCCTCGAAGAAAAGCGCGCCGTCATGCAGCAGCTGCTCGAGGAAATGCAGCGCGGCCAGACGGAATTCGAAAGCCTCACGCAGGCCGGCAAGCGCGTGACCGTCGGCAAGCTCATGGACTTCCACAATTTTTTCAACTGGAAGCGCGAGCAGATCGAGATCCAGCAGCAGATCATCTTGACGGCAAAAGCCGAACGCCAGAAAAAACTCAAGGAGCTCCTCGACCTCATGAGCTATCTCAAGAGCATCGAACAGCTCCGCGAAAAACGGCTGCAAGAATACAAGGACCAGGCGCTCCATGAAGAGCAGAAAATGCTCGATGAGATCGGCCTGCAACTCTATATGCGGAATGGGAAGAAGGATGCCGTATGATTGATTTCGTGAACATGTCCGATGTCACGCATGTCCAGCAGCGCATCAAGGAGCTGCAGAAAACGTTCGGCCAGCTCCAGCAGGTGCCGGGCGGCGCCGTCGGCTTCGACGATACGCTGCAGCGCGCGATGAAGGCGCAGCAAGCGGCAGAAAAAGCAAAGACGCAGGCCGTCACGCCGGGCACGGATACGAAGAAAACGTCGGGGACGGCAGATGCGGCGAAGACGACGCTCCCCATCAACGTCGGCACGGGTCTCAAGGCCGTGTCCGACCTCCCCGTGGCGAACGGCGACCTCAGCGACATCGTGCAGGCGGCGGCGAAGCGCGAGAACGTCGACCCGCGCCTCGTCAACGCCATCGCGCAGGTAGAATCGGGCGGCGACCAGTCGGCCGTCTCGCCCGTCGGCGCCATCGGCGTCATGCAGCTCATGCCGGACACGGCGGCCGGCCTCGGCGTCGATCCGTATGACGAGCAGCAGAATGTCGAAGGCGGCGCGAAATATCTGCGCGAGATGCTCGACACGTTCGGCGGCGACGTGCGCAAAGCCGTCGCCGCGTACAACGCCGGCCCAGCGGCCGTCAAGGCGTATGGCGGCGTGCCGCCGTATCCCGAGACGCAAGAATACGTCGACCGCGTGCTCGATATGTACAAGTGACGCAGCGCGCACGTTTTTGCGAGATTGTTTTGCAGTACATCCTTTTTGTAACCCATCCTGATTTCGAGAGGTGAACCCTATGGCAGACGAAGAAGAAGAGCAGCCGAAGAAGAAACATCGCGTTTTGAAGATCATCCTCGCGCTCTTCCTGCTCCTCGTGCTGATTGTCGGCGGCTTTGCGCTCGGCATATATCTGCGCATCTTTGACACGCAGCAGGCGAACGAGACGCTCGGCCTCTACAACCTGCCGATCATCGGCGAATATTTCGTGAAGCCGGCGCCGACGGAAGAGGACATGGCGAACACGCCGGCCGAAGACGTCAAGCCCGACCCGAAAGCCGGCGACAAGAACAAGGACAAAGACAAGCAGTCGAAGAAAGTCCAGCTCTCGAAGAAGGAAATCGAGAAGCAGATGAAAGACCGCGAGGCGGCGGAACGCAAGCGCGTCTCGAAGCTCGCGCGCCTTTACAACGAGATGAAGCCCGTCGATGCGGCGGCCGCGATGGACGAGCTCGACGATGACACGTGCGTCGCGATCCTCCAGCGCATGGACGAAGGCCAGGCCGCGAAAGTCCTGTCGGAGTTCGACCCGTCGAAGGCCGCGCGCCTCACGAAGATCATCTACGAAGGCACGCAGAAGAACATGACGAGTCCGAGCGACGTCGAGAAGATGCTGCAGGAGCAGAACGGCGACAGCGCGCAAGGCGACACGCAGACGGCGGCACAATGATTTTTTCATTTAAGAAAAATCGAAAACGTACGATATAAATATTGGAACTTGAAAGGAGGTGAAACACAAATGAACAACGTACAGATCATGAGCACGAGCCCGCAGGCTGGCAGCGTGAAAGCGAACGTCAAGAGCGCAAGCAAAGTGACGTCCGCGAAATCCGCGTCGAAGTCTACGGGCTTTGATGACGTGCTCGAAAAAAGTCAGACGCAGGCAGACACCAAAGCGGACGTGCAGGCAAAGGACAGGGCCACGGTCGCACGCGACGCAAGCGATGCCGCGAAAGCAGCGAAAGATGCTGCTGCGGAGGCGAAAGACGCGCGCGACGCCGCAGCCGTCGCCGAAGTCACGGGAAAATCCTCGGATGCAGACGCACCGAAGAAAACAGCAAAAACGGGCAAGGATGCCAAAGATACGACCGTCAAGGACGATGCCGCTGACGTGAGTGATGCGGTCGACGAAGCGCTCGCAGCCGATGTCGCAAGCACCATCCTCGCAGCGAAACTCAACGCTGCACAGACGCTCCTGCTCGGCGAAATGAAATCGCTCGTGAAAGATGCGATGGGGACGGCGAAAGGCCCGCTTGCGGACACAGTCGAAGATCTCGCGCAGGCGCTCATCGATGCCTCAACGCAGAAATCGATGGCCGCCACGAGCAACTTGATGTCCCTGATCCCGCAGGATGCATCGTCCGGCAAGGCGCAGCAGGCCATGCTTGCGATGCTCTCCGGCCAGAATACGGCCGCGCAGGATGCGAAAGCCGCACTCGCCTCGCTCCTGGCGAACGATGCAACGGCCTCGGATGTCCTCGCGAACGTGCAGAACCTCCTCGCGGATGCCGCAGCAGCGCAGACGCCGGCAGAAATGACGGCAAACGCGCGGACGGCAGCGACGCAGAACGCATTCGCTTCGCTCCAGAGCCTCGCAACGCCGGTCATCCAGCAGACGGCCACGCAGACGACGCCGCTCTTTGCAAACTTGAAGAACACGCAGCCGCAGACGGATGCCAAGGCGACCGTCAGCGACTTCGCGAACCTGCTCGGCACGGATGTCGAGACGACGGCGCAGAGCGCCGACCTCGGCCAGCAAGTCCTGAACGCGTTCCAGCAGCAGGCAGGCGCGAACGCCGATGCACAACAGCAGGGCGCGCAGCAGCAGGCCATGGCGGAAACGTTCGTGACGAAGGATGGCGAGGCGACGGTCACGCAGCTTCCTGAGGAAGCGGCGTTCGACAAGGCGCCAGCGCAGGAAGCTGCTCCGACGCAGACAACGCCGCTCGCGAGCTTCTCGCAGACGCTCCAGAATATCGACGATACGACGCAGACGTCCGCCACGCAGACGGCACAGCAGCCGCAGACAGACTACGACATCCCGCAGCAGATCGTCGACCAGGCGCGCCTCATCCAGCGCGGGCAGGATACCGAAATGGTCATTCACCTGAAGCCGGAGCACCTCGGCGACCTCACGCTTCGCGTGTCCGTCGGTGCTGATGGTGCGGTCAATGCCTCGTTCCACTCGAACAACGCAGAGGTCCGCACGATCATCGAGAACACGCTCGTCCAGCTGAAGCAAGACCTGAACAACCAGGGGCTGAAAGTCGACAACGTCGGCGTTTACGCCGGCCTCGCCGATGGCGGCTTGCCGCAGGACAGCGGCCAGCAGAGCTGGCAGCAAGGCAGCTCGCAGGGCCAGCATCACTCGACGCAGGAAAGCGCCGAAGCCTTTGAGGACGGGCAGGAACTCGCAGCGGCACTCGCCGCGCAGAAAGAAGGAAACGCAGCCACGGACGGCGTTGACTATCGGGTCTGAGAGATCCGA
>NZ_JALFCU010000045.1 GCF_022771645.1 Selenomonas sp.
CAGAAGACGCTGTTCGAGACGCAGGCCGCGTTCATCCAGCAAGTCGCGTCGACGCAATCGTGCATCGTCGTCGGCCGCTGCGCGGACTACGTGCTGCGCGACCATCCGAACGCGATGAACGTTTTCATCTATGCGCCGTACGCCGACCGTCTCGCGAACTGCGTCGGCCCGCTCAAGATGGACAAGCGCATCGCGAAGAAGATGATCGCGGGCGTCGACAAGGCGCGTGCGGCCTATCACAAATATTGGGCCGGCTATCCGGCAAACGACCCGGAACACAACCACATCATCATCAACAGCGCGCTCCTCGAAGTCGAGGGGACGGCGCAAGCGCTCGCCGCGATCGCCCGCGTGCGGTTTCATCTGGCGGGCGCCAAGGGAGGGGAGGACGATGCAACCGCTGAAACAGCCGCGCCTTCAGGCGTATGAATACGTACTGAAAACCATCGACTCGCACACGGAAGGGGAATCGACGCGCATCGTCTACGACGGCTTCCCGCATCTCTCCGGCGCCACGATGATGGAGAAAAAGCAGGATCTCATCGCGCATTACGATTTCCTGCGGCGCGCGCTCATGCTCGAGCCGCGCGGCCACCGCGACATGTTCGGCGCCGTGCTCACGGAGCCCGTGCACAAGGAGGCCGACTGCGGCGTCATCTTCCTCGACAGCGGCGGCTGCCTCAATATGTGCGGCCACGGCAGCATCGGCACGGCGTCGATGCTCGTCGAGACCGGCGCAATCGAGGCGAAGGAACCGTACACGGACGTCGTGCTCGACGCGCCGTCCGGACTCATCCGCACGCGCGTCGAGGTGCAGGGCGGCCACGCCGTCCGCGCGAGCATCTGGAACGTCCCAGCGTTTCTTTACCGCGCCGATGTCACGCTCCGCGTGCCGGAAATCTTCGCAGCGTGCAGCGCGAGCGGCGCGACGCGCATCCCGTGCGACATCGCCTTCGGCGGCTCGTTCTTCGCGCTCGTCGACGCCGATGCGCTCGGGCTTCCATTAAAGACAGAAAATATTGACAACATCACGCGCCTCGGCATGGCCCTGCGGCGCGCGGTCAACGCGCAGGAACACATCCAGCATCCGACGCTCCCGATCACGACCGCCGACCTCGTCGAGTTCTACAGCCGCGACTGCGATGCCGATGCGGACCTCCGAAACTGCGTGATCTTCGGCGACGGCCAGGTCGACCGCTCGCCGTGCGGCACGGGCACAAGCGCGAAGATGGCTGCGCTCCACGCGAAAGGCCGGCTGCCGCTCGGCAGCTGCTTCCGCTATGAAAGCATCACGGGCAGCATCTTCGAAGGCCGCCCCGTGCGCGACGTGCTCATCGAGGGCACGTCAGGCGGCGGAAAAAAAGGCATCGTCGGCATCATCCCCCAAATCACGGGCAGCGCCCACATCACGGGCATGAACGAATGGATTATCGACGAGCGTGACGCGCTGCGCTACGGGTTTTTGATCGGGAAGACGGAAGAAGCGCCCGCGCACCAGACCGTCGTCCAGCCGCTCCCGAAAGTTGCATCGTAGATGTTAGGATAAGAAGGCATATTGTGCGGAGCGTAGCCTCTCCCCCAGGGAGAGGACAGGTGCGGAGCGAAGCGCAGCGCCAGGAGCGGGTCGCTTGTACGTCCTATGAATGCGTAGGTCGTTTGATGTCGCCGGTGCGCGCACGCACTCGTAACTTCTTACAAAGAAGAAGGTGAACCAATGGAATTTTTCACATATCCGCTGCATCAAAGCATCGGCGCGCCCTCCGTCCCCGTCGTGGATGTGGGCGACGAGGTCAAGCGCGGCCAGATGCTGGCGGACGAGCCGCTTGGCAAGCTCGGCTGCCCGATCTACGCGAGCGTCACGGGGCGGGTGACGGCCGTCACGGCGGACGCTGTCACGGTCGAGGCCGAATCCGTGCCGGAGACGATGAAGGGCGTGCCGTATGAAAAGCTCCAGCCCGCCGAACCGCTCGCGATGATTCGCGCGGCCGGCCTCGTCGGCCTCGGCGGCGCGGGCTTCCCCGTCGCCGTGAAATACGCGAAACCTTTAGGCCCTAGCGGCACGGTCATCATGAACGCCGCCGAATGCGAGCCCATCCTTTCGCACAACATCGAGGCGCTCGAGCAGCATCCGAAAAAAGCGCTGCGCGGCCTCGCCATCGCCATGGCGCTCGCGGGCACGTCGCACGGCATCATCGCCATCAAGGGCATCCATACGAAAGCCATCGCCGCGCTCGAGCACGCGCTCGCCGGCAACCTGCCCGGCATGACGGGCAAGGACATCACGATCCACAAGCTCAAAAACATCTACCCCGTCGGCGAGGAGCGCGCCATCGTGCGCGAATGCCTCGGGAAGCTCCGCGCCGTGACCGATCTGCCGTCGGCAGCCGGCGCGATCGTCTCGAACGTCGAGACGCTGACGCGCATGCACGAGGCCGTCGACCTCGGCAAGCCGCTCATCGACAAAGACCTCACGGTCGCGGGCAAGCTCGCCGCGCACCCGGGCGAAATCCTCACGTATCACGACGTCCCCATCGGCCGCAGCGTCGACGCGATGCTCGCGCTCGCGGGCGGCACGATGGCGGCGGATTCGTACGGCGAGCTCGTCATGGGCGGGCCGTTTACCGGCCACCGCACGACGCCCGGCGCGCCCATCGTCAAGACGACGGGCGGCATCCTCGTCGCCGAGTGCTTCCCGAAAGCGCCCGCAAAGCTCGGCCTGCTCGTCTGCGCGTGCAGCGCGAGCGAAGCGCGCATGAAGGAATACGCCGCCTCGCTCGGCAGCGAAGTCGTCGGCATCGAGTATTGCAAGCAGGCGCTCCCCGTGAAAGCCGCGCGCAAGTGCTACAACCCTGGCATCTGTCCCGGCCAGGCCGCGAAGATCCTCGCGCTGAAGAAAGCCGGCGCTGAGGCCGTCCTCATCGGCAACTGCACGGACTGCACGAACACCGTCATGACCTGCGCCCCCGCGCTCGGGCTGCCCGTGTACCATGTGACCGACCAAGCGCTGCGCTCGGTCAACCAGAAGCTCATCCGCAAGATTCATTGAGAAAGAGAAATCACGCAAGGAGGAATCCCCCATGTCCATGACAAAAGAACAGGCGGAAGCCCATCTCGCCGATCCTGCCGTTTTCTGCTGCCGCCGGCAAAAAGGCCTGACCATCAGCGCTGCCGACCTCGAGGACCCGGGCATCTTCGACGACATGGAGGAGGCCGGCCTCTTGAAGCTCAGCGCGGACGGCCTGACCGTCGCCGAAGTCCTCGGCGCGACGCTGACGCAGGACGTCGAGGCGCTGACGCCGATCACGGCCGGCGTGCTCGACCATGTGAACGCGAAAGCCGGCGCGCCAGCTGCGCCCGCACCCGCGCCCGCCGCACCAGCACCAGCGGCTGCCCCCGCTGCACCCGCCGCGCCCGCGCCCGTCGCCACGACGATGACGGGCGGAACGATGCACATCGAGATCGGCGCGGCCGAGAAGCTCGCCGGCCTTTCCATTGACATCCCGCTCGGCGGCTGCGCCGCCCCGAGCGCCGCGCCGGCTGCAGCTGCTGCCGCACCCGCCGCAAAACCCGCAGGCACGAAAAAGGTCATTCGCACGCTTTTAAAGAAGCACATCAAGATCACGGACGCCGTCATCGGCACGGAGACGAAGATCGAGAACGGCGTCATCACCATAGACGGCAACATTGTGGACAAGGCCGTGAAGGAAGACCCGCTCTGCAAGAGCCTGAAGCTCGATGTCATCCATCCGGACGAGCGCCACATTTACACCGACACGATCATGGACGTCTGCCCGATTGCGACGAAAGTCGAGGGCGCGCTTGGCGAAGGCATCACGAAAGTCGCGGACGGCATCGTGTTCCTTTTGACGGGCGTCGACGAAGACGGCGTGCAGGTGCACGAGTTCGGCTCGTCCGAGGGCTACCTCGACGAGAAGATGTATTTCGGCCATCCCGGTTGCGCCGACCCCGGCGACATCATCATCCGCTGCCACGCCGTCATCGCGAAGAACACCGGCATGACGCGTCCCGGCCCGTTTGCTGCGCACAAATGCGAAGACTACATCATCCAGGCCGTGCGCGACGAGCTCAAGAAATATGAAGGCGAAGTCGTGCGCGAAGAGCATTGCGAAGACCTGCGCCGCGAAGGCAATCCGCGCGTCGTGCTCGTGAAGGAAATCATGGGGCAGGGCGCGATGCACGACAACGTCATCTGCCCCGTCGAGCCGTGCGGCGTCAAGGGCGGCCAGAAAAACGTCGACTGCGGCAACGTGCCGATCATGCTGACGCCGAACCAGGTGCGCGACGGCTCCATCCACGCGCTGACGTGCATCGGCCCCGCAACGAAGGAAATGACACGCCACTACATCCGTGAGCCGCTCGTCGAGGGCCTCGCCGCGGACACGGAGCTCGACCTCATCGGCGTCATCTTCGTCGGATCGCCGCAAGTCAACGACGAAAAAATGTGGGTCAGCGAGCGCCTCGGCTCGCTCCTCGAATCGCTCGACATCGACGGCTGCATCATCACGACCGAAGGCTTCGGCAACAACCACATCGATTTCATCCAGCACATCGGCCAGGCCGGCAAGCGCGGCATCCCCGTCGTCGGCGTCTCGTTCTGCGCGTACCAGGGCCAGCTCGTCGTCGGCAACAAATACGCGGACGCGATGGTCGAGGAAAACATGGACGCGGGCGGCTTCGAGAACAACGTCTGCGGCTGCTCCTGCGTCACGAAAGAAGTCGCGGCGCGCGCCATCGCCATGCTGAAGAACAAGATGGCAGGCGTCGCCATCAAGCCCGCACCGAAAAAATGGAACAACGACGTCATCAACGCGAACAACCGCCTGATCGGCCTGCCAGAGACGAAGCTCGTCGAAAGCGGCACGCTGCACTGATCATTCGGGAGGCGATTCCATGGATTTCCTCATCAATCCCGTCCTCATGGGCGGCACGGTCAAAGAAGTCATGGGCGACGTCCTCAAAATCCATCTTCATGGCCGTCTCGGCGTGCTCTCCGTCCCGCGCCGCCTCGTCATCGAATCCGGCGCGATCGCCGCCGGTCAGGAAACAAAATTTTTCTTCAGCTATCTGCGCATCGTCGCGCCCGGCTTTGACGACGACGCGGCCGCCATGGACCCGGCGCAGGAGATTTTTCCCGCGCTCTTGCACGGCACGCTGACGGAGGTCAACGACACGGCCGTCAAAGTCGAGATCGCCGGCGGCTACGGCACGATCGCTGTCCCGCGTCGCTGGGTCTTCACCGACGTCGCGCTTGCCGTCGGCGAGACGGCGGAATTTTATTTCAGCTGCATGCATCTCGTTGCATGAATCGCATCGCCACAAAAAAATCGCGCGGTTGCCCGCGCTGCTGATTGCTCGAAACCTCAAAGGAGGAACACGTTATGCTCACGACTGTCGAAGGACTCCAATCCGAAATCTTCGTCCCGCTCACGCCGCCGCCCGTCTTCACCGAGCTCAAGAAGCCGCTCTCCGAATGCAAGGTCGCGTTCATCACGGCTGGCGGCATCCACAAGAAGAGCCAGGTGCCGTTCAACACGTCCGGCGATTTCTCATACCGCACGATCGAGTTCGACACGCCGTCCTCGGAGCTCATGGTCACGCACGGCGGCTTTGACAACTCCGACATCAACAAGGATGTCAACGCCATGTTCCCGATCGACCGCCTGCACGAGCTCGTAAAAGAAGGATTTATCGGATCTTTGCCGAAAGAAACCTATACGTTCATGGGCGGCGGCGGCAACGTCGAAAAATTCCGGAACGAGACGGGCCCTGAGATCGCGAAGAAGCTCAAAGCGCAGGGCGTTGACATCGTGCTCTGCACGGGCGGCTGCGGCACGTGCCACCGCTCGGCGACGATCGTCACGCGCTGCTGCGAAGCTGAGGGCATGAGCTGCTGCGTCATCGCCGCGCTCCCGCCCATCGCCCGCCAGCAAGGCGCGCCACGCATCACCGCCCCGCACGTCCCCATCGGCTCGAACGCCGGCGAGCCGAACAACATCCCGATGCAGTCGGCCATCGTCTAAGAATCCCTCGAATGGGTCCGCGACTGCCCGAGCTACAACCAGATCAAAGTGCTCCCATACGAGTACCGTCATAACGTCTGAGATATAGAGAAGGGCACGCAAACTTCAGCCTCCCTCACCGAGGGAGGGGGACCGCGAAGCGGTGGTGGGTGTGGCGAAGGCAGGCCGTAGCGCATCGCACGATTGTACCGGCGAAGGGAGCATCACGTATATGAAACATTTCCGTCCCCCCGGCACTCTTTGCGTCGCCACGGCCGGCATCCTCTGGGGCATCATCGGCCTCTTCGTCCGCGCCCTCGGCGACGCGCAGCTCACGTCCATGGACATCGTCGCCGCGCGTGCTATCGTCGCGGCGGGGCTGCTGTTCGTGCTCCTCGCGATTTTTGACCGCAAGAGCCTGCACCTCCGCCTGCGCGATGTCTGGTGCTTCCTCGGCACCGGCATCGGCAGCATCGTCTTCTTCAACTACTGCTATTTTTCCGCCGTGCAGATGATGTCACTCGCGAGCGCCGCCGTACTCCTCTACACCGCACCCGCGTTCGTCATGGTACTGACGCGCGTCTTCTTCGGCGAAGCGTTCACGCGTCGGAAGCTCGCGTCGCTCCTCTTGACGTTCCTCGGCTGCGTGCTCGTGACGGGCGTCGTCGGCAGCTCGACGCCGCTCTCTTTCGCCGGCATCCTCTTCGGCCTCGGCTCGGGCCTCGGCTACGGCCTCTACACGATCTTCGGCAAGTTCGCGATGGCGCGCGGCTACGGAGCGCCTGGCATCACATTCTACACGTTCCTCGTCGCCGCCGTCGCCGCGAGCGCGATGAACGGCACGGCGCACATCGCCGCTGCCGCGCAGTCGCTCGCGCTTCCGTACATGCTCGGCCTCGGCGCGCTCTCGACTGTTTTGCCGTTCCTCCTCTACACGCTCGGCCTCCGCACGCTCTCCGGCTCGCGCGCCTCCATCCTCGCCTCCATCGAGCCCGTCACGGCCGCCATCCTCGGCATTGCGCTTTACGGCGAGACGATGCAGCCGATGACGCTCGCCGGCATCGCGCTCGTCCTCGTCGGCATCGGCATTGGCAGCAAAGGAAAGTAAAAAAAGAAAATCTTGTCGCCGGTGCGCGCACGTTCACTCAGTTTCTTCGAGCTCGGCACAATCTTCCAATCCGTCTAATTCTTGTATCTTTGCGGTATCCGTCTTCACGATCTGGTCGATGAATTTCCTCGCGGCCGGCGTGAGGGCGGATTTTTCTTTGTAGGCGATGCCGAGCGTGCGGTGGAACTCCGGCGCGAGCGGCAGCATGTGGACGAGGTGCGCGAGGTCGAGGACGACAAGGCGCGGCAGGATGCTCATGCCGAGGTGGTTTGCGACCATCGAGACGATGGCGTGATCGTCCTTCGACGTGAAGCGGATCGTCGGGCGGATCTTCGTCGTGCTCAGCATGTGATGGATGTCGTAGTCCGTGCCGTCGGCCGAGAGGATGAATGGCTGCGCCGTCATTTTTTCGACGGGGAACGCCTCCATCGAGAGAAACGGCTCTTCGCGCGGCACGACGGCGACGAGCGGATCGCGCCAGAGCGACAGCCACGAGAGCGTGCCGATCTGCCGGTGGCTCATGATGCCGAAGTCCGCGACGCTCTCCGATACCCAGCGCACGATGTCATCCGTGCCGCCTTCCATGAGCTCGACCGTGATGCCGGGGAAGTTTTTTTGGAAGCTCGCGAGGAAATGCGGCAGCAGCACGCGCGACACGCTCGCAAAGCACGCGATCGTCAGGCGGCCGACGTGGAGGCCTTGGATCTCCGCGACCTGCTGCTCGAGTTGCCGCTGCTGCGCGAGCAGCGCGAGCACGTGCGGCAGGATCGTCCGCCCGGACGACGTGAGCTCGACGCCGTTTTTTTGTCGAACGAAGAGCGGGAAGCCGAGCTCCTGCTCGAGCAGCCTGAGCGTCCGGCTCACGGCCGGCTGCGTGTAGCCCATGCGGTCCGCCGTCTTCGTGAAATTCCCCGTTTTCGCCGCATCGGCAAAAATTTCGTATTTCGTCAGTTCCATGATGTCTCACCCTGTGAAAAACAAAAATTTAGCACGAAAAAAGACTGCTGCGCCTCGGACGGCGCGGCAGTCTTCGTTGACTTGAGCGTATTTTCTCCTATTATACCCGAAAATATGACATCTGTCATATTTTTTCGTTCAAAACTTGTGACATCTTTCCGCTGACTTTGAGCGAGTTTGATGGTAGTATACGGATTGTAATCATTCAAACGCGAACCATGTCATTTCACACACAAGAGAACCGAAAGGAGAACAAATCATGGAAATCGCATTTTGCCGCATCGACGACCGTCTGATCCACGGCCAGGTCGCGACCGTCTGGTCGAAGATCACGGGCTGCAACCGCATCATGTGCTGCAACGACGACGTCGCGAAGGACACGTTGCGCAAGAAGCTGCTGCTGCAGGTCACGCCGCCGGGCCTCAAGGCGTATGTCGTGCCGGTCGAGAAAGCGTGCGAAGCGTACAAGAATCCGAAATACGCGCCGTTCAAGACGCTGTTCCTCTTCACGAACCCGGGCGACGTCGTCCGCGCCGTGAAGGGCGGCATCCCGTTCACGTCCGTCAACCTCGGCGGCATGACGTACAAGGATGGCGACACGCTGATCTCGCAGGCCGTCGCCGTCAACAAGGAAGACGTCGCGGCCATCAAGGAGCTCCATGACATGGGCATCGAGGTCGAGATCCGCAAGCTCGCCACGGAGCAGAAGATGGACGCCATGAAAGTCCTGCAGGACAAAGGCCTGCTCTGAGTCTCAGGGGCTCGGGACAACAGGTCATCAGGGGAAAAACAAGGGATTTTACATAGGGGGATAAAAGAAAATGACATCGATCCAATTCATTCTCCTCGTGCTCGTCGCGGCTGTCGCGGGCATGGGGTCGGTGCTCGATGAGTGCCAGTTCCACCGTCCGCTCGTCGCCTGCACGCTCGTCGGCCTCGTGCTCGGCGACATGACGACCGGCATCATCCTCGGCGGCACGCTCGAGATGCTCGCCCTCGGCTGGATGAACGTCGGTGCGGCCATGGCGCCGGACGCAGCGCTCGCGTCCGTCATCTCGGCCATCCTCGTCATCGTCGGCCACCAGAGCATCGGCGCCGGCATTGCCATCGCCGTCCCGCTCGCCGCGGCCGGCCAGGTGCTGACGATCTTCGTCCGCACGATCACGGTCTTCTTCCAGCACCTTGCCGATAAGTTCGCGCTCCAGGGGAGTGCCTTCGGCATCGAGATGTGCCACGTCGGCGGCCTGCTGCTGCAGGGCATCCGCGTCGCCGTCCCGGCCGCGCTCGTCGCTGCCATCGCCGGCACGGACACGGTCAACGCCATGCTCGCCGCCATCCCGGAAGTCATCACGCGCGGCCTGCAGGTCTCGGGCGGCTTCATCGTCGTCGTCGGTTATGCGATGGTCATCAACATGATGAACGCGAAAGCGCTCATGCCGTTCTTCTTCCTCGGCTTCCTCATCGCCGTCTTCACGAACGTCAACCTCATCGGCTTCGGCGCGATCGGCCTCATCTGCGCCTACTTCCACATCAAGGGCCTGCAGCGCGACCTCGCTGCGCAGGAAGCAGCGGCCTCGGGCGCTGGCGCCGGCCACACGGGCAACGCGCTCGATGACATCGACGATTCGGATCTCATGTAATTGAGGGGAGGACACGAGCATATCATGGAAAAGAAACTCAGCAAATCAGACCTTGTCAACATCTTCATCCGTTCGAACTTCCTCCTCGGGTCGTTCAACTTCGAGCGCATGCAGGCTATCGGCTACTGCGTGGCACTCTTGCCGGCGCTCCGCAAGCTCTACACGGGCGACGACCTCAAGGCGGCCATGAAGCGCCACCTCGAGTTCTTCAACACGCAGCCGTTCCTCGCGACGCCGATCATGGGCATCACGGCCGCCATGGAAGAGAAAAAGGCGAACGGCGCGGACATCAGCGAAGCGACGATCTCCGGCGTCAAAGTCGGCCTCATGGGCCCGCTCGCCGGCGTCGGCGACCCGATTTTCTGGGGCACGCTCCGTCCGGTGCTCGCCGCACTCGGCGCCGGCATCGCCATCACGGGCAGCCTCATGGGCCCGCTCCTGTTCTTCGTCGTGTTCAACGCCATCCGCCTCGCCACGAACTGGTACGGCGTCATGTACGGTTATGACAAAGGCACGGAGCTCGTCGACGAGATGGGCGGCAACAAGATGCGCTACCTTACGGAAGGTTCTTCCGTCCTCGGTCTCCTCGTCATGGGCGCGCTCGTCGCGAAATGGACGACCGTCAACATGCCGCTCGTGCTCTCGTCGTACACGAACAGCGCCGGCGAGCAGGTCACGACGACGGTGCAGACGATCCTCGACAGCCTCATGCCGGGCGTCGTGCCGCTCCTGATGACGTTCGCCTGCATGGCGCTCCTGAAGAAGGGCGTCAACCCGCTCATCATCATCCTCGGCCTCTTCGTCATCGGCATCGTCGGCTACGCGATCGGCCTGTTTGCTTAAGGTATGCGCTAACGAGCGCCGCTCGCCATCGCATCCCTATCACGCTTTTTCGGAAAACATATTTTCCCTCCGAGTCCTCGCAGAAGGCCCAATCTCTGCGAGGGCTTTTTCTTTGCAAAAAATTTTGCGCAAAAAAAGAAGCTGCTTTCACAGCTCCTCACTCGCCGAAGACGCACAGGAACGCGCTTGCGGCAAACATGCAGGCGATGAGCATGAGCTCTTCCTCCGTCGTCTGTTCGACGTACGCTTTGATCTGGTGCATTTGCATTCACCTCACTTATCCTTACCATAGTATACGATACATCACAATTATTTTCTGTGACAGATTCGACAGTATACGCGCCTTTATTCAAAATGTCAAGGGCGCGCAACATTTTGCCGCTAAAAAAATTGACGTGCGGTTTTTCGTTCGTTACAATGAAGAAAATAGTTGGAACAGAACGAAAGGAACGCATATGACATACAAGATGATCGCCCTCGACCTCGATGGCACGCTGAACAACGATGACCACATCATCACGCCGCGCACGCGCGAGGCACTCATCGCCGTGCAGAAAAAGCTTGGCGTCACCGTCGTGCTCGCGTCTGGCCGCCAGGCGCCGGGGCTGAAGCGCGAGGCCGACGCGCTCGACCTCGCGAAATATCACGGCCTGCTGCTCTCGTACGGCGGCGGCCGCATCGAGGACGCGACGACGGAGGCCGTGCTGTTCAGCCGCAGCCTGAAGAACGAGCTCGCCGTGCGCTTCCTCCGCCACCTCGAAAAATTTTCCGTCTCGCCCGTCGTTGACAACGGCCGCGCCATCGTCACGACGTGCGCGTACAATTACAAGGTGCAGGACGAGAGCCACAACAACAACATGGACGTGCTGACGGTCGACAACATCGCCGACGCCATCGAGCGCGCGGGCGTGTGCCCCATCAAGATCCTGACGGCCGCGCAGAACGAGACGCTCGTGCCGCTCATGCCGTACATCCGCGAAGGCTTCGAGGACGAGATGGACTTCGTCCAGTCCGCACCGTGGTTCTACGAAGGCATGGCGAAAGGCGTCAGCAAATCGAAATCCCTCGCGCGCGTCTGCGAGCAGCTCGGGATCAAGCCCTCTGAGGTCATGGCCTTCGGCGACGCGCAGAACGATATGGACATGATCCGCTTCGCAGGCCACGGCGTCGCCATGGGCAACGCCTGCGACGAGCTCAAAGCCATGGCCGACGAAATCACGCTCGACAACAACCACGACGGCATCGCAGCGACGATCGAAAAATATTTCGAGATTTGATATGGAAGAAAAACAACACAAACGCCGCATCCATTACAGCGGCAAATACCCGCGCAGATTCGAAGAAAAATACAAAGAACGCAATCCAGAAAAATACGCCGACGAGATCGCCCACGTCATCGCAAAGGGCAACACGCCCGCCGGCATGCACATCCCCATCAAGGTGGACGAGATCCTCTCCGTCCTCGCCATCCACCCCGGCGAGTGCGGCTTTGACGCGACGCTCGGCTATGGCGGCCATACGATGCGGATGCTCGAGGCGCTCCAGGGGCGCGGCCACCTCTACGGCGGCGACGTCGACCCCATCGAATCGGAAAAGACCATCGCCCGCATCCGCGCGAAAGGCTACGGCGAGGGTCTCTGGAGTTTCCGCCGCATGAACTTCTGCGAGATCGACGCGCTCGCGAGCGACGTCGGCCCGTTCGACTTCGTGCTCGCCGACCTCGGCGTCTCGTCCATGCAGATCGACGACCCCGCGCGTGGCTTTTCGTACAAGACGGACGGCCCGCTCGACTTGCGGCTCAATCCCGAGGCGGGGCA
>NZ_JALFCU010000091.1 GCF_022771645.1 Selenomonas sp.
TGCACGGATTTTTTCTCGAGCTCGTCGGCGAGGCGCGCGAGCGCCGTGATGAGGCGCAGCGCTTTCTTGTTCGTGCAGACCTTGATGCTCGTCGGGAACGAGTCGTTCGTCGACTGCGCCATGTTCGCGTGGTTGTTCGGCGAAACGATGTCGTAGCGGCCCTTCTGCTCGCCGAGGAGTTCCAAAGCGCGGTTGCAGAGGACTTCGTTCATGTTCATGTTGACGGACGTGCCCGCGCCGCCCTGGATCGGATCGAGCGGGAACTGGTCGAGGAGTTTCCCGCCGATGATCTCGTCAGCGGCTTCCACAATGGCTTTGCCGATCCGTTCATCGAGGCGGCCCGTCTCCATGTTCGCGAGCGCGGCGGCCTTCTTCACGGCCGCCATGGCCTGGACGAAATCGGGATCGATCGTCTGGCCCGTGATATGGAAATTGTCAATCGCGCGCATCGTCTGCACGCCGTAATAAACATCCTCCGGAACCTCGAGCTCCCCAAGAAAATCGTGTTCTTTGCGCATGATGCTGCCCCTTTCTGAAAAACACAAAGCGAGCCTCGAAAACGCCCGACGCCGTTGTCGCTGCGCTCTCCGCTCGCTTCTCTCTCTTGCTTACGGCCTTATTGTATCATGTATACAATATACACGCAAGCCTTTTTTCGACAAATTTTTGAAATTTTTTTGGGCGCGGAGCACATCGAAAAATCGCAGTGCAACGCCTCGTGCAAGATAGTGCACAGCTGCAATACGTGCGCGCACCGGCGACTTGTGACTACTTACATATGTTGCAACCTACAAGCGACTCCCACCTGGCGCTGCGCTTCGCTCCGCGCCTGTCCTCCCTCTGAGAGGGAGGCTGAGTGAAAGGCGAATGCACAAAAGGCTGTGCATAACTCCGGCGATGATTCGCCGATTTCATGCACAGCCTTGCTTTGTTATCCACATTTTTCACTCAAAAGTGGATAACTTTGTGGATAACTTCTTGTTTTTGTGACGTTCTGCCTACGAATAGTACCAAAAACGTCAGAGGATGGATGTGTAGATGTCCTCGATCTCTTTTTGCGTGACGTCGCGCGGGTTGCCCGGGGTGCAGGCGTCGGCCATGGCGGATTTTGCGAGGAACGGGATGTCTTCGGCTTTGACGCCGAGCTCGGAGAGTTTGCGCGGAATGCCAACGTCATCGGCGAGCTGCTGCACGGCATCGATGGCGGCCGTGCGCGCGTCCTCCGTCGAGAGCTTGTCTACATCCACGACGCCCATGGCGCGCGCGATCTCGCGGTAGCGGTCGCCCGTCGCGGGCGCGTTGAATTTCAACACGGGCGCGAGGAGGATCGCGCAGGCCGTGCCGTGCGGGATGTCGTAGACGGCGGACAGCGGATGCGCCATGGAGTGGTCGATGCCGAGGCCGACGTTCGAGAAGCCCATGCCGGCGATGTACTGGCCGAGCGCCATCTCGCCGCGCGCGGTGTGGTCTCCCTTGACGGACGCACGCAAGTTCTTTCCAATAATTTCGATGGCTTTCAGGTGCATCATGTCGGTGAGCTCCCACGCGCCTTTCGTGATGTAGCCTTCGATGGCGTGGACGAGCGCGTCCATGCCGGTCGCGGCGCAGAGCTTCGGCGGCATCGATGCGACCATGTCGGCGTCGACGATGGCGACGACGGGGATGTCATGCGGGTCGGCGCAGACGAATTTGCGATGGCGCTCGACGTCGGTGATGACGTAGTTGATCGTGACCTCGGCCGCCGTGCCGCTCGTCGTCGAGACGGCGATGATCGGCAGCGCCTTGTGCTTCGTCGGCGACGCGCCTTCGAGGCTGCGGACATCGGCGAACTCGGGGTTCGTCATGATGATGGCGATGGCCTTGCTCGTGTCGATGGCCGAGCCGCCGCCGATGGCGACGAGGAGGTCTGCGCCGGCGGCCTTGCACGCCGCAACGCCTTCCTGCACGTTCTCGATCGTCGGGTTCGGCTTGATCTTGTCGTAGACGTCGTAGGCGACGCCGGCCTGATCGAGGAGCTCCGTCACTTTCGTCGCGACGTGGAACTTCATGAGGTCCTTGTCCGTGACGACGAGCACTTTTTTCGCGCCGCGCCCTTGGACCTCGGGCACGATGTGCTGGATGGCGCCCGCGCCGAAATACGACGTCTCGTTGAGGATGATGCGGTTGGTCATGATGGTTGCCTCCTTGTGCATGTGTGTAGAAATTTTGTCGTTATTGTGTGGATTGTGTTTGCAATCGCACCGTTATCCGTATGTTTTATTTTTTGTTTCTCTTGTTTTCTTTCAATTCATACTATAGTTTCTTTTTTGCACGTTGTCAAGAAACTTCACGCGTTTTCTTGTTTGCAACAAGGATTTTTCCCGCAGAGGTCGAATAGATAAGAAAAGAAACCTACGAACGTGTCGAATCGGTGAGATTCGTTTCATTATATAGGAGCTTTTTCATGAAACCCCGTTCTATTTTGCGGCTGGCGCTGTTCGCGCTGGTCGTCGCTTTTTTCACGCTTCACATCTTCGCGCCGGAGGCGCTCGACGCGTTGCTGCCGGCGCCGGTGCACCGCGCGCCGGCCGTGCAGGATCAGACGACGCCGCTGCCCGATGCGCCGCCAAACGCCCCGGGGCAGGCGTCTGCGGCGCTGCACGTCGTCCGCATCGGCGTCGTGCGCCCCGCGCTCAGCCCGGGCGCGGGCGCTGCGCTGCTCGAGCAGCAGCGGGACTACCTCGGCGAGCTCTCGAAGTACACGGGCTGGGACTTCAACGTCATCCCTGTCTCGCCCGATGATGCGGCGGACGCGCTCGCCACGGGAAAGATCGACCTCCTGATGCCCGTCGAGCCGCACATCGAGGACGCGGAGCACTACGTGGCGACGAAGCCGCTTCCTTTGCGTGACCTCGTCTGCTTTTACCGCCGCCCCGACGACACGCGCTTCGGCGTGAGCTTCGAGAGCACGAACGTCGCGGCGCTCGACGGCACGCGCGTCGCCGTCGCGGGCGACCGGCCGGACCTCCTTGCCGCGTTCCACCGCTTTTGCGCGGCGAACGGCCTCCGGATGACGGTCGTGCCGTACGAGACGGACGCGCTCGCGCAGGGCGCGCTCATGCAGGGCGATGTCGACCTCGTGCTCGACACGGCGACGTCGAACACGCTCGGCGAGACGCTCGCGCTCGCGTTTGACTCCACCCCGACGTCCATCGCCGCTCGCCGCGAGGACGCGAACCTCATCGCCATCCTCGACGAGGCGAGCGACACGCTCGACACGGAGATGCCGCTCACGCGCGACGCGTGCAAGCAGGCGTTCGAGGCGGCGACGCGCCGCCACATCACGTATTTCACGCCGGTCGAGCAGTCGATGATCCACCACTTGCCGACGCTGCGCGTCGCGCTCGCGCAGGACGACCCGACGATCGAGATCAGCCGCGAGCTCATCGAGACGCTCTGCAACGACACGGGCCTTTCCGTCGAGTTCGTCACGGCCGGCAACGCGAGCGAGGCGCGCGCGATGCTGAAGAACCACACGGCCGACCTCATGCCGGACATCTACACGAAGTCGTCGCGCACGTCGGACTTCTTTTTCACGAACCTCTTATATGAAGAGGACTACATCCTCGTCGGCCGCACGGACGCCACCGTCCCGCGCGTCGGCACGATCGCCGTGCCCATGACACAGACGGGCTTCCTCGAGGCCGTGCGGCAGCGCTTCCCCGGGTGGAACATCCTGCCGTCGACGGACGAGCAGCACGCGCTCGCCGCCGTCTCGAACGCGCGCGCCGACCTCGCGCTGAGCTCCATCGTCTCCATGCATGCGACGCGCAACCTCATGCTGTACCCGAACCTCGTGCTCGTGCCGTCGCTGAACAAGATCCAGATCGGCACGAGCCTCGCGATCGCGCGCCACGAGCCGCGCCTCTTGCAGTCCATCCTCAACAAGGCGCTTCTGCGCCTCGACCCGCAGGAACAGCAGCGCATCCTGCTGAAGCACGAGATCCACACGCCGCCGCATTTCTCGCTCGCGTACTTCCTCGCGTTCTACCCGCTGCAGACAGGGCTCTTGCTCGGCGGCTTCTTCCTCTCTATCGCGCTCATCTTCTTCCTGCGCGAGATCATCCTGCGCCGCCGCCGGGAGGCCGCCGCGCGCGCCGCGCTCGAGAACTACAAATACCAGTCGCAGACGGACCCTTTGACCGGCCTCTACAACAAGGCCGCCATGCGCCAGATGATCGAGCACTATCTCCTCGAGCCGCCCGCGCCCGGACAATGCCACGCGTTCTTCATGTGCGACCTCGACCATTTCAAGGCCGCGAACGACATCTGCGGCCACTCGTTCGGCGACACGATCCTCATCGGCTTCGCCGAGTCTTTGCGCACGATCGTCCGCAGCCGCGACCTCATCGGGCGCTTCGGCGGCGACGAGTTCGTCGTGTTCCTGAAAAACGGCACGCCAAACGCCATCCCGCGCATCGCCGAGGCCATCGGCCGCGCCGCGACGCTCGTCGACGAGCGCGAACGCACGTCGAACCCCGAGGCGCAGCGGCACCCCGAGCGCCCGCTCATCACGGTCTCCATCGGCGTCGCCGTCGCCGAGGGCACGTCCGAGCGCTACGACGCGGTCTTCCACAAGGCCGACACGGCGCTCTACCACGTCAAGGAGCACGGCCGCGGCGCATGGCGGATGTACGACGAGACGATGGAGGAAAAAGGCGAGACGGAAAAGAAGAACTTCGCGGACGACGGCCGCTGACGTCAAAATTTTATACAGGTTTTACCAGAACAAAGGCAGGATTTTCGTCCCCGCTCGGCGAATGTACCGTTATAACAACCGAAATATCCGCAGGCGTTTTTTTGCCTGCCACATCGAGGAGGCAACCCACATGGAAAATACGGAGAATGAGAGAAAGAAACTCACGCTTCTCGTCTCGGACGATTCGAAGCTCCTGCGCAAGAAGCTGCGCGCCGAACTCGAGGCGCTCGGCTGCGACGTCATCGAGGCGGAGAACGGCAAGGAAGCCATCATGAAAGACCTGAAGGACAAGCCGGACGGCATCATCCTCGACATCGTCATGCCCGAGGTCGGCGGCATCGAGGCGCTGCAGGTCATCAAGGAGGTCAGCCCGGACATCCCGGTCGTCATGCTCTCGTCCGCCGGCACGCCGCAGAAAATCATGAAGACGCTGAAGATGGGCGCGATTGATTTCATCCAGAAGCCGTACACGACGGAACAGATCACGAAGGCGGTCGAAAACATCCGCAGGAGGATCCCGAAAAAATGAGTACGATCGAAGAATACACGCAACGCCTGCTGAATGCCGGCGAGCTCAAAGAATCTGAGCTCCCCGACATCATGGAAGGCCGCGTGACCGAGGCCGATCTTCGCTCGCGCGGCATCAAACTGGACGTCGACACGCACCCTGCCCGCACGGCGGTGCTGCTTGCCGCAAAGTCCCTCTCGGAAATCAATCAGGAAACGACATACTACGCCGACTTCGTCGAGCTCTTCGTCGCTTCGCTCCAGCGCTTCATGAAGCTCCCGTCCGTCATCCTGCCCGTCGCCATCCCCGCGCCGACGCTCGAGCAGAAGCACGGCCTCTGGGGCGTGTCGCAGCGCGTGACGGGCGACGTGAGCATCGTCGACGGCATCCTCGCCCGCGACCGCGTCTTCCTCGCGCTCGCGAGCCGCTATGCCGGCTTCGACCTCACGGAGATGGATGAAGACACCGTCGACGCGCTCGAGGAGTTCCTCAACGTCGTCAACGGCCTGTTCATCGTCGAGCTCGCGAACCGCAAGTTCGAGCCCGACCTCGAGTTCCCCCGCGCCGCCGAAGACGTCATCCCGCGCGGCAGCCACCAGCTGGCGCTGCGCCTCTACACCGCCGTCGGCCACTTCCTGCTGATCTTCTCGACGGACGCGTTCCTCTGAGGGTCTGGAAAACAACCACGACGCTCAAAAAATGCTTGACACGGTGACGTGCGCCCTTTATAATAGTTTCTGTTGCGAGCGCTATGCAGCGCGCCGCACAAAACCGCATAGCATCTCATGGAGAGCATTTGGAGAGTTGTCCGAGTGGTTGAAGGAGCACGCCTGGAAAGCGTGTATACGGGGAAACCTGTATCGAGAGTTCGAATCTCTCACTCTCCGCCATTTTGAAACACAAGCGTGGCCTGCGGGCCGCGCTTTTCTTGTGCTTGGAATCTTTTTATTGCATGCCGTTCCCGCGCGGAATATAATGAAGACGAAATCACATCTCACAATCACGATACGGAGGTGCAACATCATGCGGAAGGAATACTGCGAAAAAAACGGCATCCTCATTACGTACACCGATAAGGACGTTTGCTTCGAAGATACGAAAACAGCGGATGCCATCTTGTTTGCCAACGACGGCAGCATCAAGCATAACGATTTTTATACTGACGAAGTAAAAACGCAGCAATTTCAATCGCTGTTCTCCAAAATTTACAAAAGCATCATCCTGTTCCGCTCGATGGACACGATGGAGGAGACCGCCTGATGCCAACGTATCTGCGAATCCGCGGTTATCGCGTCTACTTCTGGACGAACGAAGGCGACGAGCCCATCCATTTTCATATCTGCAAGGGAAATCCCAGCCATGACGACACGAAAGTCTGGATCACTCGCGACCGGACGATGGTCGTCGCTCACAACAAAGGACGCATCCCAAAAGCAGACATGGCCCGCATCATGATCGTCATGGCGGATAACATCGAAGACTATATCGATTTCTGGAGCGATACGTTGGAACATTTGCGTTTCTATGGGGAATGAGTGCATAGCGCTCGAGATTCTTTTGGTTGACGCATCCCCCTGTGCTATGATAAAATACGATACGTTCCTTTTGAAGGTCGAGCTGCAGCGCCCGGGTCTTGCGCAATGACGCCTCACGAACCACGTCAGGTCCGGAAGGAAGCAGCGTTAAGAGAGATACGCCATGTGCCGCAAGGGTGCCTGGGAGCTGTGGTTCGACGTTCAAAAGGAAGAAGCGGAGGAGGCCGTTGCATTTCGATTGCAACGGCCTCCTTTTTTGATGAAAGGGAGCGTTCCCCATGCCTTATATTGCGCTTTACAGAAAATGGCGGCCGCGCCGGTTCTCTGACCTCGTCGGCCAGGAGCACGTGTCGCGCACGCTCGCGCAGGCCATCACGACGGGCCGGCTCGGCCATGCGTACCTCTTCGCGGGGCCGCGCGGCACGGGCAAGACGAGCACGGCGAAGATCCTCGCGATGGCGCTGAACTGCGAGCACCCCGACGGCGCCGAGCCGTGCGGCATATGCAAGAGCTGCCGCGCCATCGAGGACGGCTCGGCCATCGACGTCTACGAGATCGACGCCGCATCGAACCGCGGCATCGACGAAATCCGTGACCTCCGCGACCGCGCGAAGTACGCGTCCGCCGAGGGCCGCTACACCGTCTACATCATCGACGAAGTGCACATGCTGACGAAGGAAGCGTTCAACGCGCTCCTGAAGACGCTCGAAGAGCCGCCCGCGCACCTCATCTTCATCCTCGCGACGACGGAGGCGAACGCCGTCCCGCCGACCATCCAGTCGCGCTGCCAGCGTTTCGACTTCCGCCGCATCACCGTCAGCGAGATTGAGGCGCGGCTGCGCTACGTCTGCGGGCAGATGGATGTGCCGGCCGACGACAAGGCGCTCGAGCTCATCGCGCTGCAGGCCGACGGCGGCCTCCGCGACGCGCTCTCCATCCTCGACCAATGCATCTCGCTCTCGGACGGCACGGTCACGGCCGAGCTCGTCCAAGACATGCTCGGCCTCGTCGGCCACAGCTGGATCTACCGCATGACGGAGGCGCTCGCCGCGCACAAGGCGCAGGACGCGTGGAACCTCCTCGCCGAGCTCCTGCGCGGCGGCAAAGACCTCAAGCAGATCGTCTCCGAGCTCGAACTCCATCTCCGAAGCCTCATGATCTATCAGGCCGCCGGCACCGTGGAGGGGCTCGACCTCTACGCCGAGCCCGAGGACGTGCTGAAAAAGCAGGCGACGCTCTTCCCCGCTGACGCGTATATGCAGATGCTCGCGCGCCTCCACGAGACGCAGCAGGAGCTCCGCTGGTCGCCGCAGCCGCGCATCACCGTCGAAATCGCACTGCTCGCGCTCGCGCGCGGGAACTACGGCGGCGCAGAAAACCTCGACGCCGCCATGGCCGCCGCAAAAGCGAACGCCGCCGCACCGAGCGCGGCGGGCGCAGGCGATGACGCGCGCATCGCGCAGCTCGAAGCGCGCATCGCGGACCTCGCGAAGCAGCTCGCCGCGCGTCCCGTCGTCGCTGCCCCCGCCGCAGCAGCCGCCGCTGCCGCTCCGCACGTCGCATCGCCTGCCGCCGCGACTGCCACGCCGCCCGCACGTCCTGCGCCAACCGCTGCCAGCGACGCACCTGCCCCGCCCGCCGCGCCCGTCAGCGACGGCGAGCGCGCGGCATGGCAGCAGTTCCTCGACGCGCTCCCGGGCCTGCACGTCGGCGGCATCGCGAAATGCTTCGAGCCCGCCGAGCTCGTGCGCCTCAGCGGTGGCGTCTGCGAAGTGCGCTTCGACGGCAAGCATTTCGGCATGGCCCGTCTCGTCGACCAGATTTACCGCGCCAAGGCCGAGGAACTCCTCGCGAACATCTGCGGCCAGCCCATGAAGCTCGTCTGCCAGTTTGACCGGAACGCCCCTGCCGCGCGCCCTGCACCAAGGAAAGCACCGAAGAAGCCCGCCCCGCCGCCGCTGCCGCACGCCGATCATCCCATCGCCGTCGACACGAGCGCGATGGACGCGGCCGCGCAGGCGAACTTCGCGCACACGATGGAGATTTTTGACGCGCACGGCGGCGGCACCGTCGTCGAAAAGCCTGCGCCGCCCGAAGGCGCGAAAGGCATCCCGCCGGAAGGTTTCCCCGGCGCAACCGCCGACGCAACGCCTGCGCCCGCACCACAAGCAAGCGCCACACCGACGTCTGCTGCCTTTGACGCACCGCCGCCGATCGACGACAGCGACGCCCCGCCCGAGGACGAAGACGACGAGCTGCCGCCCGATGCAGACAATTGACGTTTCCGCGCTTTTTTGATACTCTAAAGGAAGATTTTACACACCGCAATTTATCCTACGACTGAGAGGAGCATACACAAATGTTTGGTGGAATGGGCAACATGGGCAACATGGCCGGCATGATGAAAAAAGTCCAGAAAATGCAGAACGAAATGCTCAAGATGCAGGAAGAGCTCAAGAAAAAAACCGTCGACGTCTCCGTCGGCGGCGGCGCCGTCAAGATGGTCGTGAACGGTGAGAAAAAAGTCGAGCGCCTGACGATCGACCCGGCCGCCGTCGATCCCGACGACGTCGAGATGCTGCAGGACCTCCTCGTCTCCGCATTCAACGAGGCGACGGACAAGGCCGACACCATGATGAAGACCGAGATGCAGAAGCTCGCCGGCGGCCTCGGCCTGCCGCCGGGACTCCTCTGATGCAGTACATCGCGCCGCTCCAGAAGCTCATCGAGCACTTCCGCGCGCTGCCCGGCATCGGGAACAAGACCGCCGTGCGCCTCGCGTACCACGTCCTCGACATGACGCCCGCGGACGCGCAAGCGCTCGCCGGCGCCATCCTCGAGGCGAAAGAAAAGATCGGCTACTGCAACACCTGCTGGAACCTCAGCGACGAAAATCCCTGTGCCATCTGCGCGTCGGAAAAGCGCGACCACAGCGTCATCTGCGTCGTCGAGCAGCCGCAGGACGTCGCAGCCATGGAGCGCATGAACGAATACAAGGGCGTCTACCACGTCCTGCACGGCGCGCTCTCACCGCTCGAAGGCGTCGGGCCCGACCAGCTGCGCATCAAGGAACTCCTGACGCGCCTCTACGACGACACCGTGAAAGAAGTCATCATGGCGACGAACCCGACCGTCGAAGGCGAAGCTACGGCCATGTACATCGCGAAGCTCCTGAAGCCCACGGGCCTCAAGATCACGCGCATCGCCCACGGCCTCCCCATCGGCGGCGACCTCGAGTACGCCGACGAAGTCACGCTCGCAAAAGCCATGGAAAACCGCAGGGAAATCTGACCCGAAATCTACCCATGAAAAAAACGCCCGAGGGACTTGCCCTTGGGCGTTCCATTTAAGGAGGCACCATTTTATGTTCGAAGCTGTCATCGGCGCTGCTATCGGCATCATCATCCTCGCACTCATCCTGAAGCTCGTCTCGATCCCGATCCGCCTGTTCTGGAAATTCATCACGAACAGCATCATCGGCGCGCTCATGCTCTGGGTCGTCAACCTCTTCGGCGCCGGCGTCCCCATCGACATCCTCCGCGCCCTCATCGCCGGCATCTTCGGCATCCCGGGCGTCATCGTGATCTTGCTGTACCAATATCTCTGACCAACGCCCATCCTCATCGCCCTCAGAGGATGGGCGTTGAGGCCATCACGTGAAACAAAAAAGAGGACAGTGGAACCTGTCCTCTCGAATGCCATCTGGAGCGGGCGAGGGGAATCGAACCCCCCTCTTTAGCTTGGGAAGCTGACATTCTACCAATGAACTACGCCCGCATCATTGACTGACTCAAATATTCTATCACGTGCCGGGTGTTTTTTCAAGAGCGAGAGCGTCCACGGACGAGATTTTTGTGGAAAAGAGGAAATCGCGGGGCGCGTGTCGTATATGAAAGATAATCAAAACTTCGTTGGAAACGGCACGAAGGAAGGGAGTCGTCATGGGCAAGAAGCTTTCGATCATCAAATACGGGTTCGTCGCGGCGATCGTGCTCGGCGTGGCAGGCGTCGGCGGGCATTTCGCGGCGATGCATTACCAGCAGACGATGGCGGTCGTGCAGCAGAAGAAGGACGCGCAGCTCGCGGAGCAGAAGGCGAAGCGGCTCGAGCGCGAGGCGCGCGAAAAGGAGCGCGAGGCGAAGCGCCACCCGAACAAGAAGTCGGCCGTCGGCGACGCGGACGCGATGGATGACGCGGAGACGCTCGAGCAGGAGATGGTGCAGAAGAATCTCGACTACGGGCGCGTGCTCTTAAGCTACGAGCCGCCGACGGACGACGGCATCTATCTCGTGCCGTACATCATCAAGGGGCAGGACGGCCCGATGCTCTATGTGTCCGTGCGCCATCTCGGGCAGACGCCGCAGAATTTCCCAGGCGTCGACGTGATGCCGGACGAGAATACGACGTACCACATCCGCCCGGAGGCGCAGCAGGTGACGGTGACGGAGCGCGAGGGCGGCGGCTTCACGGAGCAGTTCGACGAGCTCGTCGGCGGCGAGACGCTGAAGGCGCTGCGCGTGATCGGCCGCACGGACGGCGGCGGCGTGAAGATCATCTTCCCGCGCGAGGGCGGCTCGAACGACGACCGCCTGCTGACGGCCATCGAGTGCCAGCAGGTCGACCACATGCTGAAGCTCTACCAGTACCTGCAGGAGAAAAAGGAAAAAGGCGAATGGCAGGCGCCGGCGACGAACACGGCGACAAAGGAAGACACCGGCCTGCCGTTCGAAGGGGAATTCACATCGCTCTGAACATGCAAAAAGCCCGCACGCGCGGGCTTTTTCCGTATCATCGGTTCAGGAGCGCCCGCACGTCTTTCCATGCGGGCATATAGCGCGTCATGAGCGCGTAAAAATGCGCGTTGTGGTGCGTCTCGACGAGGTGCAGGAGCTCGTGCAGCAGGAGGTAGTCGAGGCAGATGCGCGGATGGTGGACGAGCTGGAGGTTCACCCAGATGCGGCGCGCGCGGACGTTGCACGTGCCCCAGCGCGTCTTCATGTCCTTCGTGTGCCATTCGCGCGCGTGGAGGCCGGTGCGCGCTTCGATGACCGGAAGTCGCTCGGCAACGGCGCGCTCGAGTTCGGCGCGCAAGATTTCTTTGAGCACGGCGGCGCGGTGCGCATCGTCCGTCCCGGGGCGGACGGTCAGCACGATGCGCGCGCCGTCTTTTTTTGCGCGCGGTAGAGCGCCTGGCACCTCACGCACGACGAGGACGTGCGGCGCGCCCCAGAGGTACAGCGTCTCGCCCGTCGCCGTGTGAGCGGGCGCCGCAGGCGGTCGGCGCTGCACGGCGTCGACCGTTTTCCGCAGCCACGCGGCGTGCGCGGCGAGGAACGCATCGATGTCCGCGCGCGGCATCCGGAGCGGCGCGGACAGCACGGCGCGGCCGTCGTTCTTGACGCGCAGGTACATGTTCTTCATGCGCCTCCGCACGAGCTCGACGGGAATGCCGTCGACGGTGATGGTCATGGGGCTGCCTCCTTTCCGCTCTATTGTAATGGAATCGAAACGTGTTGAAAAGCGGGAATTTTTCCCGTACAATGAAGGAAACGGGAGAAAAAACGGAGGCGATTCCATGAAAGAACAACCCATCATTGTGCAAGGCGCGATGTCCGTCGAGACGGCGGAGCTCATCGGCGCGCTGACGGATGCACAGGAAGAACCGTTCGGCCCGTGGCGCTGCGTGCGCGGCAGGCTTTTCGGCCACCCCGTCGTCATCCAGGAGACGCAATGGGGCATGGCGAACGCGGCAGCGCTCGCGGCGCTCGCGATCGAGCGCTACGCGCCGCGCGCCATCCTCAGCCAGGGCACGGCCGGCGCGCACGACGCAGGCCTCGACGTCTACGACATCGTGCTCGGCGCGCGGACGGTCAACGAGTCGGCGTGGCAGTCGCACTACCGGCCGGAGGGCGCGGGCGCGCCGTACGACGACCTGAAGCAGCTCGGCGTCTTCGCGTGGGATGCGGAAAAGCAGGCGTTCACGCAGGAGGTCTACCACGCGGCAGACGAAGCTCTCCTCGCCGCCGCCCGCCGCGCCGCCCCGCGCTACCCACGCGGCAAGGTCGTAGAAGGCACGATCGGCACATGCGACAGCTGGAACTGCGCCATCGACCGCGTGAAGTTCCTGCGCCGCTTCTACGGCTCGCTCTGCGAAGAAATGGAAGGCGACGCCGTCGCGCAGATCGCACAGTCCTTCGGCGTCCCCTTCCTCGCCATCCGCATCATTTCGAACAGCATTTTGAAGAACCAGGACCCGTGGGACCTCGGGACCGGGCCGGCGTGCCAGGGGTTTGTACGCGAGGTGGTGCGGGAGTACTGGGGAGATTAGAGCCGTCACGATCTATTGCCAAACGTAGCTCGTGCAGCAGCCTCTCCCTTCGGGAGAGGTGGCGCGCGTAGCGCGACGGAGCGGGTGGCGGAGGTAGGAATGGACAACACGCACGATTGTTACTGCGAAGACATCTGTAAGTTCTTGCATTCCTTCGACATGACAATCCTGCATCTCGTCATGCCCTACCTCCGACACCCTTTCCGTCGGCCTGCGGCCGCCACCTTCCCCGAAGGGGAAGGCTTTCTATAGAAAGGGGCCTTTCCCAATGGAACAAACGCTTTCTGTCAAATATCAAACGCTCAAGCAGACCCTCCACGCCCTCACCTCCGCCGCCGTCGCGTTCTCCGCGGGCGTCGACTCGACGTTCCTCTTGGACGTGGCGCACGAGGTGCTGGGGGCAAAGGCCGTCGCGTTCACGGCATCGTCGCCGTTCGTGCCGCAGCGCGACGTCGACGAGGCCGCCGCGTTCTGCCGAGCGCGGGGCGTCGAACACATCGTCGTGCCTTTCGATACGCTCGCCATCCCGGGCGTCGCCGCAAATCCGACGGATCGCTGCTACCTCTGCAAGCACGCATTGTTCTCGCATATGGTCGCACTCGCGAAACAGCGCGGCCTCGCCGCTGTCGTCGACGGCTCGAACCTCGATGACGATGGCGACTACCGCCCCGGCCGCCGCGCGCTGAAGGAACTCGGCATCGTGAGCCCGCTCCACGCAGCCGGCCTGACAAAGGCGGACATCCGCGCGCTGTCAAAAGAACGCGGCCTCCCTACCTGGGACAAGCCATCCGCTGCCTGCCTCGCCTCGCGCTTCGCCTACGGCGAGACGCTGACGCGGGACGCTCTCAACCGCGTGAACGCCGCCGAAGAATTTCTCATGAGCAAGGGCTTCCGCCAGCTCCGCGTCCGCGTCCATGACGGCGCGACCCTCGCCCGCATCGAGCTCCTGCCGGAGGACCTCCCCCGCTTCCTCACCGCCCCGGGATTGCGCGAGGAGACGAGCTGGCACCTCAAAGCCCTCGGCTTCCGCTACGTCGCGGTCGACCTGCAGGGATTCCGGTCGGGGAGCATGAACGAGGGGATGGGGAGATGAGTCGCACCCGCGGAAGAAGATACGTGCGACTTGTTCTGTAGTACAAGGGACCCGCTCCGTCGCGCTACGCGCGCCACCTCGACCTAAAGGATAAAGCGACCGCATAGGCGCTAAAGCGCCTTGCGTCTGCTTTTCCCTGAGGGAGAGGCTGCTGTATTGTTCCGTTCGGCAATAGCAAGTTACGTTTTCGCGATTACGTCGTGTCTTCGGGCGGAAGGGCGGTTCCGATAAGAAATCCGTTTTGCGGCAAGAAAAGCCGCCTTGATTCCATTTCCTCCATGCCGCATTCCGGATTTCGTTCGGAATCGCCCTGAAGCCAGCGACCGAGAAAGAATCTTCACGCGCAAAGCAGGAAATCCCCCCTTTTTACAGAATAGTATGAGTAGAAATCAACAGCGAATCAGGGGGCGTATTTTATATGATTACTTCCGAAAAACAGATGATGAAGCTCGCGAACGGCAGCGACGTGCGCGGCGTGGCGGTCGACGGCGTCGACGGCGAGCCGGTGAACCTCACGACCGAGGCGGCGAACCGCATCGCGTCGGGCTTCGTCGAGTTCCTCGCCGAGCGCACGGGCAAAGCGAAGAAAGACCTGCGCATCGCCGTCGGCCACGACACGCGCATCTCGGCGCACGCGCTGAAGGGCGCGGTGCTGCAGGCGCTGACCGCGGCCGGCTGCGTGACGGTCGACTGCGGCCTCGCGTCGACACCGGCGATGTTCATGTCCATCGTGCTGAAAGAGACGCAGATGGACGGCTCGATCATGATCACGGCGAGCCATCTGCCGTACAACCGCAACGGGCTGAAATTTTTCACGGAGGCCGGCGGCGTCGAGCATGACGAGGTGCTGACGATCCTCAGGAACGCCTGCCGCACGCCAGAGGTCACGGGCGACACGACGCGCGTGCAGAAGTACGACCTCATGGACCGCTACTGCCATTATCTGCGCAAAAAAATCCGCAAGGCGCTCGGCGACGAGAACACGCCACTCAAGGGCATGCACGTCGTCGTCGACGCCGGCAACGGCGCGGGCGGCTTCTTCGCGTCGCAGATCCTCGGCCGCCTCGGCGCGGACACGTCCGGGAGCGTTTTCCTCGAGCCGGACGGCCATTTCCCGAACCACATCCCGAACCCCGAGAACAAGCAGGCCATGGCGGCCATCAAGAAGGCCGTCGTCGACAGCCACGCCGACCTCGGCTTCATCTTTGACACCGACGTCGACCGCATGAGCGCCGTGCTCGGCAATGGCCGCGAGGTCAGCCGCAACGCGCTCATCGGCATGATGGCCGCCATCCTCGCGCCGGAGTATCCGCAGAGCACGATCGTCACGGACTCCGTCACGAGCGACGAGCTCACGGAGTTCCTGACGAAAGACCTCGGCCTCAAGCATCACCGTTACATGCGCGGCTACAAGAACGTCATCGACGAGTGCATCCGCCTGAACAAGGCCGGCACCGTCTCGCCGCTCGCGATCGAGACGAGCGGCCACGGCGCGCTCTCCGAGAACTATTATCTCGACGACGGCGCGTACCTCGCCGTACGCCTGCTCATCGCCGCCGCGAAGGCGAAGCAGCAGGGCAAGAAGCTGTCGTCGCTCATCAAGAAGCTCGGCGAGCCGCTCGAGAGCAAAGAGTTCCGCATGGCCATCAAGGGCGAGGACGACTTCCAGTCGTACGGCAACGGCGTGCTGAAGACGTTCGAGCAGCGCGCCGACGTCCAGGGCATCAAGCGCGCGCAGCCGAACTACGAAGGCGTCCGCCTCGTCTTCCCGCACGGCTGGGCGCTCCTGCGCCTCTCGCTCCACGATCCGCAGATGCCGCTGAACGTCGAGAGCAGCAAGAAAGGCGGCGTCGAAGAGATTGCCGCGAAGGTCAAAGAACTCCTCGAAGGGTTCACATCGCTCGATACGAGTGCGCTGAAGTAAATACCAGAAAATATTTTGCAACATAAAAGATGGTGGAATACCAAAAATAATTTGGCATTCCACCATCTTTTTATCGGTATGACATTTTTATTTTCATGGAATCTTCCGGCTCACTCTTCCTCGGGATACTTCATCCCCCACGTCTCCCGTGCCTGCGTCATGAGGCGCATGACATCGCGCGTGTAGTCGAGGTGCATGACGGACGGGTCGCCGCTGACCGCCGTCTCCATATCGAGCACCTCGTACTGCAGCGCCTCGGCCGTGCTGCCCGCGAGGATCTCTTCCTTGCGGCCGTCTTCCGTCCAGGTGATGACAGCCTTGTCGCCGCGCGGGTACTCATAGAGCTCGACGTACGCCTTGTCGAACGACAGCGTGCCGCGCTTCGGCTGCTTCGAGTGGAGCGAGAGCATGACCGTCGCCATCTGCCCGTCCTTGTTTTTCAGCAGCAGGCTCGCCTGCTCGTCGACACCCGTTTCCGCATACTTCACCTGCGTCAAGAGCTCCGTCGGGCACGAGCTCAGAAACCAGCGCACGAACGACAGCGCGTAGACGCCGATGTCGAGCATCGCGCCGCCGGCGAGGCTGCGGTTGAAAAAGCGGTTCTTCATGTTGTAGTCTTTGTAGCTGCCGAAGTTCATCGTGATGACGTTCAATGGCCCGAACTTCCCCGCCGCTGCCATCGCCGCGAGCTCGCGGTAGATCGGCATGTGGTAAATCGTCTGCGCCTCGGCGAGCACGACGTGATGCTCTTCCGCGAGTGCGACGGCCTCCTCGAGCTCCGCGCTGTTCAGCGTGATCGATTTCTCGCAGAGCACATGCTTGCCAGCCGCGAGGGCTTTGCGCAGATACTGGATGTGCGTGTTGTGCGGCGTCGAGATGTAGACGATGTCGACGGCGGGATCCGTGAACATCTCCTCGGGGTCGTCATAGACCTTGCCGATGCCGTACTCCTGTGCAAACTTTACCGCCTTCTCATGCGTGCGGTTGCCGACGGCGTAGAGATTGCCGCCGAGCGCCTGCATCGCGTCCGCGAGCTGGTGGCCGATCACCCCGACGCCGAGCGTCGCCCAACGGAACCGCGTCTTGTTCTCCATAGAAAAATCCCCCTTCGAAAATTTCCCGATGTTTCTTCTTCCTCGTATTCTATCACATGCAAAAACATCCGTCCACCGTCAAAACGGATTGACGATGGGCGGATGTTCGGGATATACTAGAGACATTCGGGGAATGTTGCCCCACGCGAACTTCAACCGTATGGTCTTGTCAAGCATAGTGCATGTACCCGCTCCTCAGGATTCCCCAGCTGCTCTCTGCAGCAATATGGCGTGGAAGCGGAGGTGATGCGTATGCAAGACGGCTGGACAAACATCATCTGTGCCATTTCTATCTTGGTTCTGTCCCTTGGGACGTTCCTGCTTTGTGTCGCAAGTGCAAAATACTTGGGACGCGCAAAAGCGCCGGATGATAGCGACCTTGGATTCCGTTTGTCGATTTCGACCAAGTCCATTTGGCTTGGCATCCGAGGTTCGAAAAAGAAACCGGACAGCAAAAAAGACCAGTCCACTCCCAACGGCTCTGGCCTTTTGCTCTAACGCATATGTGCTAACCTTGGCGAGCCTGCGATTGCGGTTCGCTCTTTTTCTGACTCTTATTATACAAGTTTCTTTCTCAAACGTCAACGAGGAGGCTTATCTCTTGAAAAAACAGATATTCCTGCCGCTCGCGGCGGCCGTCCTCGCGCCGTGGCTGCTTGCCGCGCCTGCCGCCGCTGCGCCGTCCGAAATCGCCGAGCGGCCGATCGCCGGCAGCGTCACGATCGCGCGGCCCGATTTCGGCAAAACGCTGCCCGGCGAGGTGAACAAAAAGGCCATCGAGAACGTCGCGTGGCGCCTCACGCCTGCCTATGATGAGCTCCTGCTCCCTGAGGAGGCCGCGCCCGAGACCGTCACGATCTTCGGCAGCGCCGAGGCTAGCCCTGAGCAGATGGCCGCGTTCATCACGCGCCGCAACCCCGCGCCGAAGCTGAACTGTACCGTGCCGCAAATCGTCCGCTACTATTACGAAGAGGCCGGCCGCGAGGGCATCCGCCCCGACATCGCGCTCTGCCAGGCGCTGAAAGAAACGGGCTTCTTCGCCTACGGCGGCGACGTCGTGCCCGCACAGAACAATTTCTGCGGCCTCGGAACGACCGGCGGCGGCGTGCGCGGTGCGTCGTTCGCCACGCCGCAGCTCGGCGTGCGCGCCCACATCCAGCACCTCCTCGCCTACGCCTCGTCGAACCCGCCGCACGTCACCGTCGTCGACCCGCGCTACGACCTCATCGTGCACGACCGCCCCGACATCCACGGCAGCGTTCAGGCCTGGACGGGCCTGAACGGCATCTGGGCCGTCCCCGGCCGGACGTACGGCCAGGACATCCTGCGCCTCTGGGCGGCGGCAAAAGCGCCCGACGCGAGCGACGCCGCCCTCGCCGCCGCCGAGAAAAAATGCCGACAAGCGCCTGACGAGGCGGATGGCTACCTCTATCGCGGCATCGTCTACGCGAAGCGCGGCGACACAGAGAAAGCCCGTGCCGACTTCGAGACCGGCGCGACATACGACACGAGCGGCACGGCGCTCTACGACCTCGCGATCCTCCTGACGCAGGCCGGCGACACGAAAGCCGCCGCGAGAGCCTACGACAACCTCTTAGACGCGCATCCGGCGTTTTCTGCCGCCGCCTGGTACAACCGCGGCCTGCTCTACCTCGCGGACAAGAAACCCAAAGACGCCGAGGCCGCGTTCTACCACGCGCTGAATTGCAACCCGCAAGGCGCCGCCGCGCAAAACGCCATCGCCGTCGCGAAGCTCCGGCAGAAAGACTACAAAGGCGCTTGGACCGCCCTCGAAACCGCCGCCCAGATCAACAACGCCGACTTCGACGTCCTCGCGAACCAGATTGTCTTCGATGCGTGCCTGAAAGAAAAATGATATCTAAAAAAGGGTTGTTACATTTACTAGAAGGGTTCATAAGATTGCGACCGTAACTTATTCAGAAGGCTCTCCCCTAGGGGAGAGCTGGCGCGCGTAGCGCGACTGAGAGGGTGGCGAAGGTAGGACAAAACTTCATAAAACAAAAATATCATCGAAGGTATTTAAAAACTTGCGTTTTAAAGTCGTACCTTCGATGATATTTTTTGTAAAAGAAGCTAGGCCGTACCTCCGACACCCTCTCCACCGCTTCGCGGTCCCCCTCTCCCGTAGGGAGAGGCTGTTGTGGTTGTCACGCTCGCAACAGATGGAACAACGTATAGCTGCAACAGCCTCTTTTTGCTGACGAACACAGCGTCACGCTTTCGGCATCAGCTTGCCGCCGCCAGGCAGTGCGTACGTCCGTCCGCCGAGATCGTCAGCGGCATCCGCGTTGTAATAGATGTTGTGCCCGTTCGACGTGATGTTCGTGTAGCCCGTCGCCGCGTCCACGAGCGTCGTGACATAGGCGTCGTCCGTGAGCGTCTGATCTTTTGCCGTCAGCGTGAAGTCGCCGCCGTTCGCGCCCGATTTGCCCCAACGACCCGCTGCGACGTTCACGAGCGTGTCCCCCGGCTGCACGAGCGCGACGTTTTGGAGGCTCGCCTTGGCCGTCGTATTCGTCACGAAAAACATCGGACCGTCCGAGTCGTTGCGGAGCGTGGAATCTACAGCCTGGAAGCTCGCCTCGCCGACGCCCGCGTCGCCCGAGAAGCTCTGATACAGCATGACACCGTGGTCTTTCGTGCCCGTGAGGTCGACGTTTCATCGGCACGGGCGCCGCCATCGCGAGCGCCAAGGCCGTGGCGAGGATCGCGCGCATGGCACGCTTGCGAGAAAACTGGATCTTCATAAGAATCGCTCCCCAAATCAGGCATTCCCTTGCGAAAGATTTTGTTCCTTTCGATGACTATAGTATAGAGCGCTGTTGTCAAAAAGAACTGAGGAAATGAAAACAAAGTATAAACGGAAACATTACGTGCGCGCACCGGCGACCACATCAGACGTACGTATGCAAAGGTCGTACAAGCGACCCGCTCCTGGCGCTGCGCTTCGCTCCGCGCCTGTCCTCTCCCTGAGGGAGAGGCTGTTTCGTATTTTTACAAACAAAAAAGCACCCGACGAATCGAGTGCTTTTTGTGTCAACCGGCAACTTCCTATCCTCCCAGCCCGTCACCAGGCAAGTACTTTCGGCCTCTGAATGCTTAACTACTGTGTTCGGTATGGGAACAGGTGGAACCATCCAGGCATCATCACCGGATATATAGAGATGAACAAAATCTGTTCTCTCAAAACTATACAGAAGAACGAAACCCATTTTAGGTTTTGGCGTTTCTAGATAAGCTTAAGACTTATTAGTACAGGTCAGCTTCACGCCTTACGGCGCTTCCACACCCTGCCTATCAACCTTGTCTTCTTCAAGGAGTCCAAGATACTTCATCTCGGGACGGGCTTCACGCTTAGATGCTTTCAGCGTTTATCCCTTCCGGACGCAGCTACCCGGCTCTGCCGCTGGCGCGACAACCGGTTCACCGGCGGT
>NZ_JALFCU010000030.1 GCF_022771645.1 Selenomonas sp.
CATGCGGTATGATGGACGCAGAGGCAATTTTCACACAAGAAAGACAACGAAAGGAAGTGGAACTTTATGAGGGAACCTTGGAAAACGAGGCGGCGCGCCGGGCTGTGGAGAGCCTTGGCGGCCGTGCTCTGCATCACGGTACTGCTGCTCGCCTTTGCAGGCTGCAGCGACGGCGAGGATTCGCCGAGCCATGCGAAGATCGACGGCCTCGGCGAGAAGACGACGGGCACGTGGGTCGTCGAGATGTACGTCTGCGGCACGGACCTCGAGTCCGAGAACGGCGCGGCGTCCTCCGACCTCGCGGAGCTCACGAAGAACCCGCCGCCCGACGGCGTGACGTTCGTCATCCAGACGGGCGGCGCGAAGAAATGGCAGAACAAGGAAATCAAGCGCAAGGAGATCGACCGCTTCGTCTATGACAAGGACGGCCTGCGCAAGGTCGAGCACAAGGCCGACGCCGATATGGCTGCGACGGACACGTTCGCCGATTTCCTGCACTATGCGAATGACAACTACGCGGCGGACCACCGCATCCTGATCGTCTGGGATCACGGCGGCGGCACGGTCGGTGGCGCGTGCTACGACGAGCGCTCCGGCAACATGATGTCGCTGAACCAGATGCAGGACGCGCTCGCGAGCACGTATGACAAGAATCTGGAAAAGCCGCCGTTCGACATCGTCGGCTTCGACTGCTGCCTCATGGCGACGTACGGCGTCGCGAACGCGTTCGAGGGCTACGGCCGCTACCTCGTCGCGTCGCAGGAGCTCGAGCCGGGCAACGGCTGGTACTACACGGGCATCGTCGACGGCTTCAACAAAGGCGTCGGCAGCGACCCGCTCGTGCTCGCGAAGGTCATCTGCAACGCGTACATGGAAGGCTGCGAGGAGGTCGGCACGGAGGACGAAGCGACGCTCTCCGTCACGGACCTCTCGAAGCTCCCGCAGCTGCGCGCTGCCTATGAAAAGATGGGCGACGAAGCGATGCGGGTCGCGCAGGCTGATCCGAAGAAATTCTTCTCGCGCTACGGCCGCCAGGCGAAGAAGTCCGAGAACTTCGGCGGCAACACGCGCGACACGGGCTTCACGAACATGATCGACCTCGGCGATTTCGCGCAGCGCACGGAAAAGCTGCTGCCGAAGACGTCGAAAGAAGTCGTGGCGGCGCTCGACGCGGCCGTCGTTTACAAAGTGAGCGGCGACCTGAAGACGGAGTCGCACGGCCTGTCGTGCTACTATCCGTACCAGGTCGAGCAGCAGCCGGCGTTCGAGGACGTGCGCGCGGCGAGCGACAACTACAAGAAACTTTACCGCTACCTCGCGACGGGCAAGGCGCCGAAAGGCCAGACGCGCTCCGCGATGTTCGATGTCAGCAGCATGGAAGACCTCGCGCTCGACGCCGATGAGGACGGCACGGTGTTCTGCAAGCTCACGGAGCAGCAGATGGAGAACCTCGCGACGATCCGCTGCGACCTCATCTGGTACGATGAGAGCCAGGACGCGCTCGTCATGCTCGGCAACGACGCGAACGTCGACATGGATTGGGACAGCGGCATGTGCAAGGACAACTTCGACGGCACGTGGGTCATGCTGGACAAGCACCCCGTCTACATCGACGTGACGAACGAGACGGACAGCCACATCACGTACGCCATCCCGATCAAGCTGAACGGCGAGCAGATGAACCTCTTCGTCGCGTTTGACATCGAGGCGCAGGCGTACAAGATCCTCGGCGCGCGCGCCGGCCTGAATGAAAAAGGCGCCGCCGATCGCAACCTCGTGAAGCTGAAAGCCGGCGACCAGGTGACGACGCAGCTCTACGGCGCGTCCATCAACGGCAACGGCGAAGACGTCGCGCTCATCGACGCCGAGACGTTCACGCTCGGCGACAACCCGACGGTTTCCGACGAGCCGCTCGGCGATGGTACATACGCCTACGTCTTCGACTTCATCACCCCGACCGGCGACTACGCGATGTCGGACCTCGCGTCGTACGAATTGAAGAACGGCGAGATCACGACAACGGTGTACGAGTAAATTTTTGAGGTTTCACCACTTTTATATATCGAAAGGATGACAACACCATGGCTACGCACGAATTGAAACTCCGTTTTACCGACAAGCAGGGCAACCGCGGCAAAATCCGCCTGGACTATCCGAATCTCGATATCGATGAGTACGACTGGTTCGAGCTCGACGGCGAGGACGAAGGGCATATCGTCATCGCGTTCGACGAGAAGCCGGACCTCGATGAGATTTTCTCCGACGACGAAGAGCCGGAGATCATCAAGGGCACGGACGAGGACGGCAACAAGGTCTACATCATTTACGCCAATATCGACGATCTCTCCGATTTCGAGCTCGAGGGCGAGGATGACGAGATCATCGCGGTGAAATACGACGGTGGCGACGACAGCCGCAGTCACGGCTCGAAGAAAAACAAGGCCGGCAGTCTCGCGGACAAGCTCCGCCGCAATCTCGGCCGCGACAGCAAATCCTCCCGCAAGTCCGGCGGCGGCCGCGGCGGCAAAGGCGGCGGGCAGAAATGCACGAAATCCATGATCAACAAAGCCGCCCGCGCCGCCGGCGTCAGCACGACGACGTACGCGTCCATCATGGGCTACGAGCTCCTCTCGGAAGACGAATACGAAGACTACATGGATTCCGATGACTTCGAAGAGTTCGAGCTCGAAGACGACGACGACATCGACTGGGACGACGTCGACGATGATGACGATGACGATGACGACGATGATGATGACGACGATGACGATGATGATGACGACGACGACGACGACGATGACGATGATGATGATGACGACGATGACGATGATGATGACGACGATGATGACGAAGACGATGAAGACGATGAAGATGTAGAAGACGACGAAGAAGATTACGAGGAGGAAGAGGAAGACTACGAAGAAGACGACGGCGGCGACGACTACGACGATGGCGGCGACGACGGCGGAGATTATGATGATGAAGAATAAGAAGAATAAGGGGTAGCATGAAAAGCCTTCCCCTCAGGGGAAGGTGGCCCCGAAGGGGTCGGAAAGGGTCCCTTGTACGACAGATGGATTCGAACGTCGTATGTTGCGCGGGTGCGCGCACGAACGTCATGCTTTGGGGCGTGCGCGCACCGGCGATGTGTTACGCCGTGCGAATCGGAAGGCCGTACAAGCGACCCTCTCCTGGCGCTGCACTTCGTTCCGCGCCTGTCCTCTCCCTGAGGGAGAGGCTGCTGGGGTTCGTTTCGTTTAATGACATTGCCTCCAGAGAGGGAGGCGAATTTACCAGTATTCTTTCGTATTGAAATTCTCCCTCAAAATTGTTTTCTGCATTTCGTGCCAAAAAAGTGCATTTCGTGCCACATTCCGTCCGAGGGGGAACGGAATCTGCTATATTTTTCACAGATCAGGAAATGTGTGGCCGCCGGATGGCGGGAAAAACTAAGGAGATGTGGATTGTCATGAAACTCACGATGAACAACCAGAAGAAGAACAAACGCCTCGCACTGCTCGTTGCGTGTGCGTTCGGCGCGAGCGTCGCGTTCGGCATCGCGCCGGTCGGGACGACGAACGACATGGGCCTCCTCGGCGGAAGCATTGTGGAAGCTGCTTCCTCGCAGTCAGGCCATGTCACGGGCCAAGACAAGAAGGGCAAGAAGCACAAGAAGGGCAAGAAGGCCAAGAAGCCGACGAAGCCGCAGCAGAAAGTCAAGAAGGACGGCCGCGGCAAGAACCAGAAGTGCACGGCGAAGATGCTGTCGGGCGCCGCATCCCGCGCTGGGCTCAGCGTCCCCGCGTACGCATACTACATGGGCTACATCATCGTGACGGAAGAAGAGTACACGATTTATGAGGCCTCCCCGGACTTCGTGGTCTTCGTGCTCGTCGATGACAGCGACGTCGATTGGGATGACCTCGACATCGATGAGATCGAAGAAGAGACGGAAGAATGGGAAGAGTACGAGGAAGAGTATGAAGAGTGGGAGGAGGAAGAAGAAGACTACGACGATGACGAAGACTTCGACGACGACGAGTATGACGACGACGAAGACTTCGACGATGAAGACTACGATGATGACGAGGACTTCGACGACGAAGACTATGACGACGAGGATGAAGATCTCGACGACGAGGATTTCGACGATGAAGACGAAGATCTCGATGACGAAGACTTCGATGATGAAGACGAAGACCTCGACGAAGACTATGATGATGACGCCGACGATCTCGATGAAGACTTCGACGATGATGCCGACGACATGGACGAAGATTTCGATGATGACGCCGACGACATGGAGGAAGACTTCGACGACAGCGCCGACGAAGATTATGACGATGCCGGCGACGAGGACTATGGCGATGACGGCGGCTATGACGATGCCGAGGACTATGGCGACGACGGTGGCTACGACGATGGCGGCTACGATGATGGCGGCTATGACGACGGTGGCTACGACGACGGCGGCGACTACGACGAGTGATCAAAGGCAGATGCGGTTCGCCGCCTGACAAACGGAGGTGCACCCCATGGGATTTCTTGATTTCCTCGACAAGAAGCTCGATGAGTTCAACGACAAGCTCGATGATCTCAGCGAGAAGGTCGATAAGTATTCCGAAGACATCGACAAGCTGGCGGAAGAGTACGAGAGCCTGAGCACGGACGAGCTCCTCGAGATCCGTGACCAGTCCGGTCATTCGCTCGACATCCTCCAGAAGCGCGCCGCTGCCGCCCAAGCGTTGAAAGCGCGCGGCATCGGCGGCGACGACGATGATGACGATGACGATGATGACTACGACGACGATGACGATGACGATGATGAGGAGGACGAGGACGAAGAAGAGGAAGAGAAACCAAAAAAGCGCAAAGGATTAAAGCGGAAAGCCCGCTGACCAGATGCGCTGAGGGCAGCGTGCCCCGGGCGGATACGATCACGCTCGTACCGGGGCCAATTCCTTCCCACACTCCTTTCCTAACTGGGAACGGCCGATGCAAGCGGCGTTCCCGCATCCCCATCCGGGAAGGGCTGCCGCAGCAGGACCGCTGCTACAGCCCTTTTCCTATTTTTTTGAAACACAGGAGGCAACCCCCTATGGCAGAAGAGAAAAAAGACGAAGAAAAAAAGACCGAGGACGGCGAAAAGAAATTTTCCGACCGCCAGATGAAGCTCGTGGCGCTGACGGCGCTGCTGCTCGCCATCTGCGCGACGTTCTCGTCGCTGAAGGCCGGCGGCCTGACAAACGCCGCGATCCTCGCGCAGAGCCAGGCGTCCGACCAGTGGGCGTACTATCAGGCGAAGAGCCTGAAGGAAAACACGTACAAGGTGCAGATCGACCAGATCAAGCTCCACGAGGATCAGTTCAACCGCGAACAGGCGGACAAGACCATCGCGAAATATCAGGAGAAGATCGAGCAGTACAAGCAGGAGGAGCAGGAGATCAGCGAGACGGCGAAAGGCCTCGAGGCGAAGCGCGACCATTCGCTCGAGCTCCGCACGGGCTTCTCGAGCGGCCTGACGTACCTCCAGATCGCCATCCTGCTCGCGTCGCTGACGGCGCTCGTCAAGCAGATCATGTTCTGGTATGCGAGCATCGTCGTCGGCGCGATCGGCGCGTATTACTTCTTCTCGACGCTCATGTTGATGTAAGATATTTTGCGAAAGCTCCAAGGAGGTATTTTTATGAAGCGACTGTTTTGCTGCCTGCTGCTCGTGCTGAGCCTCCTCACCAGCACGGCCTTTGCGGCAGATTTTTCCGACCTCGTCATCCTGCATACGAATGACACGCACGGCTATGACCAGCGCTCCGACGCGGACGGCGTGAACGGCATGGCGGCCGTCGCCGGCCTGCGCGACGAGCTCTTGGCGCAGGGCAAACACGTGCTGCTGCTCGACGCGGGCGACGCGATCCAGGACAACAACCTCGTGAATTTCAGCAAGGGCGCGTCGGCCATCGCGTTCATGAACGCGGTCGGCTATGATGCGATGTGCCTCGGCAACCATGAGTTCGACTACGGGCAGGACGTGACGCTCGCGCGCATCCGCGAGGCGCGCTTCCCGATGATGGCGTGCAACATCGTCGTGGAGGCGACGGGCGAGCTCTTCGCGCAGCCCGTCACGATCGTCCGCAAGGGCGACCACAAGATTGGCATCGTCGGCATCACGACGCCGGAGGCCGCGACGAGTGCGTCGCCGATGGCCGTCGCGGGGCTGAAATTTTTGCAGGGCCAGGACCTCTACGCCGCCGTGCAGAAAGAAGTCAACTACCTGAAAGCGCTCGGCTGCGACCTCATCGTCGCTGTCGGCCACATGGGCAGCGAGAATTTCAACGTCGGCAACCGCTCGAACGACGTGCTCGAAAACGTCACGGGCATCGACATCTTCATCGACGGCCACGACCATGCCGTGAAAAATCTCTACGTGGGCGGCGCGCTGCTCGCCGAGACGGGCAGCTACACGAAGAACATCGGCCACATCGTCTGGAAAGACGGCCAGTGGCAGGAAGAACTGCTGCCGTTCGATGCAAAACGCACGCAGGACAAAGATGTGAAGGCGCTGATCGACCGCGTCGCCGATGATGTCAACGCGCAGCTCTCGAAGCCCATCGGCACGTCAGCGTTCGCGCTCGACGCGACGCGCGACCCGGGCGTGCGAACGATGGAGATGAATGCGGGTGACTTCGTCGCGGACGCGTTCCTCTGGCAGGCGAATCAGGCGACGGTCATCGACGGCACGACGGTTGACGCGGCCATCACGAACGGCGGCGGCATCCGCGCCAGCATCCCCGCCGGCACGGTGACGCTCGGCGACATTTCGCGCGCCGTCCCGTACAACAACGTGCTCTACGTCATGACGCTCAAAGGCAGCGACCTCCTCGAACTCCTCGAGGCGGCGACGTGCGCGACGCCGCGTGCGATCGGCGCGTTCCCGCAGGTCGCAGGCATCGAGTACACGATCGACACGCGCGTGCCATACGAGAACGGCCGGCAGTATCCGGGCAGCACGTACTTCGCGCCGAAGAACCTCGGCTCGCGCGTCCAGATCACGAGCGTCGGCGGCAAGCCGTTCGACCTCGACGCGACGTACCACGTCGTCACGGTCGAATTCGTCGTCCGCGGCGGCGACGCCTACGGCCACTGCGTCGAACCCGGCGCCATCGAATCGACGAGCATCGGCTACGCCGACAAGGAAGCCATCGTCAACTACCTCAAAGAAGCGCTGAATGGCGTTGTGCCGGAAAGCTATCAAGAGGCGCAGGGACGGATCACGATTCTGAAATAAATTCGTTTCGGATTTCGATTTTTCTTCATCTATTGCCGAACGTAACGATTACAGCAGCCTTCCCCTTCCCCGAAGGGGAAGGCTGCTGAGGAAGCTACGCTCGGCAACAGCACCATCGATTCGCTTTCACGACATTGCTTCCCTGCTAAGATGGGGAAGCTTTGCGTTGAATGACCATTCACCCTATCGACGAACCCAAAGGACTACCATGCAGCAAAAATCCCCCAAACTTTTCCCCGCCCTCGCCCTCCTCGTGCTCATCGCTCTCGCGGCGTTCGCCGTTTCCCCATCGAAGCAGCCAACTCCCCCGCAGCCGGCGACGCAGGAGGCCGCGCAAGAGCAAACACCAACCACCCCCGCCGCCCCGCAAGCTCCAACCCGCATCTTTGCGGCGGACGACTTTTCGAACCTCGCGCCGGACGCCCCCGACGTCCCCGTCTACGACCGGCATACGCTGGCCGAGCGGCGGGCGCAGGGGCTCGTGACGGCGCTCCCCGACATCGCGCCGTACCGCACGGGCAAGACGGTCTATCTGACGTTTGACGACGGGCCGGATGGCAAGAACACGCCGGCCGTGCTCGACATCTTGCACGAGGCCGGCGTCCATGCGACGTTCTACGTCACGGGCGCGCAGGCCGAGGCGCATCCCGACGTCCTCCAGCGCATCTACGCCGAGGGCCACGCCATCGGCAACCATAGCTACGACCATCGCTATGAGAAGCTGTACCCCGATGTGAACGGCTTCCTTGCCGAGATGGAGCGCACGGATGAGGTCATCCACGCCATCCTCGGCGTGCGGCCGCTCATCCTGCGCGCGCCCGGCGGCACGATCGGACACTTCACGTCCGCGTACGCGCCCGCCATTCGCGCGAGCGGCTACGTCGAGCACGACTGGAACGTGAGCTCCGCCGACGCCGCGCCCGGCCACCCGGTCGCGCAGGATTTCATCGACAACATCAACTATGAAACGGATCAGGCGGCCGCCGCGCGCATGGCGATCATCCTCATGCACTCGTCCGAGGGCCACGAGGAGACGGTCAAGGCGCTGCCGGCCATCATCCAGATCCTCAAGGACAAGGGCTATGCGTTCGGCGTCGTCACGCCGATGACGCCGCAGCCGTGGTGACGCGTTTCGTCGTGATTTCGCGCGAACATCGTGTTTTCTGCATTTCGTGCCAAAAATCTGCATTTCGTGCCGCTCGGCGACGAAACTCCTCCATTTTATGATACGGTAAGCATGGAAAGAACAGGAAGGCAACGGCAGTCTACTCGCCTTGCAGCCTTTCTGAAAGAATGTGTTTCCGATCATAAAGGAGGAACTCACCATGTCGAACGAAAAATCTCTTGTCCCTGTCCAGCCGAAAAGCATGGTCGTTGCCATGATTCTCGCATTCCTGCTCAATGCCGGCGGCTTCTACGCGGCCGGCGCGAAGAAGGGCGCGATGCTGTTCTTCGGCTGCTGGATCGCCAGCCTCTTGCTCCAGCAGGTCTCGCTTTACCTCATGCCGCTCGTGTCCATCGCGAGCCTGTACATCACGTATTCGTGGGTGAAGGAGCACAACAGCGGCGTCGCGACAGCTTAATATTTAAGTTGAGCGCGCAACGCCCTCACCCCTCCCTAGCCTCCCTCTCAGAGGGAGGGGGACCGCGTCAGCGGTGGTGGGTGCCCCGTAACATCAAATGAATCTGAATGACATCGAAACATGATCGGGGGAGTACGAGATGAAACCGCAACGTGTGTGGAAACACGTCGGCAAGAAAACGCTCGCGGCGTTCCTCGCGGCGGCGATGCTCGTGACGGGCGCGCCGTCGTGGAACGCGCCGCGTGCGGAGGCGAAGTTCGGCGCGGATGACGCGATCGAAGCCGTCTTCGGCGTGGTCATGGGCTCGATGATGCGCTCGCAGCTCCTCACGCTCGGCGACAACCCGGCCGTGCAAGCTGAACTTTTCAGCGAAGCAGGCAAATCACAAGCGGAGGACGGCGCGCCGGATGAGCGCGCCGTTTCTGTGACCGATGACGTCATGACGCGCCTCGTCGAGCGGGGCGATTACGCGCTGAAGAACAACTCGCTGCCGTTCCGCTGGCAGGTGCTCCACAAGGACGAGTTCAACGCCTATTGCGACTACGCCGACCATGTCTGCGTCTACGACAAGCTCGTCGCCGCCTGCCACTACCAGGAGGACGAGCTCGCGGCCGTGCTCGCGCATGAAATGGCGCACGGTTACAACCAGCACGTCGCGCGTGACGCGCAGAAGACGATCGTCGCGAGCATGCTCTCGGACGTCGCGCTCGATGCGTTCGACGTCTCGTCTGTCGGCGTCGGCAGCCTGCTGCCCGAGGTCTTCACGAATTTCCTCGTCGTGAAAAACACGTCGGTCGCGAGCGAGAAGCGCGCGGACGAGAGCGGCTTCTACACGATGGCGAGCGCCGGCTTCAACCCCGGCGGCATCGCGAAGGGCTTCCACGATTGCGAAAATTTCGCGGCGTGGTCGTTCCGCACGGATGGCGACGGCACGGTCGACTTCCTCGACGAAAACGCGGCCTATGCGCCGCTGAAAGCGGCGCTCGCCGCGAGCGGCACGGGCGCAAAATTCCAGACGCTCGTCGAACGCGCGTACGCGTCCGATGCGGCGAGCGGCGCGCGCGACAAGTGGCTGCGCGATGAACGTGCGCACGCGAACGATGTCGCGAAGGAGCGCGAAAAGCAGGCAAAAGCCAAAGACGACGCGCCGAAGAAATCCGAGAACGGGGACATGTACCTCGAGCTCGGCCTGACATCGTTCGCCGCGAAAGAATACGCGCGCTCGTCGGCACTCGACGCCGGGAATCCCGCCGCGACGTGCGGCCTCGCCATGGTCGCGGGGCGCGAAGGCGACACGGACACAGCGCTCGCCATGGTGGACGGCGTGCTCGCCGCGCACGCGGGTTACGCTCGTGCCTTCGTCGCCCGCGCCGACATCCATCGCTCGATGGGCGACGATGATGCGGCACTCGCCGACTGCGACGATGCCCTCGCCGCTGACGCCGACGCCTTCGTCGCGCACCGCATCGCAGGCAACATCTACGACGAACGCGGTGACACGGCAGCCGCCCTCGCCGCGTATCGCGCCTACCACGAGGCCGTTCCGACGGCGTGCGACATCCCCGTGCAGTACATCACGCAGATCGTTGACGGGATTGCGGAAGATGCGGGGGAGGAATAAGTCTCGCCTAAAAGGCAATGGAATGAAGTAAATGGATTGTCCCCAAGCCAATCAACATTAGGCCCCCTCTCCGAGGGGGCTGTCAGCGAAGCTGACTGAGGGTGTGGCGAAGGTAGGGCGTAAGTTATTCAAACGATTGTGCCGGCGAAGGTACGACTTTGGCGATTTCTTCGACTGCACAACTCAGCAATAAGTTTCGTTTTACCTTCGCCACACCCACCACCGCTAACGCGGTCCCCCTCCCTCGGAGAGGGAGGCTGGAGGTTGATTGGCTGCTATTACACAGGAAGTGACAAATCATGATGAAAGAATTGACGTGTATCCTACGAACTGGCGCACTCGGCCTTTCTTTGGCATTCCTGCCCTTCGCCGCCCCCACGCCTCTCGCCCAACCCGCCTTTGCTGCTCATCACCTCGATTGGGACGCGATGGATGAGGATGAGTTCTACGAGCGGCTCGGCAACATTTCGGGCGAGGCCGTCATGGCCGTCATGGAGGACGAGGACCTCGACGATCCCGACATCGTCTCGGACGTCGAGGGCGAGATCTGGGACCGCGCGGAGGCGGCGGGCTGCGACCACTTGCTTGACGACGACCTCGTCGAAGCGCTCGCGGAGCAGGCCGTCCAGATCGCTTGGGAAGAATTTCCGTCCGGCTCGCTGTATGACGATGACGAAGACTTCGACGACGAAGATGATGACGACGAGTACTACGACGACGAGGAAGATTGCGCCGACGGCTCGTGCGGTGGCGATTACGATGACGAGTACTACGACGATGACGACGATGAGTACTATGATGACGATGATGACGAATACTACGACGATGACGACGATGCCTACTACGACGATGATGAGGACGATGGCGGCGCGGACAGCGGCGATTATGCCGACTACGCTGTGAGCGTGCTCGACCTCGTCAACGAGAACCGCGCATCGTACGGCCTCGCGCCGCTGACGCTCGCGTCCGACCTCTGCGATGACGCGGACATCCGCGCCGAGGAGATCGTCTCGCTGTTCTCGCATACACGCCCGGACGGCTCGTCGTGCTTCACGGTCATTGACGGCAGCTACCGCCGCGTCGCGGAGAACATCGCGGCAGGCCTCGCGACGCCGGAAGAGACCGTCGATCAGTGGATGAATTCGCCGGGCCACCGCGCGAACATCCTCGACCCCGAGCTCCGCGAGCTCGGCGTCGGCTACTGCTACGCCGACGGCAGCGCATACGGGCACTACTGGGTGCAGCTGTTCCGGACGAGGTGAAAGAAAGGAAGCGAATCGTATGGAAAACATCACTTGGCCCCAGCGCATCGCGGCGACCGCCGCGCATGCGAGCTGGATTTTCGGTGTCGGCGTCATCTGGCTGCCGCTGCTGCTCTGGCTCGTGTTCCGCAACAATGATTTCGTGCGGCCGCATGCGAAGCAGGCGCTCGCTTGGCAGATCTGCTCGCTCGTCTTCCTCTTCATGGTTGGCGTCGGGACGGTGCTCGCCGGCCTGGCGGACAATGACGATGACCTGATGATCGCGGCCGCCATCCTTTGCGTCGCGATCATCCCGGCCACGATCTTCCCGTTCATCGGCACGATCAAGGCGCTCGCGATGGAGCCGTACGGCTACCCGCTCGTGAAGCGCTTCGTGGAGGTATCAGCATGCGACTCATGATCCTCGATGACGACGCGGAGTCGCGCGACCGCCTCGCGATGCTCATCCAGTACTGGATGACGAAAGAAAACGAAGAAGACTTGTTCCGCGTGCGCGAATACGGCGACGTTGACGAATTCCTCGACGCGTTCCGCGAGCACCCGGCCGACATCGTGTTCCTCGACATCCTGCTCGAGCGCGAGCGCAGCGGCATCGACGTTGCGAAGCTCGTGCGGCTCATGTCCGAGACGTGCGTCATTTTCTTTACGACGGGCAGCGCGGAGTACGCCGTCGACGGCTTTGCCGTCAACGCGCTCCATTACTGCGTGAAGCCGATCCGCCCCGAGGACATCGACGAGTGCATGCGGCGCGCGCGCGACGTGCTGCATTGGAAGGAACGCAGCGTCGAGCTGCGCATCGCGGCGCAGACGATCCCCGTGCCGCTCCGCGACATCACGTACATCGAGAGCGAGCTGCACGCGATCCTCGTCCACCGCTCGAAAGGCCGCGCGCCGCTGCGCACGCGCATGACGATGACGGAGGCCGCCGAGCTCTTCTCCGACCCGCGCTTCCTGCGCGTCAGCCGCAGCCACCTCGTGAACATGGACGCGATCGCCGACACGCGCGGCGAAGCGTTCATCCTCACGGACGGCACGTCCATCCCCGTCCGCCGCCAGGGCCGCGCCGAACTCCGCGCCGCCGTCGAAGCGTACCGGCTGCGGAACATGCGGAAATGAAAAACGCGAACAAACCGAAGGGAATCCATTGAAAGAATTTCCTTCGGTTTCTTGTTTTCTGCATTTCGTGCCAAAAAAGTGCATTTCGTGCCGCTTCGTTCCATTTTCGCGTTGGTATCTGCTAAAGTAGAAATGAGAAAGAAGGTGATGCCATGGAGACGAAGAAGAACGCGTCGGTGCAGTCGTTGACGCCCGGCTTGCCTCCGTGCATCCTGGCGGTTGACGATGACGAGATGACGCTGATGATGGTCGAGCACATCCTCGGTGCGACGTACGACGTCGTGAAGGCGACGAGCGGCGCGGAGGCGCTTGCGTATCTCGCCGAGCACACGGTCGACCTCGTGCTGCTCGACTACATGATGCCGGATATCGATGGCATGACGATCCTCGCGCGCATCCGCGAGACGCCGGCGACGGAGGAGTTGCCCGTCATCCTCTTGACGGGCGACATGACGCCGGACCTCGAGGCGCGCGGCTTTTCGGCGGGCGCGACGGATTTTTTGCACAAGCCGTTTTTCCCCGACGTGCTGCGCATGCGCGTCGCGCGCATCCTGCGCTACGAATATCTGCAGGCGCATCTCGAGAGCGAAGTCGAGCGCAAGACGGCGCTCGCGGAGGAACGCCTCGCCTCGAGCCGGCGGCTGCTGGACGAGCTCGTCCTCGCGCTCGCGAAGACGATCGACGTGAAAGACCGCTACACGCGCGGCCACTCGGAGCGCGTCGCGGACTACGCGCGCGAGATTGCGCGGCGCGCGGGCGACGACGAAGCGGCGCAGGCGACGATCTACGCCGTCGGGCTGCTCCACGACATCGGCAAGATCGGCGTCCCCGTGCACATCATCAACAAGCCGTCGCGCCTCACGGACGAAGAATTTGAAACCATCAAATCGCACACGACGGCCGGCGCGAGCATCTTGAAGGCGGTCGTCGAGTTCCCCGAGCTCTCCGTCGGCGCGCGCTCGCACCACGAGCGCTTCGACGGGCGCGGCTACCCCGATGGCCTCGCGGGCGCGGCCATCCCGCGCATGGCGCGCATCATCGCCGTCGCCGACGCCTACGACGCCATGACGTCTAGGCGCAGCTACCGCGACGCGCTGCCGCAGGAAGTGGCGCGGAGCGAGATCGCAAAAGGACGCGGTACGCAGTTCGACCCGATTTTTGCGGATATCATGCTCGCTATGATTGAGGAAGATACGGAGTTCAACATGAGGGATACGGGAAATTAAGCATTTCTCCTCTGGGGCATGTCATGAAGTTACTAGAATAGCCTAAAGCCAATCAACCTCAGGCCCCCTCTCCGAGGGGGCTGTCAGCGAAGCTGACTGGAGGTGTGGCGAAGAAAAAGCCTAACTCGATGAAATTTTTACTGTCGAAGGACGTACCTTCGACATTCATGAAATGCTGATGAGTTCCAACGTACCTTCGCCACACCCACCACCGCTTCGCGGTCCCCCTCCCTCGGAGAGGGAGGCTGAAGTTTGAATGACCGCTTTGTCTTGACGTAATGACATTACCCTCCGAGAGAGGCTAAAGAGTGTGAAAGGAGGCCACCCCTATGCGCGTGCTCGTCGGCATCGGGACGATTTTTTTCATCGTCTTCATCCTCATCGCCGGGCTCGGCTCGACGCAGCGTGCCATTGAGACGCCACGCACGTACCGCGTCGGCGTGCTCATGATCGGCGACGCGACGGACAGCAGCTGGAACGCCGCGCATCAGCAGGGCCTCGCGAAGGCGGCGGACACGCTCGGCCTCATGCTCCAGTACAAGGAGAACGTGACGCCCGAGACGTGCCGCGCGGCGGCCGACATGCTCATCGCCGACGGCTGCAACATCATTGTCAGCACGTCCATCGCGTTCGAGCCGGAGATGGTGGAGGCGGCCGAGGCGCATCATGACGTCATGTTCCTGCAGGCGACGGGCACGCAGGTGCGGCCGAATCTCGTGCCGTACATGGGGCGCATGTACCAGGCGCGCTACCTCGCCGGGCTGGTCGCGGGCCGCACGACGCGGACGGGCGCGATTGGCTACGTCGCGGCGACGGAGATCCCCGAGACGATCCGCGGCATCGACGCGTTCACGCTCGGCGTGCGCCGCGCTGCTCCTACGGCAACAGTCTACGTCCGTTACAGCGGCACATGGTCGGACGACGAGGCGACGAAGGCAGCAACGGAAACGCTGCTCGCGAACGTCCCCGCGATCGACATCCTCGCGATGCACATCGACACGTACGGGCCGCTCGATGTCGCGCGCGCGCACGGCATCCGCGCCATCGGCTGCAACGCCGCAAGCGCCGCCTACAGCGACGTCCTGCTGACCGCGCCGATCTGGCATTGGGATACGATTTACGAAAAATATTTGAACGATGCCATGAAAGGCCGCCTCACGGCACGGCGCGGTCTCGCGGGCATCGAGACGGGCATCGTCGGCCTCGCGCCGCTCGCCCCGGATGTCACGCCTGAGACGACGCGCGCCGTGCGGCAGATGACGCAGCTCCTCGAGGACGGCGAGGCCGACGTCTTCTACGGCCCCGTCACGGACGCGGGCGGCGCGCTCCGCGTCCCCGAGGGCGAAAATCTTTCGGACACGGAGCTCTTTGACCGCCTCGACTGGTACGTGGAGGGGGTGGTGCTGCGATGAAGCCGGTCTTTGGCCATCATCCGCTCATGCTCGCGCTCTATTTTGTCGCGCTCGCGCTCGTCTTCGGCATCCTCGGGCTGATCTTTTCCATCCGCCAGCAGGACGAGACCATCGCCGTCCTGGAGCAGCCGCACATCGGCCTCGTGCTCTACGGCGGCCCGGACGACGCCGGCTGGAACCGCCAGCACTACGACGGCGTCGTGGAGGCGGCGCGCCGCTGCGGCATCGCGGTCGACGCCATCGACCACGTGACGTTCGACGACGCGAGCGCAGAGGCCGCGATGCAGACACTCGAGGGGCGCGGCCATGATCTCGTCATCGCGACGAGCGCGGAGTTTTCGGGCGCCGCTGACCGCCTGCACGCGGACGGCAGCCGCATGGACGTCGCCCTGCCGAAGCTCGACGCCTCCGGGCGCAGCAGCGTGCCGTATTTCGTCCGCCTCTACCAGGGCGAATACCTCGCGGGCATCCTCGCCGGCCTGACGACTGCGACGGGGCGCATCGGCTACGTCGCCTCGACGCGCAACCCCGAGGTCTGCCGCTCCGTCAACGCGTTCCTGCTTGGCGCGCGAGAGACGCGGCCGGACGTGCGCGTGCTCGTCGCCTTCGTCGGCAGCTGGAACAACCCCGATGCCGAGCGGCAGGCCGCCGCGCGCCTCGTCGAGCACGGCGTTGATATCCTGAACAGCCACCAGGACACGATGGCCGTGCAGGCATACGCCGACGCGCACGGCGTCGCGTATTTCGACTACCTCGAGTCGTATCCCGGCGCGAACGATCTCGGCCTCGCAAACGTCCGCTGCCGGTGGGACATGGTCTACGAAAAGATGCTGCGCGATTATCTGAAAGGCCGTTTCCGCAGCATCTACTGGATCGGCGTCGAGGACGACGCCGTCGGGCTGCAGAGCTTTTCTCCGCGCGTCAGCGACGAGGCGCGTGCGCGCGTCGCGGCAGAGGAGCAGCGCCTCAGAGAGAACGGCAGCGTGTTCGACGGCGCGATCTATGACACGGACGGCGTGCTGCGCGTCGCGGACGGCGAGACGCTCTCCGACGCCGCGCTCATCCATCTCGACTGGTATGCGGAAGGAGTGGAATTCTTGTGAGCCTACGAAAAGCACTCGAAAAACGCAGGACCGCGATGATCCTCTTTCCCGCGCTGTTCCTCGTGCTGCTCATCGTCGTCGGCGTCATGCTCCAGCAGCGCATCCGCACGATGTTCCACACGTACGTCGAGCAGGAAGTCGCCATGAACATCGACATGCTCGCGAACCGCATCGACGCGCGCTTCGGCGCGGAGCTCATGGGCATGGAGAACCTCATCCGCATCAAGGGCACGGACTCGTGGGAAAGCCTGCTCGAAGAGAGCGACGTCGACGGCATGGGCATCAAGCGCATGGGCGTGCTCGCGCACCGTGGCCGCGCCATCGTCGGCGACTCGCTGAAAGTCAGCGAGTGGGACGGCATCCGCCAGTCGTTCCAAGGCTACCCCGCCATCAGCTACGCGAAGGGCAAAGGCCTGCTCTTGACCGTTCCCGTTTTCTACGGCGAAAACATCCGCTATGTGCTCTACCGCCACTACACGGAGGCGGAGCTCGCAAAAGAATTCGACATCGAATGCTTCGACGGCGCGGGGCGCGTGCTGCTCGTGCTGCCCGGCGGCTCCGTGCCGATGAGCAGCGGCGACTGGACGGAGGCCGACCGCGGCTACATCGACCGCATGGAGCTCGGCGGCGTGCTGCGCCAGTTGCGCGCGCGGCTCTACAGCGCGCCATCCGCCGCGCTCTATGACCAGGAGGAAAATGTCGTCTTCATGGCCGACCTCAAGCGCATGGACGGGCAGGTCATCGGCTTCGTGCCGGCGTCGGCGCTCGACGGCGGCCTGCTCGCCGTCACGCGGCTCGTCATCTGGGTGTTCTCCATGCTCGTGCTGCTGTTCGCCGTCAGCGCCGCGTATCTCTTCACGCGCGAGCGGCGCGTCATGGAGGCCGACCAGGCCAGCCAGGCGAAGACCGCGTTCCTCGCGCACATGTCGCACGAGATCCGCACGCCGATCAACGCCATCCTCGGCATGAACGAGATGATCCTGCGCGCAAGCCCTCCGAAAAACATCCGCACGTACGCGCATCGCGCGCACGAGGCCGGCGAAGCGCTCCTCGGCATTGTGAACGACATCCTCGACCTCTCGAAGATCGAGGCCGGCAAGATGGAGCTCGAGCCCGCCGAGTTCCGCATCGCCGACATCCTCGAGCGCGCCTGCACGATGATCCGCCTGCGCGCGGAGAAAAAAGACCTCGCGTTCACCGCCATCGTCGATCCGACGATCCCCGCCGTGCTTTACGGCGACGGCGCGCGCGTGCAGCAGATCATGGTGAACCTCCTGACGAACGCCGTGAAATACACGCGCACGGGCAGCGTCACGCTGACCGTCACGCGCCTCTCGCGGGACAAATGGCCGCTCGGCCTCACGCTGCCGGCCGTCGCGCCCGTCGTGCTCGCCATCGAGGTGCAGGACACGGGCATCGGGATCAAGCCCGAGGACCAGCAGCGCCTCTTCGGCGACTTCGTCCGCCTCGATGCGCGGCGCAACAGGAGCATCGAGGGCACGGGCCTCGGCCTCGCGCTCACGCGCCGCTTTACGGGCCGCATGGGCGGCACGATCACGCTCACGAGCACGTACGGCAAAGGCTCGACGTTCACGGCGTACCTGCCGCTCGAAGCGCGCTCGGCCGAAAAGATCGGCGCGTTCGACCTGCAGCGCGACACGGCGCAGGACGAGCCGGCGCACGCGCAGATCCTCATCCCCGACGCGCACATCCTCGTCGTCGACGACAACGAGATGAACCGCTTCGTCGCGAAGAGCCTGCTGAAAGAAACGCGCGCCCACGTCCGCCTCGCCGCGAGCGGCCGCGAATGCCTCGACCGCCTGCGCGCAGAGCCGTACGACCTCGTGCTGCTCGATGACATGATGCCGGAGTTCAGCGGCACGGAGACGCTCGCGCTCATGAAAAAAGAACGCCTCGCAAAAGGCACGCCCATCGTCGCCCTGACGGCGAACGCCGTCGTCGGCGCAAGGGAAACGTACCTCGCCGCCGGCTTCGACGACTACCTCGCAAAGCCCATCGACCCCGAAGCACTCACAAACCTCCTGCGCCGCACGCTGCCGGCCGCGTTGCAGGAAACGGACGGCGGCGGGGCGAATAACGGAAAGGAGGAAGCAGCCATGCCGACGGAAGCCACAGCCGTTGCATCGGAAGAAGCCACCGAAGACGCCGATCTACTCATCGACACCGCGCTCGGCCTCAGCTACGCCGGCGGCATCCGCGACCTCTACGACCCGATGCTCCGCATGTTCGCCGACCTCCAGCCGAAGAAAGCCGCGAAGATCGCCGCCGCGTACGCCGCCGCCGACTGGCAGACCTACGCCATCGACGTCCACGCCCTGAAATCCAACGCCATCTCCATCGGCGCGAAACACCTCTCCGAACTCGCCAAGAGCCTCGAACTCGCAGCGAAAGCCATCGGGAAGGCGGAGACGACGGTGGAAGAAAAAAGCGAAGCCGAAGCCACCATCCGCGCGCATCATGCGGAGCTCATGGAACTGTATGAAGGCGTGGCGGGAGAGGCGAAGAAGCTGACCGAAGCTCCGCAGGCGTAATTTTGTTACGACAAGAGAATTTGATTATTTTGTTGCGATAACAAAATGCGTTTCATCTGTTGCCGAACGTTCCAAATCCAGCAGCCTTCCCCTACGGGGAAGGGGGACCGCGAAGCGGTGGATAAGCAGACACACGGCGCTTTAGCGCCGATGTGGTCGCTTATGCCGCTTGTGGCTAAGGGTGGCGAAGGTAGGAAGCAACAAATCGCAGGATAGTCATGGCGAAGGGAGCTGTAAGTTATTGCCGTCCTTCGCCGTTATAATCGAGAATATAGTTTCATCCTACCTTCGCCACCCTCTCCGCCTCGCTTTCGCTCGGCACCTCTCCCCTGGGGGAGAGGCTTTCTGGATTCGTTACGCTCGGCAACAGCCCGATAGATTTGTTCATTTTGTTCAGCCTTTTAGTTTCAACCACACACCACAAAGGGAGGAAACACACCATGGGACTCATCAAAGCGGCCGTTGGTTCGATCGGCGGCGTGTTCGCTGACCAGTGGAAGGAATTTTTCGTCTGCGAGAGCCTCGACGCGGACACGCTCCTCGCGAAGGGCGAGCGGCAGAAGGGGCGGCGCAGCGGGAACAACGGCAGTGACAACGTCATCTCGAACGGCTCCGTCATCTCCGTTGCCGACGGGCAGTGCGCCATCATCGTCGAGTCCGGCAAGGTCGTCGAGCTCGCGGCCGAGCCCGGCGCATTCACGTATGACAAGTCGAACGAGCCGTCCATCTTCTCCGGCGACCTCGGCGAGAACGTCGTCGACATCTTCGGCGAGATCGCGCGCCGTTTCTCGTTCGGCGGCGACACGGGCAAGGACCAGCGCGTCTACTACATCAACACGAAGGAAATCACGGGCAACAAGTACGGCACGCCGAGCGACGTCCCGTTCAAGGTCACGGACGAGGCGTCGGGGCTGAACCTCCTCGTGCGCATCCGCTGCTTCGGCCAGTACAGCTACCGCATCACGAACCCGATCCTCTTCTACACGAACGTCGCGGGCAACGCGGCGGACGTCTACACGCGCGACCAGATCGACAGCCAGCTCAAGACGGAACTTTTGACGGCGCTGCAGCCGGCGTTCGCGCGCATCTCGGCACAGCATATCGACTACACGGAACTGCCGGGCCGCACGCTCGAACTCGCAGACGCGCTCAACGACGTCCTGTCGAAAAAATGGCGCGACCTGCGCGGCATCGAGATCGTCTCGTTCGGCGTCAGCAGCGTGCGCGCGAACGAAGCCGACGAGGAAAAGCTGCAGAAGATCCAGATGGGCACGGCCATCGGCGGCCGTCCCGACATCGCCATGGGCATGGCCGCCGACGCGCAGGCCGACGCCATGCGCATGGCCGCGCAGAACGAAGGCGGCGGCGCCGCGATGGGCCTCTTCGGCATGCAGATGGCAGGCCAGGCCGGCGCCGGCCTCTACCAGCAGGCGGCACAGATGGCAGCGCAGCGCCCCGCACAAAATGTCGGACGCCCCGCCGCGCCGGCCACCGGCACGTGGACATGCGCGTGCGGCACGGCGAACACGGGAAAATTCTGCCAGAACTGCGGCAAGCCGAAACCAGCCGCGACAGGCGCATGGACGTGCTCCTGCGGCACGCAAAACACCGGCAAGTTCTGTACGAACTGCGGCAAACCGCGCCCGGCCGGCGACTGGACCTGCTCCTGCGGCACGAAGAACACGGGGAAATTCTGCCAAAACTGCGGAAAACCGCGGCCGTAAACGCTTCTCCCAGAGGCAATGTAATTAAGATAAGAGATGGTGGCGCTCCAATCAAAGCCTTCCCCTCAGGGGAAGGTGGCCCCGAAGGGGACGGAAAGGGTCCCTTGTACGTTTGTTGAGTTTGTAGGGCGCAACTCTTCGCGGGTGCGCGCAGGCAGACGTTTCGTACTCGCACCCGCGGAAGTTCAGTCGTGCGAATTGTTTTGCCGTACAGGGGACCCGCTCCACCGCTTCGCGGTCCCCCTCTCCCTGAGGGAGAGGCTTTCGGGCTAGTGCGTTCACCAGCTTCTTAACTTAATGACATTAGCATCCATAACATTTTCAACGAACTGTGAGGTGTGAGTCTATGGCTGCGACATCGGTCAGCTACAAATGTCCGAACTGCGGCGCGCCGCTTTCTTATCTCCCCGGCACGGATCACGTGACGTGCGAGTACTGCGGCACGACGTTTGACACGGACGTCATTGAGGAGATGTTCCAGAAGGCGCAGGAGCGCGCCGCTGCTGCCGAACGCGAGCAGGAGGAACAGTGGGCGACGGAAGCCGCCGGCGCGGGGTGGAGCGAGGAAGAGGCCGCCGGCCTCCACGCGTTCCATTGCTCCGCATGCGGCGCCGAGCTCGTCACGGATGCGAACACGATGGCGACGGAATGCTGCTACTGCGGCAACCCGACGATGCTCCCTGCGCGCTTCGACGGCGCGCTGAAGCCCGACGAGATCATCCCGTTCCAAAAGACGAAGAAAGACGCCGTCGCCGCGCTCAATAAATTTTACGAAGGCAAGAGCCTGCTCCCCGCCGCGTTCAAGAAAGGCAACCGCGTCGAGCACGTGCAGGCCATGTACGTGCCGTACTGGCTGTTCGACGCGCGGATCAAGGCGCAGGCCTCGTTCGAGGCGAAGCACATCCACGAGTACGACGACGGCGACGATACCGTGCGCGAGATTTCCTATTACGATTGCTATCGCGAGGGCAAGATGACGTTCCTGCGCGTCCCCGTCGACGGCAGTGAAAAGATGGACGACACGTTCATGGAGAGCATCGAGCCGTTCGACTATGATCAGCTCGAAGACTTCACACCCGCCTATCTCACGGGCGCGCTCGCCGACCGCTACGACGTGGATGTCGACGCTGCCGTGCCGCGCGCCGACGAACGCATCACGCAGAGCGCCATCGACCTCCTGCAGGACACCGTCGAGGACTACGACGAGGTCGACCTCAAGGGCGAGCCGAAGATCCGCAAGAAAAAAAGCGCCGTCTCCTATGTCATGGCGCCCGTCTGGATCCTCACGACGCGCTACGAAAACACGCCGTACATGTTCCTCATGAACGGCCAGACCGGCAAGATGGCCGGCAGCCTGCCGTACGACCACAAAAAATCCTGGCTCTACTTCGCCGTCGCGACGCTCATCTCCTGGCCGATCTGCTACTACCTCATCAAATTCCTCTGCTGGCTCGGAGAGCTCGACACGGACAAAGGCCTCTTCGCCATCTTCCTCGCCATCGCGCTCGTCATCGCGCTCATCTGCGGCTACGGCGTGCGCCAGTATTTCATCGACCAGATGAGCAACGTCCACCCCGCGCCCGACGCGACGGAGTACCTGAAAAAAGGCAGCTTCAAACTCACGGGCGAAGACGATACGTATCTCTACACCCGAAAGGTCCGCACCTCGAAAGGGCGGGACTGGACGGATGACGACTGAGAAAAGCCGCGTGGGAAATCAAGGAACTGTTGCGGTTGCTAGACAGATTTCGCAACTATCTGTTGCCGAGCGTAACTCATACAGCAGCCTTCCCCTACGGGGAAGGTGGCGCCGTAGGCGACGGAAAGGGTGTCGAAGGTAGGTCGTAACTTTTATGTGAAAAATTAGGGTCGAAGGACGTTTTAAATCCTTCGACCCTAATTTGCTTGTATTCGTTACGTCGTACCTCCGACACCCTCTCCACCGCTAACGCGGTCCCCCTCTCCCGTAGGGAGAGGCTGCTGTATTCCTTACGCTCGGCAACAGATACCTATGGATTCGGTTTCGTAAGTGTCCCTTTTTCCCTCAGTAAAACCCGAGCGCCCCGGCGCCGAAGACGGCGGCCATGACGCCTGCCACGACAGCAGTACCGAAGTAGTCGCCGCTCTCGTCCTCGCGGCTCGGGAATTGGCCGACGTAGCATGTCGCGGGATCGTCGGGGACGTAGTGGACTTCTTCTTCATCCCACGGCTCGAGGCCGGAATCGACCTCTGCCTGATACGTCTTTCCATCCACTTCGTACTCGAACGTTGCCCGGTAGTACCTCGTGAGATGGAAACAGTATTTGATGTAGCTCTCTTGAGCGATTTTTCTGCCCTTCGTCTCGCCCGTATACGCCTCTTCCTGCATCGCTGCGACCGCGTCCGAACGGTTCCATTCCTCCACGCCGTTGTACGCAGCATAGACAAAGACGATGGCTGAGATCGCTGCCAAGAACAAATAAATGAGTCGTTTCATCTGGATTGCCTCCCTCCGAACATGTCACGTGTTCCCGAGCCGCTCGTCCGCTTCGCGGTAGAAGTCGCCGAACATCGCGTGCAACGCGTTGGCGTAGCGGTCCGCATCCTCGCGGTCGTACGTCTTCGTGTAGACCGTCGCGCCCGTCAAGCGGTCTTTGAGATAGAGCGTGGCGTTGACGTGATAGTAAAAGCTGTACCCGCCCGGGTGATCCTGGACGTCCGTCACGTAGTACGTGCGCGTGCCGGTGTGCGCGTTGCGGCTGCTGTCGTACCAAGTGAACGACTCCATGTGATCCATCCGCGTCGTCGTGGAACGCGTAGGCGATCGTGTCGGCGGCGTACGGGTCTGCTGCGACGTCCTCCGGGAGCGTGAGCGCTTCGAGGCTCAGCGTTGGCGTGCCGGCCTTCGCCTCGCGGCGCTTTTTCTCCTTCAGCCGGCTCCAGTCGCCGGCGAAATTTTTCGCGATGACCTCCATCGCGTGGTCGGTGTCGACGTCGTAATTGCGATACGCGTCATAGAGCGTCAGCACTTTCTTGTGCGTGCGCGCATCGTACAGCGCGAAGTCGCAGTCGATCATCTGCAGCGTGCGCCGCATCTCGGGGACGACGTGCGTCATGGGCCAGCTTCGCCAGTCGCGGCGGTATTCGCTGCCGTACGGCCCGTTGTCGATGTTCACGTAGCTCTCGACGGTCACGTTCGTCCACGTCGCGGGCGAGACATCCACGCGCTCGCGCTGGAAGCGCAGGCGCGGCACGAGATAGCCATCCACATTTGGATCCGCGTCGCTCACGGCCGCCGCGTCATACGGCGCCGTTGCGCGCTCCGCCTGCGGGACGCTCTCGTCCATCCAGATGTTGCCATGCGCCGACGCCGCGAGCGGCGCAGCCGCGAACGCCACGCCGAGCGCCACGATGCCCGTGCGAAAAGCCCGCTTCCAGCGTTTGCCATCCAGCCCCAGATGTATTGCCATGACGATCAACCCCCTTTCATCCTATTTTATCACAGATTTCGATGCCCAAACATGCGCCGCTTTATGCGTTTCGTTCCAAAAATCTGCATTTCGTGCCGCTTTTTGACATTGGCAGATGAATTTTTGTTGTGACAGCAGGACGGTTGCAGAAGCCGGCGGTTTTCGATAAAATAAGAGCAAAGAAAAACAGATGCAGGAGCTTGTCATGCAAAGAGATGAAGAACAGCTCGTCGATTTTGAACGATTGAAACAGCTCGTGTCGGAGCGTGCCATCCATCACAGCTTATCAACCGAGTGATCGCAAATGGCTGCTGGATGGGAAGACGCGGAGGTGACAGAAATGAAATGCTTTATGTGCAAAGGTGATTTGGAACAAGCGCGGAAGACGTATGTGGCGACGTTGGAGAATTGCGTGATTGTCATCAAAGATGTACCCGCTTTGGTTTGCACGCAATGCGGCGAAGCGTATTATACGGATGAGGTGTCCGACCGTCTGGAACGGATCATCGATAAAATCCGGGACATGGTGCAAGAGGTGGCGATTGTCGAATATGACAATGTGGCTTGATGCGCTACTTTGAGAAACATGAAAACCCACGAGGAAGCAGGAGGAAATCCGTGTACGGATTTTCCTCCTGCTTCTTGTTTTCTGCATTTCGTGCCACGAAAGTGCATTTCGTGCCGCTTTTTTGCCACGTTCAAAGGTTTTGTGGTAGGATACAATCAAAAGAGAAGGCGTTGAGGGAATCGCGGGCGCCCCATCCAACGCCGCCCCCCCCCGCAGAGGGGAATGCATTTTCAGAATCTCGAACCTGAATAAAATCAAGGGTTCGGGGTTCTATTTTTTTCTCTTCCCCCCACCGCTGTCCGCGATGCAGGGACGATTTTTTCGTTAAAGTTGCGTGAATTCTCAAGAATAAGCTTGACAGAC
>NZ_JALFCU010000101.1 GCF_022771645.1 Selenomonas sp.
GCAGCGTTCGAAGTAGGCGGTCGACAGCTGCTCGGCCGGGACTTTCTTTTTCTCGGGGAACGGCTCGGCCGTGCCGTTCAGGTACTGGTCGGCGTACCACGCGGCTTTGCGGCCGCTGCCGATGGCGTCCGTGAGGCGGCCCGGTTTGATCGTGTCGCCGGCCGTAAAGACGCCTGGGAGGATGGACTGCGTCTTGTCCGGGACGAGCCAGCTCTTGCGGAAATAATTGATGCGCTCATCGTCCGGCAGGAAGTCGAGCACCGGCTCTTCGCCGATGGAGACGATGACCTGGTCGGCCTCGATGAAGCGGCCGTCACTGCCGTAGACGCCCTCGGGCGTGATCTTCGACGTGAAGAACGGCCAGACGAGCTTGCCGCCGCGCCCTTCGACGTAGGCGATCTCGTCAGCGAAGGCCGCCGGCTTCTGCACGTCGACAGCGACGACGGTCTCGGCGCCCATGTCATACGCGCCGCGACACGTGTCCATGCCGGAGTTGCCGGCGCCGATGACGACGACGTGCTTGCCCGTCTGCGGGTGCTCGCCGCGGTTGATGGCTTTGAGGTATTCGAGGCCCATCGTGAGGTGCTCGACGCCTTCCCACGGGAAATAGCGCGATTTCGTGCCGCCCGTCGCGACGATGACGGCATCGTTCGTTTTCTGAAGCTCGGCAAATTTCGCCTGGTCGACTTTCGTCTTGCTGACGAACGTCACGCCGACGCCCTCGATGCGCTTGAGCTCAGCCTCCAGCAGTTCGTGTGACAGGCGGCCGCGCGGGATGACCTGCTCGAGCTTGCCGCCGATGTGGTCGGCGTCGTCATAGACGGTGACCGTGTGGCCTTTGCGCGCGAGCTGCCACGCGGCCGAGAGGCCGGCGACGCCGCCGCCGATGACGGCGACGGTCTTGCCCGTCTTCGTTTTCGGCGGCTCGACCTGCGCGAATGCGGAGAGGTAGCCGAGATCGCCGATCTGGATCGGGAAGTCGATGCCGCCGCGCGTGCAGCCGTCCATGCAGGGGTTCGGGCAGACGGAGCCGCAGACGGAGCCCGGGAACGGCGTGTAGTCGAGCTCGAGCTGGATGGCTTCGTCCGTCTTGCCCTGGCGGATGAGGCCGTAACGGCGCTGCGTCGGGATGCCGGTCGGGCAGGAAAATTCGCACGGCGCGGCGTATTTCGCGTTGTCCCACGACGGCACGCGCAGGCGGTAATCGCCGTGCGACAACGTCGCGTGGACGGCGAAATCATCGTGTGCGACGTCGGAGAAGATGCCGCCTTTCACCCACTCGTGCAGGCGGAAATCGCGGACGCTCTCGGGCTTCGGCAGCGCGGCCTTTTCGGCAGCCGTGAGCGGCACGAGCTTCTGCCACTGCGTCCAATCGCTGAGCTCGGCTTCGAGGTCCGCGTGGTCGACGGCGGCGAGGAACGCGCCCATGCCGCCTTTGAGGAACGCGATGTCGTCATCATCAAGCGCATGCGGGCGCACGTCCGGCGGCAGCTGGTCGATGGGGCCGCGCACGTAGACGACGCCGCCGACCATGCCGACGCAGGGGCGCTCGCCGAGCACGGACTCGAACTCCTCGGAGTCCCAGCCGCAGACGACGGCCTTGCCGCCGCCCATGAACTCGAACGAGAACGAGCCGACGTTTTTCAAGATCCAGAGTTCCGGCTCTTCGTAGAGCGGGTCGTGCTTCATCAGCGAGCCCGAGCGCGTGCCGGCGCGGCCGCCGATGTAAATCTTGCCGCCCGACGAGCAATGGCCCGCCGTGTCGCCGGCGTCGCCTTTGACCGTGATGAGGCCGCCGGCATTCAGCCAGCCGACGTCGGCAGACGTCGATTCGTCGACGACGATCTCCGTGCCGGGCAGGCACATGGAGCCCACGCGCTGGCCGGCGTTCGTGACGTGGAAATGGAGCGTCTTGCCGTCCGCGTTCCAGAGCGGGCCGCCGATGTCATGCTGGCCGGACGCCGCGATGTCAAATTCCGTTTCGCCGTTCTTGACGGCCTGTTCGATGGCCAGGAGCAAGTCCTGCGTGGACATGCGCTCGTGGCCTTTCATTGTCTCTATCTTAAACATAGTGCATGCTCTCCTACTATCTGCCTTCGCAGCTACATTCGTGCGAATTGTTTCACCCTACCTCCGACACACCCCCCGCCCTTCGGGCCCTCCCCCCTCGGAGAGGGGGGCTAGGGGTAGTGGGTCAGCAGACGTACTGGATGCCCAGGCGGTCGGCGACGTTCTTGTCCGTCGAGACGAGGGCGTCGCTGCGGCCGATCGGGAGCGAGGAGTTGCCGATCGGGGCCATGAGCTTTTTGAGCTCCTTGTCGAACGTGAGGACGTAGTCGACGATCTTCTGCGCGCCGCGGTCGATGTCGAGGCGCTTGACGAGGCGCGGGTCCTGCGTGCAGATGCCCATCGGGCATTTGCCCGTGTTGCAGCTGTTGCAGCGGCCCTGCTCGTTGCCGACGCAGCCGAGCAGCTGGATGAGCACCTTGCCGACGAACACGCCGTTCGCGCCGAGGCACATCATCTTGAACGCGTCGGCCGCCGCATCGCCCGTCATGCCGATGCCGCCGCCGCCGTACAGAGGAATCTGTCCCTGGCGGCCCTGCGCGACGGCCGCGAGGTAGCAGTCGCGGATCTTCGAGACGACGGGGTGGCCGGTGTGGTCGAGCGAGACTTCGTTCGCTGCGCCCGTGCCGCCCTGGATGCCGTCGATGAAGAAGCCGCCGCAAATCTTGTACGGGTCACGGAGCAAATTATTGTAGACGGAGACCGACGTCGCCGAGGCCGCGCACTTGATGGCGACCGGCACGCGGAAGCCGAACGCCGCGTTCATCGAGAGATGCATCTTCTGCACGGACTCTTCGATGGAGTAGAGGCCCTGATGGTTCGGCGGCGACGCGAGCGTCGCTTTCGGGACGCCGCGGATGGCCTGGACGTGCTCGGCGACTTTCGCCTCGGGCAGGAGGCCGCCGTCGCCCGGCTTCGCGCCCTGGCCGATCTTGATGAGGACGCCGCCCGGGTCGGTGACCATGTGCGGCATGGCCTTGATGATGCGGTTCCAGCCGAAGTGGCCGGACGCGATCTGGATGATGAAATATTTCAGGTAGTCGGATTCGAGGAGCTTGACGGGCATGCCGCCTTCGCCGGAGCTCATGCGCACGGGCAGGCCGCATTTTTCGTTGAGGTAGCCGACCGCGAGCGCGACAGCTTCCCACGCGCGCGTCGAGAGCGCGCCGATGGACATGTCGGAAAAGATGAGCGGATAAATCCACTGCACCGGCGGCGTGCGGTTCGCCTTGACGAGCTTGCCGTCCACGACTTTGAACGGCAGCTCATGCGAGTCGAGCACGCGGCCGAACGGCGCGCGGATGTCGAACGTGTGGCGCGCCGCGTCGAGCGAAGGGTCCGTCATCTGCGAGATGCGGCCGACGACGATGGAGTCGAGCGCGCGCTGCGCGTTGAGGTTCGTGCGGCCGCCGCGCTTGATGGGGCCGTTGTCCTTCGCGAGCAGCGTCTGGCGCGTGTCCGGGTTGCGCACGGGACGGATGGCGTGGTTCGGACAGATTTTTTCGCACATGCCGCAGCCCCGGCAGCGGTCCGTGAGGCTCGCGACCTGCTCGATGATGGGGCGCGCGACGTGCGTGCGCTTCGGCGTCGGCACGCCCTCTTCGGAAATGGTGAGGTTCCGCGCTTTCGTCACGACATGGATGGCCTTGAACGAGCAGGCCGCCACGCAGCTGCCGCACATCGTGCAACGCTCGGGATCGTATTCGATTTTCCAAGGGAGATCGTTCACTCCCACGTCCTGTGTCTTTACTGCTCGCATCTTGCTACCTCCAGGTTGTTGTCAATGGTGACGATCTCGCGCTCGTTCGGGTAGATGTCGCGCGTCTCGTCACGGTCCGGCATGATCTCGTTCAGCCCGCAGACCTCGGACGAAATGGCGACCATCGTGTCCGTGCGGCCGACGACGACGGGGCGCAGCTTCTTGCTGTCGCAGCACGTCATCATCGTGCCATCCGGCAGGACGGCGATGACCGTGTTCGGCCCGTTGATCTCGAGGTTCGCGAGGCTCTGGCGGATGGAGGACAGCACGTCGCGGTCGTCGCGCGCGTTCATCTCGTCGAACGGCAGCGGCGTGATGACGTGCTTGTAATAGACGAGCGGCCACTGCAGCTCGTGATGCACATAATGAAGCGTATTCAAAAAGCACTGCGAGTCGGACTCGAAGCCGATGTAGCCGCGGTGCAGCGATTTCTGGAACTCCTTGTTCTTCGTGTAGAACGTGTTCTCGCCGTTCGCGCAGAGCGTGTAGCCCTGGAGGAAGAACGGATGCGCCGCGTAGCGCACGATGGCGTAGTTCGTGTTCTGGCGGCACTGCGCGACGATGGACTTCGCCACGAGGCAGCCGTTGTCATCCCAGAGGTGGAAGTACGTCGCGATGTCGGCGGGGTCGCCGATCTCTTTCAGCGTCAAGACGTCCGGCCAGAACGAATAGACGTAGCCGGCGTTGGCTTTTTCGAGGATCTTCCGGAGCGCGAGGCGCGTGTCGAGCAGCAGGTCTTCCTTTTCCCGCTGCGACATGTGCGCCGTCTCCTCGGGGTAGTCGTAGTTGCGGAAAATGTAGTATGGCATGGCCTGGATGTCGAGGCCGGGGCGCTTGTCCGGGATCGGAATCCACTCCGCGATCTGGACGAAGTTGTGCGCGTCCATGTACTCCTCGACGAGCTGCGCGCCGCGCTGCGTGACGGCCATCGAGAGGAGCGGCTTGTCCTTGTAGCCCGAGAAAATGCCGTAGAGGTCCTGCATGACCATCGCGAAGCCTGAGTTGTCATGCCCCTCCTGTTGCGGCAGCATGAGCTTCAGTGCCAAGGACGGCTGAACGGGCACCTTGCTCTTGATTGAACCAATTCTGCACATATCGTTCTCTCCCTCTGGATGCGGCAAGGCGGCAGAAAAACTCCAAGCAAGATGCACGGATGCGAAAAATCTCCGCACCCCTGGATGCCCGTTCGGATCGGACGCCGTCGTCCGCAAAGTATACACATTTGTTCGCCATATAAATATAGCGTTGCGCAACTCCTATTATAAAAATGTATAGTTGGTATGTCAATGGAAATCGTTCGGTATACAAGAATACACAAAAAAAGCGAGCGTCCGCGATGTGCGGACGCTTCAAAAGGTATGGATGATATCACATGCCTGGCAAATCTAGTTCATGCTCAATGTTGCGCCTGCCGTACATGACGCGGATGATCGTAACCGTATGCGGCGCCTCAGCGAATGTATAAAACACGACAAAATTGTCCACAGGCATAACACGAAGGTTACGCGTACGCCACGGCTCTTTTTCGTAACGTCGATAACGTTCGGGCATCTGATCGAGCTTGGAAATCGCTTCTTCGAGGCGATCGAGTTGCCCTTTCGCATTTTCAGGTGCACCGAGACGTTCCGCAATATGCAGATAAATCGAACGGAGATCGCGGTCGGCTTGCTCCGTGATGTCAACCGTATACGTCGTCATGCGCCATAGTCCCTCCGAATTTCGGCGAATGCCTGATTCACCGGTTTTGTGCGTCCTGCGGTGATGTCATCATAGCCTTTCTGAAGCTCCTGATCGAGCTCTGCCGCAGAAAGCGTTTCAAGAGATAACGGCATGCGAAGCGGCTGCTGCACGGCGAACGGCAGGCCGCGGTGCATGAGGGACTGGCGCAGGAACAGATTGATGGCCGTCGTCATGTCGAGGCCGAGCGAGTGGAAGAGCTCTTGCGATTGTTTCTTGATTTCGGGATCCATGCGGATCGTCATGCTGGTGGTCATGGGAATCATCTCCTTGCTTTCATTATAACATTTGCCTGTCCATCGTCAATACGATAGACAGGCAAATGCGGTTGTCGGCATACCTCTTATTTCCAGTACAGAAACATGCCGCCTTCAGAGCACGGGCACGCGGGCGGCGAGGGCGAGGAGGTTGTCGCGTTTTGCGGCGAGGTCGGCTTTCGCGAGGGGCGCGAGGATGGCGGGCCAGTCGGCGAAACAGGCGCGGAGCGCGGGCGGGAGGTCGGTGCGGGCGAGGAAGGCGGCGAGGTGGCTGCGGAGCTCCTCGAGGTGCGCGTCCTGCTGCTGCGGCAGGAGGACGGCGCGCTCGAGCTCCATGGGGAGCGCGGCGGCGTCTTCGACGGCGGCGGGGGCGTCCTTGCCGTCCGGGATGCGGCGGCAGGCTGCGATGGCGGTGCGGTAGCACGCGGCCGCGTAGTCGCGGCGGCTCTTCTTGCCGGTGCGGGCGCAGGCGGAGGCGAGACGCCAGAGCGTGATGTCATTCGGGTAGGCATCGTCCTGGAGGAGCGGCGCGATCTCGGCGGCAGCGGCGTCCCACGCGGCCATCATGGCGGCGCCGACGGCGTCCGCCGTTTTCGCATCGCCGCCGTCTGCGTCCCCTGCCGCCCGCTTGCCATTGCCGCCCGCACCATTCGCGTCTTCCGCTGCGAGGGCGCGGGACATGATGGTGGCGTAGTGGAGGAGGCCGAAGGCTTTCGCTCCGCCGTCGCCGTCTTGGAGGAGGGCGGCGAGGACGGCGGCGGGCGTGCCCTCCTCCGCGCCGAAGGCGGCGGCGAGCGAGGCGCAGGCGTCCGCGTACGCGCCCCGGAGCGCCTGCGCCTCGGCGAGCTGTTCGTAGACGCGGGCGCGGTCGGCGTCGCCCGCGAAGTGCGCGAGGGCGGCGCGCGCGTCGTCTTCGGCCTGCGCGAGGAGCGTCTCGTCGTCCGGGTGCTCCACGGCGAGCAGGGAGAGCGTGGCGGCACGGGAGTTCTTGATGCGGCCGAGGTTTTCGGAGATCATGCCTTTGCCGAGGTCTTCGAAGCCGTCGACCATGGCGACGACGTCCAAAAGCTCCTCCATGCTCGTGGCGAGGCGCCCGAGCGCGTCGCGCGCGGCGGCGAAGTCATACGTGTTCTTGCGGTGCTCGATGACGCGGATCTGGTAGCGGATGTCGTAGTCGAGCGATTCGAACGTCTTCGGCAGGCGCGGCAGGAGCGCGTCGCACGCGGCGATCTCGCGCTCGGCGGCGGCGATGTCGCCTTCGTGCGTCGCGATGGTCAGGCGGTAGAAGTGGCCGTCGAACTGGACGCGGTCGAGCAGGCGCTGTTTCCGCCCCGTGAGGCGCGGCGCGAGGAGCGGATAGAGCTCGTCCTGCAGCTTCGCGAGGAACGCGTCGGCCTCGCGGAACAGGCGGCGCTGGACGAGCTTGCGGACGGTCTCAGAAAGGATGGCGCACGTGATGGCGAGCTCCTGCTCGCCGCCGCGCGCGAAGTACGTGCCGATGGCGCGCTCGAACGCCGTGCGGTACGCGTCGCCGAGCACGCCGTCGTACGTGCCGTACCAGAGGCTGACGGCCTCGGCCTGCCGCCCGTGGCGGAACGCGTCGCGGATGGCTTCCCACGCGCCTTTTTCCGGGACTTCGTAGCGGAGGCACGGCAGCTGGTCGACGTGCGCGCACTCGCGTTCCGTCATATTTTCGCGGCCGCCGCGCAACGCAAAGCAGGCAGCGTCGGCGAGCGTGAGCCGCCAGTCGCGGTCGCCGAGGCCCGTCTCGAACGTGTACGCGCGGAAGCGGCGCTGGTCGGCGGACGAGAGGCGGGCGATGAGCGTCTGCAGGCGCTCGTCGATGCGCACGCGGTAGGCGTGATGCGGGATGGCGATCTTTTCCTCCGCAGCGATGCGCCCCTCGCGCTTCAGCGCGCGGAGCTCGTCGTCCTGGCGCTGCGCGGCGAGGATGTGGAGCTCGAACGCGCCGTCCGTCTGCTCGAGGAGGTCCGAGACGAGCGCGAGGATGCCGTCGCAGAAGACGTGGAGGTACGTCGTGGGCTCGTCGACGATGGAGATGTGCTTCTGGTTGACGAAATGGACGAGGCGGATGTCGTCCGCGGCCGTGAGCGCGGAGAGGAGTGCCGCGGCGTAGCCGCCGACGCCCGCGACGCCCTGCCGCGCGGCCTCGATGCCATGGAACGGCAGCGGGATCGCGCCGTAGTCCCGCGACGAGCGGCGGACGCGGTGCGCGAGGTCTTTTGCCTCCTGCTCGTCCATGGGGCGGCCGCGCCGGATCCAGCCGGCGACGACGGACGGGGCGGCGCCGCGCTCGCGGAAGCTGCCGCTCTCGTCGAGGTAGAGGTAATAGCGTGTGAGGGCCATCGGTCATTCTCCTTTTTGCTCCGCCTCCGCCGCGCAGGCGGGGCAGCGGACGAACCACGTCTTGTGGCCGTCTTCGATGAAATAATTGAACAGATGCTTGATGAGCGTGTGGCTGCGGCTCCTTCCGCAATGCGTCTTGACCCAGAACGCGTGGCAATGGCGGCACGTCATGTGGTATTTCGCGATGCCGCTCTCCGTGCCGCGCACGTCAATGGCGACGTCCGTCGAGCCGCAGTGCCAGCACGTGTCCCAGCAGCCGACAACGTACTCGAACAGGAGCTCGAAAAACGCTTCGAGGTTCTGGTCGGAGGCATCCGCCCCGGGCACGAGGCAGAACGCGCCGACGGGACGGAGGGGGTGCGCGCCGGCGGCGGCGCAACGCGGGTCGAGCGCGGCGTTGTACGTCGTGTATGCGCCGAGGCCGGCGTTCGGCTGCGCGGGCGTGGCGGGCGCCGCGTCCGTGTGGGCGATAAAGGCGGCGCGGATGATGTCGAGGCCGGCGGCGAGCGGCCGCGCGAGGTACTTCTCCGCGCAGACGTGGCCGAGATCGCGCTCCGTCCACGCGCCCGGCGTCATCTCGTCGTACTTGCGGTATTTCGCATCGAGGAGGAAAACGTCGTCCGTCCCGCCCTGGACGCTCCGCACGCGGAAGAGGAAATCGGGCGTCAGCGCGCCGGCGTCCTTCCGCGCCTGTGCCGGGAGTGCGGCAAAGCGGTCGGCGAGCGCATCGCGGAGCCGCGTGTCATAAAAAAGCTCGAGGCGCAGCGTGTCGTCGGGCGCGACGCCCGCCCGGCCGACGGCGGCGCGGCGGACGGGATGCGTCAGCACGACGCGCGGCGGCGGCGCGCCGTCCGCTGTGGTGAAGAATGCGCGGACGGCCTCGACGACGGTCGCGTGCGCCTCGAGCCGCCAGCCCTGGCGGACGACGAGGGCCTTCAAAATGCGGCAGAACAGCCAGTATTCGTAGAGCTTGTCCGTCTTTTCGTGGATGAGGCGGCGGTCGCCCGCGCCCGTCGTGAAGTCGTACGCGTCATCGAGGCTGCGCAGGGCGCGGTAGACGGCGCGGTAGCGGCGGTCGTTCGTGAAGACCTGCGTCATGCGCCACGGCGCGCGGCGCGCGGCGGCGGCGCGGAGGACGGGGAGCGCGAGCATGCGCGCAAGCTCCTGCTGCACGGCATCATAGAGCGCTTCGTCGACGGGCTGCGCGGCCGCCCGCCAGCGCGCGCCGACCTGGCGCACCGTCTGCTGCTCGAGCAGCTGCGCCTCGCTGCGCCCGCCCTGCCGCAGCACGGCATCCGCATGGCGCTGCCAGCGGGCGAGGATGTCCGCCGCGCCGTCGCCGCCCGATGCGCGCTGCATCGCATGGAGGAGCTCCCGCCGCTCGGCGGCGGCCTCTTCCTGCAGGCGGGCGCGGCGCTCGGCGGCGTAGCGCTGCAGCTGCGCGAGGCGGTCGCGGATGAGGCGGTGCTCGTAGATGTCGAGCGTGCGGCGCGCCTCGGGCACGCGATAGCGGAGGCGTGCGGGGTTCTCGGCATACTGCCGCACGATGCGCGGGCCGGCGCCGCGCAGGCGGTGCGCGGGCACGGTGCGCGCCTCCGTGCGCAGGTGAAAGCGCGGGCTGGCATCGATGCGCGCGAGCGCGGGCGCGATGGCGGCCAGGCTCTGCGCCGTGCGCTCCATCATCCGCTGGAACGCGGGCGCGCCGCCGTGCAGATCGCGTGCATCCGTCGCGCCATGCGCTCCATGCGCCCCATGCGGATGGTGGCGGCCGTGCGCCTCGTAGGCGAGCGCGGCCTTCGCCCCGGCCTGCCGCGCCGGGTCGAGCTCGACGAGCTCGCGGCGGATGGCGAGGATGTCCTCCGCCATGCGGCCGAGCGCCTCTGCCGTCACGGACGACGGCAGGACGACGAGGCGGCGGCGGGGGCCGACGGGCGCGCCGTCCCGCCCGCAGACATAGAGGTCCGTCTCGCCCGGCTGCACCGTGCCGAGCGCGCCCGAGGCCGCGCCGTTGTCGTAATCGAACGCATAGCGCTTTTTGCCATCGAGCTTCGTCTTCTTGTACCGTCCGGACGGGCGGTCGTAGAAGCCGCCGCTCCCGGGCGCGAGCTCCGCGAGCGGGTGCAGCGCGCCGCCGTCAGGCAGCGCGTACGCGACGGTGAGCCCGGAGGCGTCCTCGCCCGCGTCCGGCACGAGCCAGAACGACGGGACGTACATCGCATCGTCCTCCCCGACGGTGAAATGCGTCTGCGTGACGAATGGCCGCCCGCAGACGGCGGGATCTCGCCCCTGCAGCAGGCCGCGCTGGTGCTCCGTGAGCGCCGCCGGCTGCGCCTCGTCCCAGCCGTCGTAGCGGAACACGGCCGGGTCGTCCGGCTTTTCCTCGTACACGCGCTCGTGCAGGAGGATCATCTTCATCTCGAGGCGCATTCACATCCCCCGCTTCACGGCCGCCCCGCGTCCCAATAGTCGAACGCGTCGCCCTGCCCGAGCGCGTCGACGATGGCGCGGCAGACGGGATACGGGCGGAAAAACGACGCCACGGCCTGCCGCCGCCCGGCGTACGCCTCCGCGTCGAGGCGCAGGCGCGGCAGCACGGCCATCGCGAGGAACGCGTCCGCCGCCGCGTTGCCGCCGAGCGCGCGCCGCCAGCGCGGATAGCGCGGGTCGCGGAACGTGCAGGCCTCCTGGCGCGGGCTGTAAAAGAGCCCGAGCTCGTCCGCGAGGCGCGTGACGAGGCCGTCGCTGCCGTCTTTCGCCGGTGCTGCGCCCTTTGATGCCGCCATGCGGTCGAGCGGCTGGTAGCGCGCAGGGCGGTCGTATGCGGCGGGCGTGCCGTCCGGCGTTTCCTCCGTGCCGCCCCCGGCGTGCTCGACGCGGATGACGAGCGAGCGGTCGAGCACCTTCGGGCTGAGGTCGAGCGTCGTCTCGTCCTGGTTCAGCGTGCCGATGAATTTCACGTTGCGCGGGATGCGCACCGTCGCGGGATAGCGCGCGAGCATGTCGGCCATGCGGCAGAGGCTGATGAAGTAGCGCCGCTCCTCCATGCGCATGGCGCGGACGTCCAGGCGCACGAGCAGGCGGTCGGCGTCGGGGCGCGCGATCTCCTCGTCCGTGAAGCCGTTGCAGCGGAGCTCGCGCACGATGTCGCGGGCGACCGTGTCGCTGTAGAGGCGGATCTCCGGCACGGGCTCCTGCAGCTTGCTGAGGAACTCGGCGAAATAATACTCGACGTGCGCGAGGTTCATCTCGTCGAGGCAGAGGAAATAGAGCCGCTCCGGGTGCGCGGCGGCGAGGCGGCAGTCGCGCAGCAGCGCGTCGAGGAACGCGGTCGCGACGTACGAGCGGTCGATGGGGTTGTAGTAGCCGAGCAGGTCGCTGCGGTCCGTCCAGTCCGGCTGCACGGGGATGACCTCGGCCGGCGCGAAGCCGAACACTTCGGGAAAATGGCGCGCAAGGCTCGACTTGCCCGTGCCGGAGCGGCCGACGAGCAGGATGAGCTGGTCGGTCTGCAGCGCGAGATAGAGCTGCGCGAGGATCTCCCTGCCGTACGCGAGGCCGAGCGGCCGCCCGCCGTGCGCCGCATGGTGGCGCAAAAAGCCCTGCGCGTACGCCAGGAGCTCGTCGCACGTCGCAAACGACTGCGGCGCGGGCGCGTCGGGCGCAGCCGGTTGTTCCGTTGCGGGAGGGATTGGACGGACGGGCGCAACCGTTTTTCCTGCTGCGGGCGATGGTGGTGCGCCTGCCGCTTTTCCCGCTGCAGGCGACGGCGGACGGACGGGCGCGGTCTGCCCCGTGCCGCTGCGCCGTGCGGCCGGGCGCACGGACGGCGGCCGCCGTTCCTCGGCCGGCCACAGCGCGTCATAAAACGCCTGCTGCTCCTTTTCGGTGGGCGGCGGGACGGCCCCGCCCTTGCCCGCCGGTTTCCGGATGATCATCGCTGCGCCCCCTCCTCGTCACGTTTTTCTGCGTGACTATATTCTTGCCGCGCGGGAAAAAATCCTGCCGCCCGCCCCAAAATCGTGGGCACGCGCAAAAAATCCTGCGCGCACAAAAAAGAAGCAGCCGCGCGTGCAGCTGCTTCCTGTGAAAACGTTTTTTGTGATAGCTCAGAGATACCCGACGGGGTTGACGGGCGAGCCATTGATGCGGACTTCGTAATGGCAGTGCGGGCCGGTCGAGTAGCCGGTGCTGCCCATGTAGGCGATGACCTGGCCGCGGCGGACGTGCTGGCCGGGGACGACGACGACCTGCATGGCGTGGCCGTAGCGCGTGAGGATGCCGTTGCCATGGTCGATGTCGACCATGTTGCCGTAGCCGCCGCTGTTCCAGCCGGCGACGACGACCGTGCCGTCGGCCGTCGCGACGATGGGCGTGCCCATGTCGTTCGCGATGTCGATGCCGGGGTGGAAGTCCGAGCCGCCCCAGCGCAGGCCGTACGGCGAGCTCACGACGCCGTTCGTCGGCCACATGGAGGGCGTCGTGACGGAGGGGCCGTAGCCGCCCGCGAGCGCCGCGCCTGGCGCGAGGAGCTTGTTCTGCTCGCGCACGGTTTGCTTGAGTGCTTCGAGGCTCGCCTTGCGCGCAGCGACGCGCTGTTCGAGATCGTCGAGCGCCGCGCGAACGTTCTGCACATCCGGCGCGATGACGGGGCCGCCCGCAGAGAGCAGCGCTTGCACGTTGACGTTGCCGCGCATGACCGCGCGCACGCCGTCCATGCCGATGCGGTTCTCGGCCGGGCCGAGGATGCCGATGGGATATGGGCCGCCCTGCCCGCTTTGCGCAGCCTGGTCGCCTGCGCTGCCATCAGACGCATTGTCGTCAGCGGCCGGCGCGCCCGTCTGGCGGCGGAGCTCCTGCTCCATCTGCGTGAGCTCTTCCATTTGTTGTTGCAGATTGTACGCTTTTTTCGAAAGCTGGAGGAGCTGTTCCTGCTGGATATTGTTGACCTCGCGGAGCTCCTCGATCTCCGAGGCGTCACTCCGCGCCGTCATCGTGCTGTAGACGCCGTAGCTGAACGCGCCGACGAACAGCAGCGCGCAGACGGCGAGCATGACGAGGCCGTATTTGACCATGCCGGCCGACAGCGTGATGCTGTGCGTCGTGCCGCCGCGATCCGGCACGATCTTGATGGTATAGGTTTCGGCTTGCGGCTGTGTTTCTTCTGCCACGATGTGTTCCTTTCCTTTTAACGCGAGCCCATCGCTTTCTGCAGCGCCTGTTGCTCTTCGTCCGTCAGCGTGTACGTCGATGTTCCTTTTTCGATGGGCTTGACGTAGCTGCGGCTGTCCTCGCGGCCGAAGAGGCTCGAGAAGATGATGCCATTGTTGTCGGAGTCTAAAAGTGCGACGGCGTAGCTGAGGTCGCTCCCCATGTCTTCGAACGCGCGGAAGCGCACGACGCCGACGCGCGTGAGCGCTTTCGCGAGGAGGTCCTCAATGGTCTTGTTCTCCGCGTCGAGGCGCTTCTGGTCCTCGACGACCTGCTTCATCTCCTCGATGTGGCCGATGAGCATGCGCTCGAGGTTTTGGCCGTCGACGCCCGTCATCATCTTGCGGTAACGTTTCTTCATATAAGAGACGTTCAAAGCGAGGTTGATGATGATCGCATACATGACGATGACGAGCACGCCGAGGCCGCCCGTGATGTAGAGGAGGTTCGTCATGACGAAATTCGAAAGCTGCTGGATGTCCAAAGTGCTTCGTCCCTTCTGCTGGTGCGCGCCCCTATGGGCGCTGTTTCAGCCTTTGATTTTACCACAAAATTCCGGGTGCGTCCATGGAAACAGGCGCGGCGGCGGCGCTTTTTCCGCAAGATTTTTTTGTAAAAAGCCTTGTCTCTTTGTCAAACTTGTGATAAACTGTGTGCAACAAAGGGAAACGAACGACGCGAAACGGAGGAGATCGCCATGGAGTTCCATGAACGGCTTTTGATGCTGCGGCGCAAGCGCGGCATCACGCAGCAGGAGGCGGCGGACGCGCTCGGCGTGTCGCGGCCGACGTATGGCGGCTACGAGTCGGGCAAGCGCCGCCCGCAGCGCCGCAACATGTACCAAAAGATCGCGGACTTCTTCGGCGTGAGCGTCGACGAGTTCTTCGAGGGAAACGAGGATGCACGTGCCAAGGCGCAGCCCGCGTCCGACGGCAGCGCCATCATCGCGCAGCACCTCGCGGGCGAGCTCGCGGGCCTCTTCGCCGGCGGCAAGCTGTCGGACGCCGACAAGGACGCCGTCATGCATTCTTTAGAGCGCGCGTACTGGCTGTCGCACCCGGACGAGAAGCCGCAGCCGTGACAAGCGATGCCGCCTGCCAAACCGTCATGACGCGCTGCGGCGTCCAACCGTTCCATTTGATAAAAAGGAGCTGACACACATGTCGCATGAAGATATCTTCCGCGCCCGCGTGCTCGCGTCGCGCTATGAACAGCTGAAAGTCCTGCTCGAGACGAGCGTCACGGTCGTCGGCATCTGCGCCGTCGCGGCCGGGGTGCATCTGCTGTAAGAATGGGTTGTTGCAACTACTAGACCGATTCCATAATCATCTATTGCCGAACGTTCCTTATACAGAAGCCTTCCCCCACGGGGAAGGTGGCGCCGCAGGCGACGGAAAGGGTGTCGGAGGTAGGTCGTAACTTCATATGAAAAAAGTTGAGTCGAAGGAAGTTTAAAAATCCTTCGACTCAACTTTTGTTTGTATTCGTTACGTCGTACCTCCGACACCCTCTCCACCGCTTCGCGGTTCCCCTCTCCCGTAGGGAGAGGCTGGTATATGAGTTACGGTCGGTAATCTATGAGACCGTTCCAGTAAATGCAACAATCCCTTTTGTTGTGCGCGTATTATTTTTTCTGCTCTGCGCTGAGGGCGCGGTAGAGGTCGATGGCTTCTTTGAGCACGGCCTTGTCGTACAGCGTGATGCGGCGCGAAGCCTCCGCCGTCTTGCCCGTGAGGCGCAGCGTGTCATTGCTGTCCGCTGCCGTCTCGGACGTGGCGAACGCGTAGAATGCGTCGAGGATGTCGCCGTCGAAGCCCGCAGCGTAGTCCTCGGTCACGAAGCCCGCATGGTCTTCCTTCACCGTCGCGCCGTCCGGCACGGCGAAGCTCGCCTCCTGGCCGTTCAGCACGAGCGTGACGTCCGTGAGGTCCGCGTACTCCACGCCGCCGTACGAGAACAGCATGCGGAAGAGCGTCGCGCCGTCGTTCCCTGCGTAGGCGACGGACGGGATCATCGTCGCGGCCTTGCCGGAGAGGCGCGCGAGCACCTCGTCCTTCGGCACGAACGTGTAGACGTTCGCCTCCTCGTCGTAGCGGCACGTGAACTTGTCGCAGAGCGCGTTCGCCTGCTGGATGTGCTCGAGCGTCGCCTGCTGCGCCTTCTCGGCGTCGTCCTTCTTGTCTTTCGCCGCGCAGACGCCGACGGCCAAGACCAGCACCAAGAGCGTCGTCACGAGCATCATGAGTTGTTTTTTCAAAGCAAGTCCTTCTTTCGATGGTTGATACGTTGTAGTTTATCATAGCCCGGCTGGATTTGTCATGAAAATCTTGCGGTGGAAGATGCACGGCGCTGCGAAAAATATGGTATAATAGGAAGAACTACGAAAGATTCGAAAGAAAGGGGCTAGCCCATTGCTGCCAGAAGAACGCCAGAACACCATCGTCCAGCTCGTCAACGAGCTCGGCGCCGTCAATGTCAAAGAGCTCAGCGCGCGTTTCGCCGTGACGGAGGACAGCATCCGCAAAGACCTCACGCTGCTGCAGCGCAACGGCCGGCTGAAGAAGACGTACGGCGGCGCGCTCAAGATCGAGCCAGACGACGATCACTTCGTCTCGCAACGGAAGCCGAAATACCGTCCGGCGAAACAGAAGATCGCGAAAAAAGTCTTGAAGCTGCTGAAAGACGGCGACACGATCTTCCTCGACATCTCGACGACGAACATCGAGGTCGCGAAGCTCCTGAAGACGTCCGGCCTCTCGCTCACCGTCGTGACGAACATGGTCGACGTCATGCTCGCGATGGCGGGCGACGAGCACAATCGCCTCATCTTCATCGGCGGCACGTTCAGCGAGGGCTGCGACGGCTTCGTCGGCGCGCTCGCGAACCGCGAGATCGCGCGCTACCATTACGACAAGGCGTTCCTCGGCGTCGTCGGCCTCGACCTCGCGCGCGGCTCGGCGACGACGTACACGCCGGAGGACGCGACGACAAAGGAAACAATCCTCCAAAACTCCGCCGACAACTATCTGCTGCTCGAAACGCGCAAGGTCGGCAAGGAAAGCACCTGCGCCTACACGGACCTGCGCGACGTCCACGCCGTCATCACGGAAAAAGAGCTCGATGCGGAGACGAAAGCGCAGCTGAAAGCGCGCGGCATCGCCGCGCTATGAAAATCACGCATACCAAAGCCCGTGAACCACGTCATCGGTTCACGGGCTTTTTGCGTTGCCTTTTAATTTTTCCGCTGCGCGAACATCCACTCCCGGATCGCGTCGATGTTGTAGGCGAACGACCACGTATACATGTGGTTGCCGCCGGCGAAGATGGTGTAGTTGATGGGCGCGCCCTCTTTGGCAAGCTCACGCACGGCGTCGTCGAGGACGGCGACGGGGGCTTTGTTGTTCCAATACGACGCATTCTGCGCGACGGGCGTGCCGAGACGTTCCCAGAGCGCCGTCGCAGCGTTCATGCCGGGGCAGGCCTTGTTGTCGCCCTCGGAGACGGTGATCCAGAGGCGGCTGTCCTTCATCGCGGCCATCTCGTCGACGTTCCATTGGCACGCGACGAGGTACTGCGCGGCAAAGAAATCGGGATGGCGGTCGGCCATCGCGATGTTCGACATGCCGCCCTGCGACTGGCCCGTGCCGTAGATGCGCTGCGTGTCGACGGCATACGCCTCCACGACGTGCTGGATCGTGTCCCAGGCGAGCGTGAGGCCGGGCGTCCATTCGTTCTTGTCCGTCGTCATCATGCCGAGCTGCGTCCGTCGCCTGCGGCGCAAATGTCATGCCATCTGCCGAAAAAAGTGTGCCAAGCTGGCGGACGGCGAGCGAGAGGTCCGGCAGCGTGCGGTCGGTGCGCATCATGCCCATGCCGGGATCGCCGCCCGGACCTTTCGCATCCGCGCCGCCGCCGCGAGCATCCGCTGCTTCCACGCTGCCTGTTTCATGCAAAAACCTCCCCCGAAATCGTTCCCAGTGCAGAGAACTGCTTGCACCTTTTCCAAAACTGTCGTATAATGAGTATAGAAACAAGGCACCGCCCGGCGGCGCCCTCATAGAAAAATTATACGGTGAAGACCGCCTCTACAAGTTTGCAGCTCAGGAGGCGGTTACTTCTTTTTCGTTTCTATGACGATCAACCAAAGGACGACGAGCGCCACGATTAATTGCTCCATAGGCGTTACCCCCGATCCGAGGGCCCAGTTTTGCCGCCAAAACGATGCCTGCAGCCTCATTCTAGCACAAAAGCCGATTTCTCAGCAAGAGAAACCGGCTCATTTTTTTGCCGCATGTTACGCTTTCACCGACCGGAACACGTACGCCGCGATGCCCATTTCGACGGCGACGAGGAGCGCGAGGAAGAGGAACGCGTCGGCGATGCCGATGGCGTGGGCGAGGAAGCCGATGGCCGCAGGGCCCATGAGGACGCCGAGGTAGCCGAGCGTCGAGACGGCGGGGACGGCGGTACTGAGCGGCATGACGTCCTGCCGCCCGAGCAGGCTGTAGAACACCGGCACGACGTTCGCCGCGCCGACGCCGATGGCGAAGAAGCCGAGATACATCGCCGCGCCAGGCAGATAGATGACACCGAGGAAGCCGAGCATCGTCGTGAGCGTGCCGCCGAGCACGACAGCCCGCTGCCCGAGGCGGCTCACGATGGCGTCGCCCGTCAGGCGCATGACGAGCATCGCGGCGGAGAAAATGGCGAAGCCCGTGCCGGCCATGGCCATGTCCATGCCGCGCACCGTCGTCAGGAACACGCCGCCCCAGTCCATGACCGCGCCCTCGACGAGGAACGCGATGCAGGCGATCGCGCCGATGAAGGCGACGATGCCGCGCGGGATGGCGATGAGCGCGCCGCCGCCCCCGCCGCCGTACGGCAGGAGGCCGCTCCGCGCCACGAGCATGACGGCTGCGATGATGGCGGCCGCGATGACCGTCGACGCGAGCGGCGTCAAGCCCACCGTGCCGACCCAGAGGCCGAACAGCCCGGCGCCGACGAAGCCGCCGACGCTCCAGAAGCCGTGGAAGCCGCTCATGAGCCGCCGCCCGCTCGCCTGCTCGACGAGCACAGCCGCGATGTTCACGACCGTATCGATCGCGCCCATCGACGCGCCGAACAGCAGGAGGAGCACGACCGCGAGCGGCAGCACGTCGACAACAGAAAGGCCTAAGAGCATCATGGCGAACAGCGTGCCCGCCGTGAGGAGCACCCGCCGGCAGCCGAAGCGTTCCGCCGCCGTCCCCGACACGGGCATCGTCACGAGCGAGCCGATGCCGACGCACAGCAGCAGCATGCCGAGCACGTCGTCCTCGATGGCGAGCCGCGCCTTGAGATACGGGACAAGCGGCGCCCACGACGCCGAGCCGAAACCGCCGACGAAGAACAGCGCGCGCACGGCCCACTGCTCGCGCACGCCAGGCGTTTTCCGCGATGCGTTTTTGCCTGCCATAAAGACCCCTTTCCGCCGCGCCGCACGAATCGGCGCGGGCGTAAATCGCTTGCAACTTTCCGAGAACTATCGTATAATGAGCATAGAGAAAGGCACCGCCTAGCAGCGGCCCTCATAGACAAAATTGGCTCATAAGAGATGAGTCGCTACGAAGTTGGAGCTAGGAGCGACTCACCGCTTGGTTTCTTACATCATCAAAAAAGGCGGCACCGCCTGGCGGTTGCCTCCGTGGATGACTTTCTACTGAAAACCGTCTCAAGGATTACCGAGCCAGGAGGCGGTTATTTCTTTTTCGTTTCTACGATAATCAACCAAAAGACGATGAGCGTCACAATCAGCTGTTCCATAGGCGTCGCCCCCTCTCCAGGGGCAAGTTTGGCCGCCAAACGATGCCATGGATGATTGTAGCACGAAAACCGATGTCCCATCAAGAGGACACCGGTTCTTTTTTTGCGCTATTTTCCGTTCAGATGACCGCATCGACGCCGCACGCAAACGATAGCGCGCGGCCGGCGATGGCGTCGGGCACGAGCTGCTGTGCGGGGTTGATGGAGACGTAGCAGGCGTTTTTGTTCGCGGCCGTCATGCGCCAGAACGGGTACTTGATGATGCCCGGCGTGTTCGCGCCCCTCGAGGAGCTGCAGCAGCCGCGCGTAGAGGCCACTAGGCAGCGGCGCGTAACGGTTCACCCAGATGTGGCGGCACCACCAGCCCCAGAACGTCGCGCGGTCGGGATACGGGTAAAAGCCGCCGGAATAGATGTCACGGATGCCAAAGCGCTGGCCGAAATCATGAAAATACCGCTCGAACCGCGCGCCGCTGTACGTGAAGCCCGCCGCCGTCGACAGCCCCGCGCCCGCGCCGACGACGATCGCGTCCGCCGCGAGCCGCGTGATGTCGCCCTGCCACAGCGCGATGCCTGGCTCCGCCTCCGCGAGCGATGCCGCGTCGACGGGCCGCTTTTCCTCCGTCTCCGCCGTCAAAAGTTTTGCTTCCAAAGAAAAATATTCCTCCGGCAGCGGGAAGCGCGGATCCCAGACATTCATAAGGCAGCGCAAGAGATAGCGCCGCGCAGCAGGTTCCTCCGCCACGCCCGCCGCCTCCTGGCGATACTCCGGCATGACGCCTAAAAGCAGCGCGATCAAGTGCTCGACCAGTTCCGTCCGTTCCATCGAAATCACCTCGTTGATGTATTTCTTTTCGTTACGTCTTAATCATAGCGGATTTTTGGTGTAACGTCAAGAGTTATAAAAAAGTAACGGGGCTGTTGCAGTTACTAGACTGAGTTCACATTCATCTGTTGCCGAGCGTTCCTCATACAGAAGCCTTCCCCTACGGGGAAGGTGGCGCCGCAGGCGACGGATAAGCAGACGCACGGCGCTTTAGCGCCGATGCGGTCGCTTATGCCCTTGCGGCTAAGGGTGGCGAAGGTAGGACGTAACTATTACGTAAAAAAGTTGAGTCGAAGGACGTTATAAAATCCTTCGACTCAACTTTTGTTTATATTTGTTACGTCGTACCTCCGACACCCTCTCCACCGCTTCGCGGTCCCCCTCTCCCGTAGGGAGAGGCTGGTATAGGAAGTTACGTTCGTCAACAGATGATCGTGAAATCCGTTTAGTAACTGCAACAGTCCCATCCTTGCATCATCACACATCAATCGTCACGTTCCGCAGCCCCGCCTCTCGCGCAACGGCGGCGAAGTGCTGCATCTCGTCCGCCGGGAACTTCTGCGGGTTCTCGTCGAAGCAGTACGCGCGGCCGACGAGGGGATACTTCGCGGCGGCGAGGGGGTTGTAGTTGAGGAGCTCGTAGCGAATGTCGGGATTCTCGCTTGCGAGGAAGCGCGCGATGGCCGCGACGTTCTCGTCCGTCGCGGTGTAGTGCGGGATCATCGGCGTGCGGATCGTGACGGTGGGAAACGTGCGGGTGATGTGGTCGGCTTCCTTCGAGGAAAAAGTGTGAGGCGTTGCGGATGTCACATCGTCCGTGGAAGAAGCGCAGGCCTGCGGTTGGACAGCATCGCGTGTACCGCGCAACAAAAGCCGCAGGTTCGCGAGGATCGTGTCGTTCGGCAAGCCGGTCGCAGCAATGTGCGCATCACGGTCGAAAAGCTTGCAATCCGCAAAGACGTGGTCGAGGTGTGGCAAGACCTGCTGGAGGTGCGATGCCGGCACGGCGAGCGCCGTCTCGATGGCCGTGTGGACACCTGCTGCCTGCACGCGGGCGAGCACGTCTGCCGCGAACGCCGGCTGCAGCAGCGGCTCGCCGCCCGACAGCGTCACGCCGCCGCCGTGACGGAAGAACGGCAGGTCGCGCAGGAGCTCGCCCGTGAGCGCCGCGCTCGTGACGACGCGGCTGTCCCAGCGCAGCGCGTCGCCCGGGCAGTCCGCAATGATGCGCGCCCAGAGGGCACAGCTCGCCGCATCGTCCGCGCGATACGGGATGCCGCGCACGCGGAGGGAAGTTGCGCCAGCCTGCCCGCCACCTGTCTGCACGCCGACTGCCGCCTCGGCCACAACGTTCGTCGCACCGACCTGCTCCCCCGCCGCTTCCGCCGTCTGTTCGCAGAGATGGCAGCCGATGCACTTCTTCGGGAAGAACAACGGGCGACGTCGCGTGCTGACGCCTTCGGGATTATGACACCAGGCGCACGTGAGCGGGCAGCCTTTGAAGAACACCGTGGTGCGGATGCCAGCGCCGTCGTGGGTGGAGAATCTTCGGACGTCGAAGATCGTGCCACACCCTTTTCGCATGAAACAGTCGCTGGTTCGGCTGCGACCGTTGCTTTTCCAAGTGCCTTCCCCTTCGGGGAAGGTGGCCCCGCAGGGGTCGGAAAGGGTGTCGGAGGTAGGATGTGACAATACGCGCGATGGTAATGTCGAAGGAAGTTGTGAGTTCCTGCATTCCTTCGCCATTTCGCCGATAGACTCCTTCTGCCCTACCTTCGCCACCCGCTCCACCGCTGACGCGGTCCCCCTCTCCCGGAGGGAGAGGCTGCTGTATATGCGACGATCGGCAACAGATGAGACGGTTTTGTACGCTCTATCTGATTTTTTCTCACACCCCCGCATAGCTCGTCCTCGCGATGATCTCGTCCTGCAGATCGCCGGCGAGCTCGGTGAAGTAGGCGGTGTAGCCGGCGACGCGGACGGTGAGGCTGCGGTGCTTTTCGGGGTGGGCTTTTGCGTCGAGGAGGTCTTCGCGGCGCACGACGTTGAACTGGATGTGCGGGATCTCGAGGTCGACGAACGTGCGCAGGAACGCGGCGAACTTGTCGACGCCCGCCTGGGTCTCAAAGAACTCCGGCAGGAACTTCATGTTGAGGAGGCCGCCGTTCGTCGTGAGCTCCTTGTCGAGCTTCGAGACGGACTTCAGCACGGCCGTCGGGCCAAGGGCGTCGCGGCCGTAGACGGGCGACATGCCGCCGTCAGCGAGCGGCTCGCCCGCCTTGCGGCCGTCGGGGCTCGCGCCGACGTTCGCGCCCATCGGGACGTGCGCCGAGACGGTGTACATGCCCGTGTGGTACGGGCCGCCGCGGTAGTTCTTGTGCGCGCCGATCTTCTGGCGGAAATACCGCGCCCACCGGACCCCGAGTGCGTCGACCCAGTCGACGTCGTTGCCGTACTTCGGCACTTTGTTCAGCAGACGCGCGCGCAGCACGTCGTAGCCTTCGAAATTTTTCTGCAGCGCGTCCAATAATGTTTCACGTGGAACAATCTGTTCGTCGTACACGAGCTGCTTGATGGCCGCGAGGCTGTCGGCGAGGTTCGCGACCTGGATCATCTGCACGCCGGAGAGGTTGTGCCGCGCGCCGCCGGCCGTGACGTCGACGCCCTTTGCCATGCAGTCGTCGATGACGCCCGAGAGGAAGGGCGTCGGCAGCAGCGCGATGTGCGCTTTTTCGACCTCTTCGCAGCCTTTCAGCATCCGCTCCATGAAGTAGTCGATTTCCTTCGCGAGTGCCGCCTCGAGGTCTGCAAACGTCTCATAGTGTGCGAGGTCGCCGAAGTCCGGCGAGAGCTGCGCGCCCGTGAGCAGGTCTTTGCCGCCGTTCATCGCGAGCTCGAGCGCCTTGCACAGGTTGAACATCGCGGCGTCGCTCCATCCGAGGTTGTTGCCCTGCGTCGTGAGCTCGACGCAGCCGACGATCGCGTAGTCACGCGCCTCCGTTTCCGAGAAACCGAGTTCCTCGAACGCGGGGATGACGGCCTTGTCGTTGAAGAACTGCGGCATGCCGCTGCCCTTCGCGACGACGCGGACGGCTTTTTTCAGCAGCTGGTCGCCCGTCTGCGGGTGCAGCCGCACGGAGAGGTTCGGCTGCGGCAGGCCGATGTGCGCCTGCGCCTGCAGGCAGAGGAACGACACGTCGTTGACGTAGTCGCGCCCGTCCGCGTCGACGCCGCCGACCGCGATGTTGAAGCCGATGGGGAAGCCCGCGAAATATTTCGCGCTGCCGCGGTTGCGCAGGTACACGATCTGGTTGAACTTCAGCCAGAGGCACTCGAGGAGCTCGAGCGCGCGCGCCTGCGTCATGCCGTCTGCGCGGCTTTTTTCATAATACGGCGCGAGGATCTCGTCGAGGCGGCCCGGCGAGAACGACGACGCGTTCGACTCCATCTGGAGGATGACGAACAAGAACCACAGCGCCTGCACGGCCTCGTGGAACGTCTCCGGCGGCCGCTCGGCGACGGCCGCGCAGATGTCCGCGACCATCAGCAGCTCCTCGCGGCTCTCCGGCATCGGCAGCCCCGCGTCCTCGAGCACCCCCGCCTCGCGGGACGCCGGCGCGGCCGCCGCCGCGTTCGCGCGCAGCACGCTCGACGACTTCGCGCCGCGCGCCATCGTGCGCAAACGGCCGGCATAGCGGTGCATGAAATCCTGCGCGCCCGCCATGACGATGACGACGGCTTCGTAAAAGTCCCGCGCCGCGCCCGTCGCAACCTGCATGCGCTCCTCGGCGTCCTTACGGATGCCGGCGGGGCCCATCGCGAGCCACTTGCGGCAGTCCGGGCAGATGTGGCCTTGCGCGTGGTCTTTCTGGTTGATCTTCACGACGCGCGCGATGGCGTCGATCTCTTCGCCCGCCCGCGCGCGCAGCACGTCCTCGAGCGACTTGCCGTTCCAATACGGCAGGATCTCGTTGCGGAACTCGCGGATATCCTCTTCGCGGACGTGAAAGCGGTCCTGCGGCCGCGTCGGCAAGTCCTCGAACTCGCGGTCGACCCAGCAGCAGCCGCTCTCCGGGAACACGACGCCCGCACGCACGCCCGCCGTGCGGTTGCCCACGACGAGCTCGCCCGGCGTCACGCGGATCGCGAGCCCCCGGAGCGCCGCCGCCAGCGCATGCGCGCGCACGAGGATGCGCGGCTCGCCCTCATGCTCCTGATAGACGCGCGTGATGATGCGCGCCTGCTCGATGGACACGTACCGCGGCTCGTCGAGCATGACCTCTTTCAACCGCCCGATCCGCCCCGGCATCGCGAGCCCGTCGATGGCCTGCGCCACGAGCGATACTGCTTCCGTTTTTTTCATCCTGCCCGCCCCTTTTGAAATTCGTATATTTTCCTGTTCTTACGATTCTTTCCGTTTCTTGAGATAAATGTAGCACACGGACGGTGCGTTGTCAATGAAAAACGATTCTTTGCCACATACACGCGATCAAATCTTTTTGAAAAGTCAAGATTGATCTTATCCATGCGATCCGATAAGATCGATCTTACAATTTGATCAGAGGGAGCGAACTGCGTGAACAAACACATCGGCATCATCGACGCGGACCTGCTCGGTCACGGTACGCGCCACCCGAATCTCGCGTGTCTGAAGCTCAGCGGCTATCACAAAGCGCAAGGCGACCAGGTCGATCTCATCGAGTCGTGGGACGAGCTGCGACGCGGCGATGCTGTCGAAACGTTCGACCACATCTATCTCGCCCGCGTCTTTGACTTCACGCCGATTCCCATCGACGTCGATGCGTATCCGAACCTCTCGTATGGCGGCACGGGCTTTTATTTTTTGCCTTTCTCCGATGGCGGCGAACATATGCTGCCGCACGAAATCGAGCATCACATGCCCGACTATCATCTCTACGACCACTTCGTCGCGAAGGAAATCGCGCGAGGCATCAAGGCGACACGCTTCCGCGACTATCAGGATTACTCCATCGGTTTTATGACGCGCGGCTGCTTCCGCGGCTGCCATTTTTGCGTGAATCAGCACAGCCACGGCGTGCGCTTCCATGCGCACGTCGGCGAATTCTTTGACCCTTCGCGCAAATACATCTATCTCTGGGACGACAACGTGCTCGGCTATCCGAAGTGGCGCGAGGTCTTCGACGAGCTCGCGGCGACGGGACGGCGGTTCCAGTTCCGTCAAGGCATGGACATCCGCATCATGACACCAGAAAAGGCGAAGACGCTCTCCGAAGCGAAATACATCGGAGATTACATCTTCGCCTTTGACCATCCGGAGGAACGCCGCGAGATCGAGCGCGGCCTCCAGTGCTGGCAGCAGTACAATCACAAAATCGCAAAGCTCTACGTGCTCTGCGGCTACGACAACCAAGACCAGCGCGACATTGCATCCACGTTTATGCGCATCAAAGTGCTCATGCGCTACGGCTGCCTCCCGTACATCATGCGCCACGAGAACTACGTGAAGAGCAAATACCGCGGTACGTACATCAATCTCGCACGCTGGTGCAATCAGCCGAACTTCTTCAAGAAAAAGAGCTACCGTCAATACTGCGAATCGAACGGCGAAGCCTCGGCAACGATGCGCTATATGCGCGAGTTTGAGCACGACTGGCCGGACATCGCCGAAGCGTTTTATGACCTGCGCTGGGAGGATTTACGCTTCAGCGCCCTTCACCGCCAAATTTTCAGCGCACATTCGCACATGGCCTTCTGCCGCGCCTCGATGCTCTGAATATCCCAGTCCGTGTAATTTTTTGCGACATTGATCGTCAGTTGGATTTTCGAATCGAGATACATCGGCGTCTTGCTCTCGAACACCATGTTCGACGCTTTGCGGTTTTTCCTGCCGCTCATCAGTGTCAGATTGCCGAGGCGCCAGAGGTATTCGTCATGCTCTTCGGGCGAGATATGCTTCCAAAGGTCGCCGTTCTCCGGCATGATGTGTTCGATCTGAACCTCGCTGTTGTCCAGATTAATTTCGAGGTCCGGGTCGAGATAAGCATTGATTTTCCGCAGGATATAGCGGATGATGTCCTTCGTCTTGCTCGACCAACGTTCAAACGCGTCAGCAAATGCATCATCTTTCACCATCGTCTTGCGGATTTCCGCTGCGATATCCGCGACGTTCGTGAACTCTGCATTGTAAATTTGAAGCGCGACGCGCGACAGCATCTTTTCCGTCTTGTTCGCCGTGAGGCCACAAATCGTCGCGTTGCGGAACGTATATGACTCAATGACGTTGAGCACGGCGGCGATGTCATCCTCCGTGAAACGGCCGGCGAGCTCCATCGCAAGCACGACGGGATAGAACGTCCTGGCCTTGAGCGTCTTGAGCGCCGTCAAATGCGTGACGAGCGCCTTGCTCGTGAAATAATTGTTGCTCTCCGGATTCGCCATATCATGATAGCATGCCGCGAGATGCGCGAGATTCTCACTGAGCTCCTGCGCCGTGCGCGGCGTGAGGGACTTGCTGATGGTGCGATAGAGTTCCTTCTCGCGCCTCGCCGGGTTGCACGCATTCCAAAAATACCGGATGTAGCGCGTCGAATCCATGTTGTCGAGTTCCGTGAGCATCCTGTTCCAATGCTTCTGCGCCGCCGCGAGGTCGACCGCCTTGCTGAAGATGAAGTTTTTCAAGAGGTCTGCCGTCTCGAGTTCCTTGCCACGCGCGTTTAGCGTTTCAAAGATGACGAACGCTTCTTCGAGCTTCGTCGCCTCCATATACATAACACGGAATCGCTGAAGAAACGCATCCTGATAATCCAACAGCCGTTTGAAACGGTCTTCGTCCGTCTTGAGCGCGCTATCTGCGAGCACCGCCTCGAAATTCTGTGTAAAGCTGCGATAGGCATACCGCATATTCTCTTGCGATGTCTTGCGTTCCTTTTCCTGCGACGGCTCGCCGAGCAAAATGTGTTGCAAGAAGTACGCATGGTCTGCACGATTCAAGAAGAGATGCACATTTTCGATATCATCGTCGAGGTCGCCGAGATATGAACAAGAAAGCAACGTGCTCCGCTTCATGCATTTCTTCCGGATGGCTGAATCCGTCGACGTCCCTGCAAGCTTCTCGAAGGCCGCTTGCAACGTCCGCACAAAAATCATCGACGTAAGCGTTCGCTGCTGGCCATCGATGATGTATTTGCGCCCTTCCTCATCCTCTGCATTGTGCACAACGATTTGCCCGAAGAAATGTTCACTGCCCGGCTCTTTGCGCGTGAGTTCAAGGTCATCCCAAAAGTCGCCGATTTCATTTTCTTCCCATGCATACTCACGTTGGTAATCCGGAATATAATACGGATTGCTCAAGAACGTCTTCATTTCTTGCATGCTGAAATTCTGTATCGCCATCGTCCGCGCCTCCGTTCGGATCGAAAAACCTTGCGACCGAGTGGGCCGCAAGGCAACAAAATCATTTTGATTTCATTATAGCACGCCGCGATCCCTTTGACGATCCCCGCCCACGCAAAACAAGCGCCCGGCGCCGTATGTTCCACGTGGAACACTCGGCGCCGGGCGCTTGTGTTTTTTACAGATTTCGCCCCGTATACGCATCCTCGGCGCGGTTCGTGAAGTCTTGCCGCGCGAGCCAGGAGCGTTCTTCGTCGGTCTCGGGGATGTCGATGCGCTCGATCTCAGCAGGCGATCATCATGCGCTCGTCGTTCGTCCAGCCGTGCATGATGCTGCCGCAAACATATCCTCAACTTGCACAATTACCTGCAATCTTCCAGCAGTTCCGGATGATTGACGGCCTTGACGATCAGCCGCCGGAGGACGCTCGTATAGCCGTTCCCGAGCAGTTCTTTCGCCTTGCTGATGGTCTCGTGCGGAATGCGGATTGTCACATTCTCTTTTTTTGCGGCTGCACGCCGTGCACGAACGATCGCCGCTCCCCGTGCCAGCTGTTCGTCTGTCAAGGGTGGTGCATCATCGTAATTGATGGGGAACTTCGCTGCACGACGAATCGCATCAATCGTCTCCTGCGGTGGTTTCTGTCCCTCGTAAACGATAGCTTCATGAATTGCCATAATACATCCTCCTTTCACGCGCCGTCGCATATCGCGCCGAAATCAACCGCGTAGCATCCCCACGTTCCGTATAAACAACGAACAGAATCTCATCCACGCGTCCGATGACCTGATAGCGGTCTTCTTCATCGCTGTGTAAATCATCATAAAGTTCGATGCGATTCGGATCGGCAAAGACAAAACGCGCGTGTTCCAAAGTGAAGCCATGCTTCTTCCGATTGATTTCATTCTTTTCGTCGTCCCATTGGATGCGCCGGCCTTGAAATTCTACTTCCATCTCAATTATATCCTATGAAAAAGCTTCATGCAATCGATTACACCGTGAATCCCTGTGTCGAGACTTTCCGCAGCGCCTCGATCTTGCGCTGTTTTTCGGCTTCAGAGTCGGCATTGTTTTTTTCGTCGCCATGGAGGAGGCTGAGGATGCGGGTGAGGTCGTCGTCGCCGTAGTAATCGATGACGATCTTGCCTTTTTTCTTGCCGTGCTGGATATTGACCTGGGTGCCGAAGTATTCCGTGAGGCGGTCGATGACGGCGCGGAGTTCGGTTTTCGTGCTGTTGTCGGCAGCTTTCTGCTCGGGTGTCTGTGCGGCGACTGCGTCCATATCGTCGAGGAGCTGCGGGTTCGCTTCGAGCTCTTTGACGAGGCGTTCGCAGCCGCGTGCGGTGAGCTCGTGCTCCTGGATGTAGTCGGCGGCTTTCCTTTGGAGGTCGTGGTCTTCGATGGCGACGAGCGGGCGCGCCTGGCCCATGGTGAGCGTGCCGGTCGAGACGTAGTCCTGCACTTTCGCGTCGAGCTTTTGCAGGCGCAGGAAGTTCGCGATGTGGGAGCGGCTGCGGCCGACTTTCTGCGAAATGCTGTCCTGCGTGAAGTGGAACGTGTCGATGAGGCTCTGGTAGGCGCGGGATTCTTCCATGGGGTTGAGGTCTTCACGCTGGAGGTTTTCGATGAGCGCGATTTCGCTCGTCTCGGCGTCGTTGTATTCGCGCACGAGCGCAGGGATCTTTTCGAGGCCGGCGAGTTTCGCGGCGCGCCAGCGGCGTTCGCCGGCGATGAGCTCGTAGCCGTGCGTGGATTTCCTCACGAGGATGGGCTGGAGGACGCCGTAGGACGCGATGCTCGCGCGGAGCTCCTCGAGCGCGGCCTCGTCGAAGTCCGTGCGCGGCTGGAAGCGGTTCTTGTAAATGTCGAGCATCGGGATCTCGAGCACGCGGTCCGCCTTCGGCTCGAGGACGGGCTTCTGGTCGAAAAATGCCCCGAGGCCTTTGCCGCCGAGGCCGCCGTGTTTATTAGCGCTCACGTTTCAGCATCTCCTTTGCGAGTTCCTTGTAGACTTGTGCGCCCTTCGAATGTTTGTCGTAGTAGATGACGGGCTGGCCGTAGGACGGCGCCTCGGAGAGGCGGACGTTGCGCGGGATGAGCGTCCGGTAGGCGATGTCGCCGAAGTTCTTTTGCACTTCGCTGACGACGTCCTGCGCGAGCTTCGTGCGGCCGTCGTACATCGTCAGCACGACGCCTGAGACTGCGAGGTCGGGGTTCAGGTTGTCGCGCACGAGCGTGATCGTATTCATGAGCTGTGCGACGCCCTCGAGCGCGTAGAACTCGCACTGGATGGGCATGAGCACGGCGTCGGCCGCCGCGAGCGCGTTGAGCGTCAGGAGGCCGAGCGACGGCGGGCAGTCGATGAGGATGAAGTCGTACGCGTCCCGCACGGCATCGAGCGCTTTTTTCAGCCGCGTCTCGCGCGAGATGGCGGAGACGAGCTCGACCTCTGCGCCCGCGAGGTTGATGTTCGCCGGCACGACGTCGACCTTGTAGTCTGTGTGCACGGTCGCTTCGGCCGCGGTCGCGCCGCCGAGCAGCACGTCGTAGATCGTCGCAGGGAGCTCGGACTTCTGGATGCCGAAGCCGCTCGACGCGTTGCCCTGCGGGTCGCTGTCGACGAGCAGCACGCGCTGTTTCTTCGCGCCGAGGCACGCCGCGAGGTTCACGGACGTCGTCGTCTTCCCCACGCCGCCCTTCTGGTTCGCGATGGCCAAAATCTTTGCCAAAGAGGTCACCCTTTCTATGGGAGCACGAGCTTCATCGCTCCCTAAAAAATCGTCTTGTGTGTCCGATGACACAGAAATGCTTGAAAAAAACTGCTAGGCTTGATAACATAGTTGTTACGTTGTAACCGTAAGAACGTACGTTTTTCGTTACCTATTATATTAGGCGATTCACCGGAAAAAATCCACTCCCCTATGATAAAATTTGTTTCACGTGAAACAATATGCGTAAAAAGCCTTCCCCTCAGGGGAAGGTGGCGGCCGCAGGCCGACGGAAAGGGTGTCGAAGGTAGGAAGTAGCTCGTCGCAGGATTGTTATGGCGAGGGAAGGCGTAAGTTTTTACTTTCCTTCGCCAATACAATCACTCAATTTGTTGCGGCCTACCTCCGACACCCGCTCCGTCGCGCTAACGCGCGCCACCTCTCCCTGAGGGAGAGGCTTTCAAGGACGTGGAACCTTGAAAGGACGTGCCCCTATGCCTGTCTATCATGCCCCTTTATTACAGATCGACCCGAAGGAGACGCGCCGCTATGCCGGGCTCATGAACGCGAAGGAGTTCGACGAGCAGATGATCCTCGATGCCTGCGAGGACGGGCTGCTGCTCGCCGAGCCGCGCGGGATCTGGACGCTCTACGATTACGATTGCGCAGCGCAGACGGTCGCGGCCGAGCCGCCTTTTACCATCGTCGGCAAAAAAATCGGCGCGCACCTCGCGGGCTGTGACAAGGTCATCCTGCTCTCGGCCACGGTCGGCGATGCCATCGAGGACGAGGTCACGGCGCGGTTCGCGCGCGGCGAGTACGTCTCGAGCGTGCTGCTCGATGCCGCCGCGACGACGGCCGTCGAGCAGATCGCCGACGGCATGGAAAAAGCCATCGCGCCGCAGATGGCGCGCGCGGGCTACGGCATGCGCTGGCGCTTCTCGCCCGGCTACGGCGACTGGCCGCTCGACCAGCAGCCCGAGATGATCCGCGTCTGCCACTGCAAAGACATCGGCGTCGGCCTCTCCGACTCGTCCATGCTCGTGCCGCGCAAAAGCATCACCGCCATCATCGGGCTGTATAAAGTCGAGGCGGGGAAAGAGGAGCATGCGACGCCGAAAGGCTGCGCGGCGTGCGGGAAAACGGACTGCCCGTCGAGAGTAACGGAAAAGAACGACTGATGGTCAACTGCCGAGCGAAACATATACCGAAAAGCCTTCCCCTACGGGGAAGGGGGACCGCGAAGCGGTGGAAAGGGTGTCGAAGGTAGGAAGTAACTCTTCGCAGGATTGTAAAGTCGAAGGAAGGTATGAGTTTCTACATACCTTCGCCTTTACAATCGTGCTATTCGTTACGCCATACCTCCGCCACCCTCTCCGCCTCGCTTTCGCTCGGCACCTCTCCCCTAGGGGAGAGGCTACTGTATCCGCTACGCTCGGCAATAGATGAAACAGATACAGTAAATGTAACAATTCTTGCCGTACTCGTCCCGTTCGGCAACAGAACCAATAAAGCAAAACGAACCTACGATCCAGAAAGGAACTTCCCTATGATCTATTTCTTTGACGGTGCCATGGGCACGATGCTGCAGGCTGGCGGTTTGAAGCCCGGGGCTTGCCCGGAGGAGATGAATATCATCGCACCGGACGTGGTAAAGGATATTCATAAACAATACCTCGCGGCAGGCGCGACGATCATCGAGACGAATACGTTCGGCGCGAGCCGGCTGAAGCTCGACCATTACGGGTTCGAAGACCGCGTCGCGGAGTTCAATGCCGCCGCCGTGCGCATCGCAAAGGCCGCCATCGCGGAGTCGGGCAAAGACGCGCGCGTCGCGGGCTCGATGGGTCCGACGGGGCGCTTCATCGAGCCGCTCGGCGACCTCGATTTCGAGGAGGCGTATGAGGCCTTCCGCGAGCAGGCAGCGGCGCTCGCGGAGGCCGGCGCCGATCTCCTCATCATCGAGACGTGCATCGACATCCAGGAGATGCGCGCGGCGCTGCTCGCGGCGAAAGACGCGACGAACCTCCCCGTCGTCTGCCAGCTGTCGTACAGCGAGGACGGCCGCACGGTCACGGGCACAGACCCGCAGTCGGCCGCCGTCATCCTCGATGGCCTCGGCGCAGACATCATCGGCGTGAACTGCTCTTTAGGCCCCGCCGAGCTCATCCCCGTCGTCGAGACGCTCGCGGCGAACTGCCGCGCGCCGATCAGCGTCCAGCCGAACGCCGGCATGCCGTTCCTGAAAGACGGCAAGACGTGCTTCCCGATGGGGCCGGAGGAATTCGGCACATACGGGCCGAAGCTGCTTGCCGCCGGCGCGACGTACCTCGGCGGCTGCTGCGGCACGACGCCCGCGCACATCGCCGCGCTCGTGAAAAACGTGCAGGGGCTTGCAGAGCCCGAGCGCAAGCACGGCCGCCGCAAGCTGCAACTCGCTTCGCGCAGCCGCACGGTCACGATCGACCGCGACCTCGGCACGGTGCTCATCGGCGAGCGCATCAACCCGACGGGCCGCAAGAAGCTCGCCGCAGAAATCAAGGACGGCTCGCTGCTCTCCGTCAAGAAGGAAGCCGTGAACCAGGTCAAGGCCGGCGCGCAGCTCCTCGACGTCAACATGGGCGTGGGCGGCATCGACCAGGCCGCCGCCATGCGCCGCGCCGTGCGTGAGATCGCGCAGATCACGGACGCGCCGCTCGTCATCGACACGAGCGACGCGAAAGCGCTCGAGGCGGGTCTCCGCGCCTACCCCGGCCGCGCGCTCATCAACTCCGTCTCCGCCGAAGACAACCGCATCCAAGAGTTCCTGCCGCTCGCGAAACGCTACGGCGCCGCCATCCTCTGCCTGCCCATCGGCGAGGAAGGCGTGCCGAAGACCGCCGAGGCGCGCTTTGCCGCGACGAAGTACATCATCGACGAGGCCGCGAAGTATGGCCTGACGGATGGCGACTTCCTGCTCGACGCGCTTGTCATGACCGTCTCGGCGGACGCGAAGGCCTGCCGCGAGGTTCTCGACACCCTGCGCCTCTACCGCGAGCGCCTCGGCTACCCGTCGACCATGGGCCTCTCAAACATCTCGTTCGGCCTGCCGAACCGCCCGCTCATCAACAGCACGTTCTTCGCCATGTGCCTCGCGGGAGGCCTCGACGCGCCGATCATGAACCCGTACGACGAGCGCATGCAGGACGCGCTCATGGCATCACGCGCGCTGCTCGGCGAGGACCCGAACGGCATCGAGTTCAGCAAGGTCGCTGCGAACCTCGCCGCACCGAAGAAGGCGGCGGTCGCGAAGACCACGGACCTTCCGATTCTCGAAGCCATCAAGCAAGCTGTCATCGACGGCGAAAAGGACGAAATCGCCGGCCTCGTGACCCGCGCGCTCGCCGAAGGCCACGAAGGCAACGAAATCACGGAGAAAGCGCTGACCGCCGCAATGAACGACATCGGCGTCGACTTCGGCGCGGGCAAGATTTTCCTGCCGCAGGTGCTGCTCTCCGCGGAAACGATGCGTGCGGCCTTTGACAAGCTCAAGGAACTCATCCCCGCCGCCGCCACGGCCGACAAGGGCACGGTCGTCATCGCGACCGTCAAGGGCGACGTCCACGACCTCGGCAAGAACATCACGGGCGCGCTGCTCGCGAACTCCGGCTTCAAATTGGTCGACCTCGGCAAGGACGTCCCCGCCGAAGACATCGTCCGCGCCGCCATCGAGCACGACGCCGACATCGTCGGCCTCTGCGCCCTCATGACGACGACGATGGTGCAGATTGACAAGGTGATCCAGCAGCTCCACGACGCCGGCGCCCGCGCGAAAGTCATGGTCGGCGGCGCCGCCGTCACGCAGGACTACGCCGACGCCGCCGGCGCCGACGCCTACGCCAGCGACGGCGTCAAGGCTGTCAAGCTCGCGAAGGCCATCGTCGGAAAAGAATAAACCGCATGCAGGAAAGGGGCGATCATCATGAACAAAGGCGGATTCAGCTGGAAGCGCCTGCTCGGCATCACCGCCGCGAAGCAGAACTTCGCACGCAAGACCGGCATCCCGACCTCGAAATCGGGACTCTACAACAAGATCGGCCGCATGGTCGTACAGGCCATCTTCGGCAAAGGGAAACGGCGCTGAGCAAAAAATACGGGATTGTTCCACGTGGAACAATCCCGTATTTTTTTGCTCGCTCCAGCGTATATCCCGCGCCAGCGAGCACGTCCATCACTCGCGCGATGGACATCACGCGAAGCGGATGGAGTTGTCGCCGTGCCGCTGAAAGACCTGCTGGATGAGCTGCAGCACAGCGTCCTGCGTCGTGTGCGCCTCCTCGATGAGCCCGAGCACCCACGCTGTTGCCTCGTCCTTGCCGAGCGCGTAAAAATGCTCAAGCAGCGACGCCTGCATCGCCTCTCTGCCCGCACAGGCATTCGATGACGCGAATGCAAAGAACCGCTCCGCCACCTCCGCGTATTTCGCATCGGCCTTGTTCTCGTGTGCGATTTCAAACACCGCCGCAATCATCGTCTCCGGCGTCACATGGAGTTCCTTCGTCTTCATGTTTCTCATACACCTCCCATCCTTTCCCGTCACGATCTTTCTCCATTATAAAAAAGCCGCTCCCTGATTTCAAGGAGCGGCTTTGTAAAATTGACATTTGGGTTTCCACAAGATATAATCAAGGTAGTAAAGATATCGTACGGACGGATGGCCCGCGCGATCCCTTCCAGTCAAGAGGGCACGGCCCTTGGGGACAATAAACATACACTGGGGTTGACCTGGCTCGGGTCGTAGTACGAGCTGCCATCCTGGGAGAGCTTCGGCTCTCCCTTTTGTTTTGTGACCAAGGATGTGAAAAGATGCTTTCCCTGCAAGAGATTCAAAAATATTATGCAGAAAACCTCGAAAACAAAATCTTCCGTTATCAGCTCCGAAGCGGCCAAGTCATCGATCTCCGGTTTTATGCGCAGTCCTTCTGCCATCTGCTCGGAATCCATCATATCATGCACCAGGACCGAAATTTCACAGGTCTGCGTGGCTATCAAAAAATTGCAAACGGCGAGATGACACTTGCGACGCTTCGTCAGCGTGACAGACAACAGTATCGGATGATGAAGCGCAGGATGATGTCACTGGTCCGTCTCATCGAAGTACTAGGCAAAGGTGATCTCTACAAGTTTTATCTCATGCGTCAGCTCCGCTCAAAAATTCGTGCAGACTTCGTACTTTACTGGAAAGAAGAAACCAACGAACTCTACCATAATCTCTTCCTGGCAAAAGAAAAATCGCTGTTGCAAAATCGCCAGAATGACAATGCATATTCTGCTTTGTCCTATATCGTTCTGACAGGAAAAGATGATTACGATATGTATATCGACCATCAAGAATACAAGAAAATCGTCGCATTTGAAATTCTATCATGCAACAAGCATTGAAACCTTCACCCACGCACGAGCATCCGTCCGAGCACAAGACCGGCCATGACAGCAGCGAAACCGAGAACGAGATTAGCGAGGACGTTGGCCGCTGCATAGAACAGGCTGCCGCCGCGCACAAGCGTCATCGTCTCCATCGAGAACGAAGAAAACGTCGTGAAACCACCGAGGAAGCCGACCGTCAGCAGCAGCTTCCACGGGCCGGCCGCGAACTGGTGCTGCTCGGCAAGCAGCAGCACGCCCATGATGAGCCCCATAAGAAAGCTGCCGACCGTATTGACCGTCAGCGTGCCGAACGGGAACACTGTCCCGAACCGTGCGCCGACCTGCGTCGTCACAAGATACCGGCACACCGCCCCGAGCCCGCCGCCGAGAAAGACAAGAAGAATGGGAGGCATGAAATCACCCTTTCGCATGCAAAGTCTATGAAAGTCATCATAGCAAAAAGCTGCCAAAATGTCCATGATGCCGCCTTGCCCTGCATTTGAAATTCGAGTAAAATAGAAAGCAAGAAAAGAGGTGCGCAGCGCATGGCAAACCGTCAGTACAAGGATTCCGTCTTCCGCAAGCTTTTTCACAACAAACGCGAACTCGCAAGCCTCTATCAGGCCATTCGGCCGGACGACGAAATCCTTGCAAAGGACATCCGCCTCACGACGCTCCACAACGTCTTTCTCGACAGCCAGAGAAACGATCTCTCCTTCCTTTGGAAACAACGCACCGTCGTGCTCATGGAGCATCAGAGCACATGGAACGAAAACATCCCGCTCCGTATGCTGTCATATGCCGACCACGTTTACCGAAA
>NZ_JALFCU010000120.1 GCF_022771645.1 Selenomonas sp.
CAGCGAGAACCTCGCCGGACGCGGCCCGTGTGCCCTTGAAACGCAGGGCATCACGGAAGTGCAAGAGGCATCGCTCGAAAAAGCCTACCTCAACATGGCGCCCGCGCAGACGATGAAGTGGCGCGAGACCGGCCTCGGCCCACGCACTGCGAATGTCGAAGTCGAAGGCACAGAGCCCTACGTCGTCGGCGGCCATACCGCGAGCGGCTACTGGGTGGACAAAGATCGCCAGACGACCGTGCCCGGCCTCTTCGCCGCCGGCGACGTGGCCGGCGGCTGCCCGCAGAAATACGTCACGGGCGCGTTCGTCGAAGGAAAGATTGCAGCCGAAGGCGCGGCGCGGTTCGTGAAGCATGCGGTAAAAGTCGGCGATGCGTCATCCGCAACAGGAGACGCAACACCGACGAAAACGCCGGACGCTATCGCCGCCACCGTCTCCGCCATGCTCACCCCGCCCGCCACACCGCCGCTCTTCACCGTCGACGCGCTCGAAGAAGCCATGCAGCAGGTCATGGACGAATACGCAGGCGGCATCTCGACAGCGTACCGCTACACGGAACGCCAGCTGACGCTCGCCGCGAAACACATCGACCGCATCACGCACCTCGCCGCCGCGCTTCACGCCACAGATTTCTACGGCCTCATGAAAATCTACGAGCTCCAAGAACGCCTGCTCGTCTGCAAAGTACTCATCGAGCACCTCAAAGCCCGCAAGGAAACCCGCTGGCACAGCTTCGCGGAAAATCTTGACTACCCTGAAAAAGATCCGGCGTACGAGAAATATGTCAACTCGCAGCTGGTGAATGGCAAGGTCGAGATTCTTTTGCGCGACCTCGTGAAAACAAAGGAGGCGAGCCGATGAGCATCCGCATCGAACAAAATAACTGCATCGGCTGCGGCCGGTGCACGGACGTCTGCCCAGGCAATCTTTTGTATCTGCGCGACCACAAAGCAACGATCCGCGACGCGCGTGACTGTTGGGGCTGCACGGCGTGCGTCAAGGAATGTCCGAAAAACGCCATCTTTTTCACGCTCGAGGCGACGCTCGGCGGCGCGGGCGGGCGGCTCTATGCGCATGACAGCGCCGACACGCTTACGTGGGAGCTCGCGCTCGCAGACGGCACGACGCAGCGCATCACCGTGAACAAACGACAGGCGAACGCCTACTAATCTGACAGACAGAAGGGACAAACGTATGGGAAAACTTTCGCACCTCGACGCGCTCGAAGCCGAGGCCATCTACATCATCCGCGAAGTCGCAGCCGAATGCGAAAAGCCGGTCATGCTCTACTCCATCGGCAAGGACAGCACGGTCATGATGCACCTCGCACTCAAAGCCTTCTATCCGGAGAAACCGCCATTTCCATTCCTGCACGTCAATACGACGTGGAAATTCCACGAGATGATCGCGTTCCGCGACGCGCAGGCGAAGAAATACGGCCTTGACATGATCGAGTACAAGAACGAGGAAGGCATCCAAGCCGGCATCAATCCATTCGACCATGGTGCGTCGTACACGGACATCATGAAGACGCAGGCGCTGAAGCAGGCTTTGACAAAATATGGCTTCACGGCTGCGTTTGGCGGCGGGCGGCGCGATGAAGAGAAATCGCGCGCGAAAGAACGCGTCTTTTCGTTCCGCAACGCCGCGCAGGCCTGGGATCCGAAGAACCAGCGCCCCGAGCTCTGGCGGCTCTACAACGCGCAGCTCCACCCGGGCGAAAGCATCCGCGTCTTCCCGCTCTCGAACTGGACGGAAACGGACATCTGGCAGTACATCCTGCGCGAAAAGCTCGAAATCGTCTCGCTTTATTTTGCAAAAGAGCGCCCGTGCATCGAGCGCGACGGCAACATCATCATGGTCGATGACGACCGCATCGTGAAAAAGCTGAATCTCAAACCCGAAGACATCCAGCACAAGGTCATCCGCTTCCGCACGCTCGGTTGCTATCCGCTGACGGGCGGTGTCGAGTCGACGGCCGACACGCTCGAAGCCATCGTGCAGGAGACGCTCGGCGCCGTCGAATCCGAGCGCACGAGCCGCGTCATCGACCATGACGGCGGCGCGGGCTCCATGGAGAAACGCAAACGGGAGGGCTATTTCTGATGAACGATCTCTTGAAATTCATTACCTGTGGCAGCGTCGACGACGGCAAATCGACGCTGATCGGCCATTTGCTCTACGATGCGAAGCTCCTCTACGCCGACCAGAAGGAAGCGCTGCTGCTCGATTCGAAAGTCGGCAGCCGCGGCGGCGCGATCGACTACTCGCTGCTCCTCGACGGCCTGCTCGCCGAGCGCGAGCAAGGCATCACGATCGATGTCGCGTACCGTTATTTCACGACGGACCATCGCAGCTTCATCTGCGCCGACACGCCGGGCCACGAGGAATACACGCGCAACATGGCGTGCGGCGCGTCGTTCGCCGACCTCGCCATCATCCTCGTCGACGCGACGCAGGGCGTGCTGACGCAGACGCGGCGTCACGCGCGCATCTGCGCGCTCATGGGCATCCGCTATTTTGTCTTCGCCGTCAACAAGATGGATCTCGCGGGCTACGAGGAACGGCGCTTCGACGAAATCGCCCAGCAGATCGGCGAACTCGAAAACGAGCTGAACCTCGAGCACGTCGTCATCATCCCCGTCTCGGCGACGGAGGGCGACAACGTCACGAAACATTCCGATGAGATGCCGTGGTACACGGGCGAGGCGCTGCTGCCGTACCTCGAGCATGTCGACGTCACGGCCGGCGCCGCCGTCGAGCAAGGCTTTACCCTGCCCGTGCAGCGCGTCTGCCGCCCGGACCATACGTTCCGCGGCTTCCAAGGACAGATCGAGAGCGGCAGCGTCGCTGTCGGCGACACGATCCGCGTGCTGCCGAGCGGCGAAACAGCCGAGGTCAAGAGCATCCTCGTCGCCGACCATGACGAAAAAAGCGCGTTCACCGGCCAGCCCGTGACCATCCAGCTGAACCGCGAAGTTGACGTCTCGCGCGGCAGCGTGCTCGAAAAAAACAGCGGCCTCGCGCTCGCCGACGCGTTCCAGGCCGAACTCCTCTGGATGGACGACGCAGAGCTCACGGTCGGCAAGAACTTCCTCATCCAGCTCGGCACGCGCCAGATTCCCGGCATCCTCTCGAACATCGAATACAAGATTGATATCAATACCGGCGAACATGAAAGCGCGGACACGCTGCAGAAAAACGAGATTGCGCTCGTGAACATCGCCGTGACCGAGCCCATCGTGCTCGCGCCGTTCGCCGCGCATCGCACGCAGGGCGAGCTCATCCTCATCGACCGCATCACGAACAGCACGTCCGCTGCCGGCGTCGTGCGCACGATCGGCACTGGCGACGAAGCGCGTTTCACGGCCACGCCCGCCATGCGCAGTGCGCTGAACTGGCAATCTCCGCTGGCCGTCATCTTCTCCCCCGCGACAGACGGCACGAACCCCTCCGCCATCGCCGAAGCCGAGTACACCCTCGTCCGCAGCGGCCGACACACATACCTCTACACACCGCAGGCAGGCGAAGACGCTGCTGCCGTGACGCAGCACCTCCTTGACGCTGGCCTGATCGTGCTTGTCGTCGCGGATAATACGGCAACCGTTGAGACCCTGGCAAAACTCCCGCAGGCGAAAGCATGGAACGAATGCTCAAACGGCGCAACCGATGCTGCTGCCATTACAAACAGCATTCTGCACGCAACACTCCTCGACGCGACTGTCACGCCAAACAACTGGATCATCTGAACGCAAACTCACAAAATGGGGCTGTTGCACGAATGCAACAGCCCCACATGTCATTACGTATTACTCTTTCTCTTGTGGTTTCAGCAAAGTCCCTAATACAGATTTATGACTTTCAGCGTCCGATGCCTGCTCCAAGACATTTGGCTGGACGGTTTCACTTTCTGCCTGACGTTCGTTCTTCTGCTCCAGTACACGATTCGTCTGATCATCCTGGGCAACGCGTTCCTGCAAGGCCTGCTGCATCAAGCCCTCTTCCTTTTTTCCTTGCTTCTGAATGGCGTCTTGCTGTTCACGAATATCAGCATTCAAGGATCTAATCTGGCTGCCAATGACGCTCATCTCGTCGCTTGCCAGAGTTCCTGACTCCTGCTTCTTTTCAAGCGCACGCACCTGTTGGTATTTCTCATGCAGCACATCCTCTGGGGTCTTGCTGCGTTTTTCGAGTTCCGCACGCTCTTTCTGTAATGCAGAACGATCGCTGTCCGTCAGACGACCATCGTCGTTCGTCAGCGTATCGTCGATTTCCGCGATACGATCCTTGTCACGCGCCACTTGCTCTTTTCCTGCTTTGATTTCCTGCAGACTACTCTCTGCGCCCGTTTCCCGATCGGCCGAAAGGCGCGAAACAGCGCTGAGCGTTTTCCCCGTACGGCTGATGCAAACCTCTGCCGCTTTGGAGCCCCACTGCGCTACCATATTTTTAGAGGCATCGGTTGTCTTCTGATGATGTTGCAACGAAAAGGACGGATGGATTTGAGACGTCATGAGATCATGAGAAATTTTCATTTTACAAGCACCTCGTATTACATGTAGACTATCATCATTTTATTGTGAGACTCTTTCCACCGCTCACGCGGTCCCCCTCCCTCTGTGAGGGAGGCTTTCGAATTCGCCGTATTCTGTTTAACTTAATGCATTGCCCTGTGGTAGATAGCTTTTAAAGTGGAGCACTTTGCTTTTTTCAGTACCGTTTCCGCTTTACGGATGATGCGATGCCGAGCTGTTCACGGTATTTGACAACGGTGCGCCTTGAAATTTCAAGGCCTTTGTCTGCGAGGAGCTTTGCGAGCTTTGCGTCCGACAGCGGCTTTTTCGGTTCTTCGGCCGCGATGAGCGCGGCGAGTTCGTCTTTGACCTGCGCGGCGCCATAGGCTTCTTCCCCGCCCCGTGCCGCGAGGTTCGCTGTGAAGAACGCTTTCATCGGGTAGATGCCGCTCGGCATCTCGATGTATTTACCCTGCACAGCGCGGCTGACGGTCGATTCGTGGACATCTGCCGCCTCGGCGACGTCCTGCATCGTCATGGGCTGTAGACGCGAAAGGCCGTCCGTCAGCACGGGGCGCTGGCGGCGCACGATTTCCTCGGCGACGCGGCGGATCGTCTCGCGGCGCGTCTCGATGTTCTTGATGAGCCACGTCGCGGCGCTCAGGCGGCCGCGGATGTAGTTCTGCGTTTCCTCGTCATAGCCTGCGGCCTCCTGATAGAGGCGCGAGATATGGAGCCCCGGCACGCCGCCGCTCGTGAGCTCGATGCGGTAGCCCGCGCCATACGGCCGCACGACGACGTCTGGCGTGATGTAGCCGGGATCGTCCGCACCATAGGCCGCGCCAGGTTTCGGCGTCAGTGTGCGCACGATGTCGCAGGCGACTTGCACGTCGGCAGGGCGCACGCCCTCCGCGCTCGCGATCTCCTTGATGCGTGCATCCGCGAGGTCGGCGAGGTGCTTGTCGATGATGCAGGCGACGAGACCTTCGTAGATGCCGCGCCGCTCGGCCTGCAGGCGCAGACACTCCGCGAGGTCGCGCGCACCGACGCCGGCCGGCTCGAACGACTGGATGACGGCGAGCACGCGCGCGACCTCGGCCTCCGTCACGTTCGTCGCGCGTGCGGCCTCCGCAAGCGGCACGGTCAGGTAGCCGCTGCCGTCGATCGAGCCGACGAGGAAGACAGCGACGGCCTTCTCGCGCTCGCGCCCATCGGGGAACGCAAACGCGACCTGCTCGAGGAGCTCGTCCTCGAGCGTGTGACTCGCGGGCTTTGCGGCCTCGAACGCGCGCGGCTCGTGCTCGCCATCCGACCACGCATCGCCGCGCTCCGGGCTGCCGAGGTAGCTCGCGAGCGCCGAGATGTCTTCGGCGCGGTACGCCTGTTCGCGTTCCTCCTGCCCGCGCTCGTCCATCGTCCGCGCATCCGCATCAAAAGAAAGCGCCGCATGGTCGTAGTCGATTTCGAGCGCGGGATTCTCGAGGTATTCCTTTTCGATGAGGCTGCGCAGCTCCTGCGCGGGGAGCGCAAGGATCCTCACGGCCTGCTGCATCTTCATCGTCATCGCGAGATGCTGCGAAAGGTTTTGCGAGAGCGCTTGTGACTGTTCCATGCGGCGGTTCCTTTTACTACAAAAGAGGCGGGAGCACCCGCCTCTTGATGAAATTCTTTTATGCTATTATACAATTATTTGCGCGATGCCGCAACCGCCGCCGCAATCGCTGCGCCGAGGCCGGAGCCGCCGTTTTCGAGGACGGTCTCAACGGCTGCCGCATCCGTGCCGAGGAGCTCGGACAGGCCTTTCATGAGGTTCTCTTTCGCGTGCGGCATCTTCTCGTAGACGGAGCCGTCGACGGCGATCGTCTGCGGCGCGAGCGTCTTCTCCGCGCCCTGCAGCTGCCAGAGGATGCCCGTGAACGACGCGGCGACGAGGCGTGCGGAGCGGTTCACGATGCGGAGCACGAGGTCCTGCACCTTGTCAGCGTCGGCCGCGTCGATCGTATGGCCGGTCTTTTCCGCGACGAGCTGGATGATCGCGGGATGCGCGGCGTCTTCGTCATCCATGATGGCCGACATGTCGATACTCGTGAAGCCGTAGGCCTTGCCCTTTTCGTCAAAGAGCTCGGCGAGCGCCATGCCGAACAGCTCGCCCATGTAGCGGCCGGACACCATCTTCTCGAGGCGCTGCTCGCCCGGCTTCTCCGAGTTTTTGTCGAGCTCGACGTCAAAGCGGCCCGGCGTCAGGCGGTTGAAGCCGCCGGACTCGAGGTTCAGGATCATCGGCTCTTGCGCGCTGTCCGCGTACGGCTCGAGGTAGCACGTGTTGTGGCCCGTCGCGTAAATGCAGCCGATGTTGACGTTGTCATGCTTGTACGCGGCCGCGAGCTGGACGGCGACCGTGTCATTGATGACGGCCGTCGGCTCGACGTTGTCGAGGCCTTTCTTGTGGAGCGCGTCTTTCAGCAGGTCGTTCACGACCTTGCCCTCGACGCCCGGCGTCGCGAATTCCTTCGTCCAGATGATGAGCTTCGCGTTGTAGAGGTCGGTCTGCGACGACGGGAACGAGAACGTGTGACCGAGGTAGTATTTCTTCGTGTGATCGCCCTCGACGGCCTCTTCCACGAGGTCCGCGATGAAGCCGAACATCTGGTCGGCCGTCGCGTCGGCGGCGATGTAGTTGTACTCGCCGGCCACGACGAGCGGTTTTGCAACTTTCTTCAGCACCTCGAATTTGCCGTCGCCGTCGAGGCGGATGCGCAGCACGCGCACGTTCGTGCCGCCGAAGTCGAGCGCGAGGTATTCGCCCGTCTCCTTGCGCGTCGGCAGGCCGATGTACGATTTCAGCATGCGCATGGAGCTGAGGTCCGGGTCCTTCAGCCCTTGCTTCAGATCATAGCGGAACGCGCCCGCGATCTCGCGGAGCTCGTCGCTGTCGATGGTGAAGTCGGCGAGGATGCTGTCGAATTGGTTCTGGTCAAAAGACATAATTCGGTTCTCCTTTGATGTTATGATGAATATGAAATTCTAGCAATTCTGTTTCGTACGCGCACCCGCGAAGAGTTACGCCCTACGAATTCATCAAGCGTACAGGGGACCCTTAGCCGCAAGCGGCATAAGCGACCACATCGACGCTAAAGTGCCGTGTGTCTGCTTATCCACCGCTACGCGGTCCCCCTTCCCCTGAGGGGAAGGCTTTCAGGACGAGGATTCCGCCACTTCTTCAAGATACGCCCAACGTTCCATGAGGTGGTCGAGCTCGGCTTGCAACCGTTGTTGTTCCTTGCTAAGTTCCGCAAGCTTGCCATAGTCGGCGGCGTTCTGCTGCATGAGGAGCTCCGTCGCTCGGAGTTCGCCTTCCTTGCTGGCGATGACGTCTTCGATCTCGGCGTATTCCTTTTGCTCTTTGAACGTCAGTTTTTTCGGGCGCACCGTTTCCGTTTCGGCCTTCGGCGCGGGCGTGGCGGCGGCCGCTTTCGCTGCCGGCTTTGCGCTCGCGGCCTCTGCGGCTTCGCGTGTTGCCTGCTCCTCGGCGGCTTTTTCCTTGTAGTACGTGTAGCCGCCCGGGTAGAGCCGCAACACGCCGCCCGGCTCATAGACGAAGCACTTGTCCGCGAGGCGGTCGACAAAGAAGCGGTCGTGCGAGACGAAAATGATCGCGCCGTTGAAATCGTCGATGAACGATTCGAGCACGGCCATCGTCTCGAGGTCGAGGTCATTCGTCGGCTCGTCGAGGAGCAGCACGTTCGGCGCTTCCATCAGGATGCGCAGGAGATACAGCCGCCGCTTTTCGCCGCCCGACAGCCGTGCGATCGGTGTCCATTGGAGGTTGCCGGGAAAAAGGAAGCGCTCCATGAGCTGCGACGCGGAAATGGTCGTGCCATCCGCGAGCGTGATCGTGCGCGCGGCCTCCTGGATGTACTCGATGGCGCGCAAGCGCTCGTCCATGTCCACGGCCTTCTGCGTGAAGTAGCCAATCTTCACCGTCTGACCTATTTTGACCGTGCCACTTGTCGGTGCGCGGCGGCCGGCGATGAGGTCGAGGAGCGTCGTCTTGCCCGTGCCGTTGCGGCCGAGGATGGCGACGCGGTCGTGGCGCAGGACGGTGTAGGTGAAATCCTGCACGATCGTCTCGCCGCCGACCTCGTAATGCACGTGGTCGAGCTCGATGACCGTGCGGCCGAGGCGGCTGCCCGCGAGACCGATCTCCACCGTGCTGCGGTCGAGGTCGGGCGTCTGCGCCTTCACCTGCTCATAGCGCTCGATGCGCGCTTTCTGCTTCGTCGAGCGCGCCTGCGCGCCGCGCCGTAGCCACTTGAGCTCGTTGCGCAGGAAATTCTGCCTTTTCGCCTCGCTCGCCTGCTCGCGCTCGATGCGCGCGGCCTTCTGCTCGAGGAACGCGGAGTAGTTGCCCGTGTACGTGTAGGACTTCCCCTTGTCGAGCTCGAGGATCTTCGTCGCGACGTGGTCGAGGAAATAGCGGTCATGCGTGACGAGGAGCAGCGCGCCCTTGCGACCCGCGAGATACGTTTCGAGCCAGGCGATCGTCTCGCTGTCGAGGTGGTTCGTCGGCTCGTCGAGGAGCAGCAGGTCGCACGGCTGCACGAGCGCTGTCGCGAGCGCGAGCCGCTTCTGCTCGCCGCCCGACAGCGTGCCGACGGGCGCGGCGAAATCCCGGATGCCGAGCTGCGTCAGCACGGTCTTCGCCTCGCTCTCGAGCTGCCAGCCGCCCGCTGCGTCAATGGCCTCGGAGCAGCGCGCGAGCGTCTGCTGCACGCGCGCGTCGTCGGGCGCGTCTTCCACAGCCTTCAGCGCGAGCTCGTACTCGCGCAGCGCCTGCATGAGCGGCGACGTGCCGCGGAACACTTCCATGAGCACGGTGTTCTCCGGCGCAAACGATTTGTCCTGCGCGAGCACTTCGATGCGCAGGCCGCGCATCTCGACGCGCGCCCCGCCGTCGACGGGCGTGCGGCCGGCCACGGCGCTGAGGAACGTGCTCTTGCCCGTCCCGTTCACGCCGACGATGCCAATCTTGTCACCTTCGTCGATGGCGAGGTTCACGTCATCAAAGAGCTTCTTTTCGCCGTAGCTTTTCGTGTAGTGTTCGAGCGTCAGGATCATGGAGGATTCGCCTTTCAAAAATGGCGCGGCTTTTCCGCGCCATCGTTCTTATTATAACTTGTTTGCAAGGAAAAGAACAGGTCTTTTCCGAAATTTTCGAGATTCGCACGGAGGTACATTGTGTGAAATTCGGTTCGTGCGCGCACCGGCGACTTGTGACTACGATGGTATTGTTACGAAGTACAAGCGACTCCCACCTAGCGCTGCGCTTCGCTCCGCGCCTGTCCTCCCTCTGAGAGGGAGGCTGGGGGAATGCTAATCTTCGCGCATATCGACAATTTCATCATGCTCTTCTGCCAAATCGCTCGCGCGGTGGATGAGCACGCGCGTGATGCGGACGCCGTCGACTTCTTCGACGTAGAACGCGTGGCCGCCGTATGCGGCCATCCGGCCGACGCGCGGCTCTGTGCCGAGCTCGTCGTACAGCCAGCCGCCGACGCTGTCGACGTCGACGTCATCGATGTCGATTTCGAGGATGTCTTCGAGTTCTTCGAGCAGCATTTTCGCGTCGACGGAAAAAATCCGCTCGCCGCGCTGCTCGGCCGTCGGGCGCTCTTCGTCGAACTCGTCCTGGATGTCGCCGACGATCTCTTCGACGATGTCTTCGAGCGTGACCATGCCGGCCGTGCCGCCGTACTCGTCAACGACGATGGCCATCTGCGCGCGCTTTTTCTGCATCGTCTTGAGGAGCACGGAGACGTCCATGCTGTCCGGCACGACGAGCGCCTTGCGCACGAGGCGGCGCAGATTGATGCGGCGGCCCGGCGTCGTGTAGAGCGTTTTCATGAGGTCTTTGACATGAATAAAGCCGACGATGTGATCTTTGTCCTCTTTGCAGAGCGGGTAGCGCGTGAGCTGCTCTTCGAACACGACGTGGAGGTTCGTGTCGAGGTCATCCTCGAGGTAGAGGCAGACCATGTCCGTGCGCGGCGTCATGATTTCGCGGACGTTGAGGTCGGTGAAATCAAAGACGTTGTCGACGAAGTCGGCTTCCGTGTCGTCGATGAGGCCCTGCTTGTAGCTTTCTTCCATGAGCAGGCGGATCTCTTCTTCCGTGTGCGCCTCCTCGCCCTCGCCGGCGGCCTCGAAGCCCATGCGCGCCGCAACCCAGTTCGCGACATGGTTCAAGAGCCAGACGAACGGGTACATGACGCGCTCGAAGATGAGCATGGGGAGCGCGACGGCCAGCACGATCTTTTCGACGTTCTGGATGGCCATGGTCTTCGGCGTGAGCTCGCCAAGCACGATGTGGCCGCCCGTGATGATGGCGAAAGCGAGCGCCAAGGAAATCGTGTGGCCGATGGTGTCATCGAGCCCGGCAAGGCGCGTCAGCGGCAGGATAAGCGTCGCGACGAACGGCTCGCCGACCCAGCCGAGGCCGAGCGAAGCGAGCGTGATGCCGAGCTGCGTGACGGAGAGCGACGTATCGAGATGATCCGTGAGCTTCTTCGCATACGCCGCACGCGAGCTCCCTGCTTCGATGAGCGTCTCGAGGCGCGACGGGCGGATCTTCACAACAGAAAACTCCGCCGCGACGAAGAAGCCGTTCATGAAGATGAGGAAGAAGACGAGGAAAAGCTGCAAAAGTATCGGGACGATATCCATAGGGTAGGATGACCTCCTGTGGGATGAATGTTATAGATGGTGCGCGAATGTTCATGCGTGCTCGTTTGGACAGCGTGGCGAAGGCAACGAAAACAACACTGCTGCGGACTTGAGGCGGCCTCGAACGTAGGCTCTTTCTTGCTCATTGTGTGGACGATAAGCGTAGATATGTCTTCCGTCCGCACAGCTAAAAGTTTTCTTATGCCTTCACCACGCCGTCCCGCCTTCAAAATGAGCTCGCGTCATCATTTTTTTCGTTACGAGTTACAACGCTTTATCTTGCTATTGCCGAACGTGACTCCATGAGCAGCCTCTCCCTCCGGGAGAGGTGGCGCGCGAAGCGCGACGGAGCGGGTGTCGAAGGTACGACGAAACTATCATAACGATTGTAATGGCGAAAGAAGTTATTTCTTCCGCCTCGCCACAGACAAGCGACTGAACTCAATCCCGAGCGCCTTCGACAATTTATCGAGTTTGAGCGCTTCCTTCATATCCGCCAACGTGATGACGCGCCCTTCTTTCCCCGCCCGCCCGGTCCTCCCGGCGCGGTGGAGATACGTTTTTGCATCTTCCGGCAAATCAAGGTTGAACACGGTGTCGACGTCCGCGATGTCGAGGCCTCTCGCGGCGAGGTCGGTGGAGAGGAGGAGCGTCGCCTTGCCGGTGCGGAAGTCTTGGATGGCTTTCGCTCTTGCCTGCTTGCCCTGCTGTCCGAGGAGCGCCGTGGCGCGGATGTTTTCGTAGCTGAGTTTTTCGAGCGTGCGGACGGCGTCGAACGTCCGGTTGATGAAGACAATGCCGCGCTTGACGCCGAGGCGGCGCGTGAGCTTGCGTACTTCCGCGATCTTTTCGCGGAACGGCGTCATGACGTAACTGTGCTCGACGTTGCTTTCTGCCGCTGGTTCGCCTTCGACACGGATGATTTCCGGCGCTTCGAGGAAGCTCGCGCGATCCATGGCTTTTTTCGGCGCGGTCGCGGAGAACATGGCGTACTGGATCGTTCTTTCGCCGCGCGCCTTGCGCACGAGGTTGATGAAATCAACGGTATTCTTGAGGTTCTGGTCGTCGAGCAGGCGGTCGAACTCGTCGAGGACGAGGAAATTCACGTCCTGGAGCTTCAGCTTGCCTTTGTGCGCGAACTCGATGAGGCGGCCGGCCGAGCCTGCGATGAGCTGCGGCTTCTTCTTGAGCTTTTCGATCTGCCGCTGGATGTTTGCGCCGCCGATGAGGCCGAGCGCGCGGATGGGGAGGCCGGCCGCCGTCGCGAGTTCCTGCGCCGTCCGCGCGATCTGCATCGCGAGCTCGTACGTCGGCGCGAGGATGACGGTCTGCGCCTGCATCTTGTTCGTGTCAATGCGGGCAAGCGCGGGCAAGAGGTACGCGAGCGTCTTGCCCGTCCCCGTCGGCGCCTGCCCGATGACGTTTGCGCCCGCAAGGAGCTTCGGGATGGCCTGTTCTTGAACCGGCAGAGGGCTCGTCACCCCCTGTGCTTTCAACGCTCCAACAAGCGCTATCGAACGCTCGCCGAAATCGATATCGTTAAAACTTGGCATAAAATATCTCCTTGCTGTTGTCGAACGTGGCTTTTCCAGCAGCCTCTCCCTTAGGGAGAGGACAGGCGCGGAACGAAGTGCAGCGCCAGGAGCGGGTCGCTTGTACGGCCTATGAACGCGTAGGCTCTTTGATGTCGCCGGTGCGCGCACGCCTCCAAGCACGACGTTCGTACACGCCCCCGCGCAACATACGACGGTCGAATTCCCCTGCCGTACAGGGGACCCTCTCCACCGCTAACGCGGTCCCCCTCTCCCTGTGGGAGAGGCTGCTGTTTATGTTACGCTCGCAACAGTTCCATAGTACATTACATATTACATTTACGTCAGCACTGGTTTCCCACCCGCATCATCGAACGTCGCCGTGCACCTCGGGTAGTTGCTGCACCCCCAGAACACGCCGTTCTTGCCGCGAAGTTTCCGAAGGTGGCCTTTTTGGCAATGCGGGCAGGCGATCTGCGCGTCCGCCGTGTCATGTTCCGTCTCCTCACCCATTTTTTCCATCGGGCTGGCGGAGTATTTCGGCTTGTCATTCCAGTTATGCCACTGTTTCGGCACATAGGGCTCCGGCGGGCCGAAGAGCGTGTTGAGCTCGTCCCAGTCGGCGGCCGTCGGCTGGTTGTCGGCGCGGTCGTCGGCGTATGCGACTTGCGTCGGCGCGAATGCGGAACGGCCGCCGCCCGCCCCCCGCGCCATGGCGCTCGCGGACTGCGTCCCGCCGCCAAGCGAGCCCCCGCCCGCGCGATTGTTCGCCTCGTCCATATCGGGCTTGCCGTCTTTGTCGTTTGTTGTCAGGCGGCATTTCGGGTAGTTGCTGCAGCCCCAGAACACGCCGTTCTTGCCTTTTCTTTGGACGAGCACGCCCTGCTTGCATCTCGGGCAGATGTAGTCGCCTTTGACCTCCATCTTCACGCCCCAGGCTTTTTCGCAGAGCTTGCGCGTGAAGGCGATCTGCGCCGCAAGGAAGTCGTCGAGCGTGCCGTCGCCCTCGGACATGGAGTGCAGGCGGTCTTCCCAGATGGCCGTGGAGTCGGGATACGTCATCTCATCGGGCAGCGCGTCAACGAGCAGGTACGCCGACGGCGTCGGGATGAGGTATTTCTTTTTTCCTTGCGGATGCAAAAACTTTCGCTTGATGAGGTCGTCGATGATCGTCGCGCGCGTCGCTTCCGTGCCGATGCCGTAGACATCTTTGAGCTGCTTTTTTGCCTCGGGGTTCTTGACGTACTTGTGGATTTCCTTCATGCCCGCGAGCAGCGTTGCCGGCGTGAAACGTGTCGGCGGCTTCGTGACGGACGCTTTGAGCTCGCCTTGCGTGTACTCTACCGCGTCGCCCTTCTTCATGACGGGCAGCGCATCGTTTTCGTCCTCGCCGCGCTTATCGCTGTCGCTCTCATCGCCGTTGCCATCATCGTCAGGATTCGCCGCAGTTGCGGCTTTCTTTTTGCTCTGGTACATGACTTTCCAGCCCGGGTCGCGCTCCGTGCGGCCGCCGGCCGTGAAGAGCTCGTCCTTGTACGTGACCTCGACCTTCGTCTGGTCGTAGACGTGCGGCGGGTAAAATTGCGCGATGTAGCCGCGCGCGATGAGCTCGTAGAGGTTGCGCTCCGTGGCGGGCAGCGTCTCGGGATTCACGCGCACGGTCGTCGGGATGATGGCATGATGCGCGGAGATCTTCTTGTCGTTCCACGCGCGGCTCTTGCGACCCGCGTCCGCGCCGGCCGCCCACGCCGCGAGCGGCGTGTCCGTCGCGGCCTTGAGGTTCGCGAGGATCGTCTTCGCGTCGCCGAACTGGTTCGTCGGCAGGTATTCGCAGTCCGAGCGCGGATACGTCGTGAGCTTTTTCTCGTAGAGCTTCTGCGCCGTGTCGAGCACGAGCTGCGGCTCGTAGCCATAGCGCTTGCCCGCGAGCACCTGCAGGCTCGACAGCGAGAACGGCAGCGGCGCGGGCTCTTGCTTCTTCTGTTTCTGGTAGCCCGTGAGACGGCCCGTGCGCGGCGCCTCGGAGAGCTCGCGGAGCTTCGCCTCCGCGACGGCTTTGTCGACGAGGCGGTTCTCGCTGTCGAGGCCGGCCATCGTGTCCTTTGGCTTCCACTCGGCGACGAACGAACCATTTGCGTGCTCGAACGTCGCCCGCAGATGATAGTAATCGACGGGCTGGAAGTTCTCGATCTCGCGTTCCCTGCGCACGACGAGCGCGAGCGTCGGCGTCTTCACGCGGCCGATGGGCAGCACGATGCGGTCGTGCCCCGCCCGCCGCGCGGCGAGCGTATAGGCGCGCGAGAGGTTCATGCCGATGAGCCAGTCCGCGCGGGCGCGCGCGAGCGCCGACTGCTTGAGGTTCCAAAAATCGCTGTTCGGCCGCAGATGCGCGTTCGCCGCCTTGATGCTCTTTTCATCGAGCGCGTTGAGGAGGATGCGCTGCACCGGCTTCTTGTTTCCGAGGTAGTCGAGCACCTCGTCGACGAGCAGCTGCCCCTCGCGGTCCGGGTCGCCCGCGTGCACGATCTCGTCGGCCTTTGCGATGAGATTTTTCACGACGCCGAACTGCTTCGCGCTGTCCTTCGCGACATAGAGACGCCACTCCTGCGGGATGATGGGGAGGTCCTCCGCGCGCCACCTTTTGTAGCGCGCGTCGTACTCATCGGGCTCCGCCTGCCGCAAAATATGGCCGAACAGCCACGTCACGACGCCGTCCCCCGTCGTCAGATACCCGTCATGCCGCTGCACGGGCCCGCGCAAACACTTCGCGATCTCGCGCCCCATGCTCGGCTTCTCGGCGATATACAAACGCAAAAAACATCCACCTCTGTCATTCCACCCAGTTCTCGATTCTGAGCCCTGGGATCCGTTCAAATTCACGCACGTTGTTCGTGACGAGCACGAGATGGCGCACGAGCGCCTGCGCGGCAATCTGCATATCATACGGCCCGATCAGGCAGCCGCGTCGCTCGAGGCCGGCGCGGATATGGCCGAACGCCTCTGCATCTGCATCATCGAATGGCAACGTCGCAAAGTTCGAACAGAACACCTTGACCGCCTTGCTGTTGCGTTCCGGCGCCCGGCTTTTTGCCGCGCCGTATTCGAGCTCCGCGACGCAGACGGAAGAAACGGCAAGCGTATCCGGCATCATGCTCAAAAGTTTTTCGCGAACGTGAATCGGCCGCCCGTTGATTGCATAAATGCAGATATTCGTGTCGAGCAGATACTCAATCAAA
>NZ_JALFCU010000023.1 GCF_022771645.1 Selenomonas sp.
CATCGATAAGAACGTTGTCGTCGAAGGTGACCTTCGTCGCGCACGCCAGATGGACATTAAGCGACTCGTTGATATCGGCTGCTACCGTGGCCGCCGTCACCGTCTCGGCCTTCCTGTCCGTGGTCAGAACACGAAGAACAACGCCCGCACGCGCAAAGGCCCGAAAAAGGCTGTTGCAGGCAAGAAAAAGGACTAAGTTAGGAGGGTCAACTGGTGGCAGTTAAGAAAGCAGTCCGTACGAAGAAAAAAGTTCGCAAGAACGTGGAATACGGCGTAGCGCACATCAGCTCTACGTTTAATAATACGATTGTCACTCTTACCGACAAGAGCGGCAACGCACTTTCCTGGGCGAGCGCCGGCGGCCTCGGTTTCCGTGGTTCGCGCAAGAGCACGCCGTTTGCTGCGCAGATGGCAGCAGAGACCGCCGCGAAAGCAGCGATGGAACATGGCCTGAAGCAGGTCGAAGTGTACGTCAAAGGTCCGGGCGCCGGCCGTGAGGCAGCGATCCGCTCCCTCCAGGCCACGGGCCTCGAGGTCAACATGATCAAAGACGTCACGCCGATCCCGCATAACGGCTGCCGTCCGCCGAAGCGCAGAAGAGTCTAACAGGAGGTGCGAAGTAACTTATGGCAATTGATAGAGTTCCAGCCCTGAAGCGTTGCCGTGCCCTCGGCCTCGAGCCGGCGGTCATCGGCCGTTCGAAGGAATCGAAGCGTCAGCCGAAACGCACGAACCGCAAGGTTTCCGAATACGGCACGCAGCTGAAAGAGAAGCAGAAAGCAAAATTCATCTACGGTGTGCTCGAGAAGCAGTTCCGTGGCTACTATGAGAAAGCGAAGAAGATGCAGGGCGTCACGGGTGAAAACCTCCTCGGCCTGCTCGAGCGTCGTCTCGACAACGTCGTCTTCCGTCTCGGCCTCGCGAACACGCGCCGTCAGGCACGCCAGATCGTCCGCCACGGTCACATCACGGTCAACGGCAAGCGCGTCGACATCCCGTCCGCGCTCGTCTCCGCCGGCGATGTCGTCGCTGTCGCGGAAAAGAGCCAGACGAATGCGTTCTTCAAAGCGCTCCGCGAGACGAACAACGCGCTTTCCGCTCCGGCATGGCTGGACGCAGACCAGGATCATCTCTCTGGTACGGTCACGCGTTTCCCGAACCGTGACGAGATCGATGTCCCTGTCAACGAACAGGCTATCGTCGAGTTGTACTCCAAGTAATCATGGCGTTTGTGCATAGATTTCTTTGAGGAGGTTCCTACCAGATGATAGACATCGAAAAACCGAAAATCGAGATAGCGGAAATCAGCGATGACAACCGCTACGGCAAGTTCATCTGTGAGCCGCTCGAGCGTGGATATGGCACGACGTTCGGCAACAGCCTCCGCCGTATGCTGCTTTCCTCGCTGGAAGGCGCCGCCGTCACGTCCATCCGCATCGAGGGAGTGCTCCACGAGTTCTCCACGATCCCTGGCGTGCGCGACGATGTCACGAACATCGTGCTGAACCTTAAACAGCTCTGCCTCAAAATGGACGGCAACGAGCCGAAGGTCATCCGCATCGATGTCGAAGGCGAGAAAGAAGTCACGGCCGCAGACATCATCTGCGACGCAGACATCGAAGTCCTGAACCCCGACCTGCACATCGCGACCCTCAACGAAGACGGCAAGCTCAAGATCGAGATGACCGTCGAGCGTGGCCGCGGCTATGTGCCGGCAGACAAGAACAAGAAGCCGGATGACACGATCGGCGTCATCCCCATCGACTCCATCTTTTCTCCGGTGCAGCGTGTCAACTACACGGTGCAGGATACCCGTGTCGGCAACGTCACGGACTACGACAAGCTCATCCTCGAGGTCTGGACGGATGGTTCCGTCCGCCCGGAGGAAGCGGTGTCGAAAGCAGCAGGCATCCTCGTCATGCACTTGAAGTTGTTCCAGAACATGGACGGCCTCCCGGAAGAGGTAGAGGAAGAGGAATCGACGTTCCCGGAAGAGGAAGTCGATACGACGTCGAAGGTCCTCGACATGACGATCGAAGACCTCGATCTCTCTGTCCGTTCCTTCAACTGCCTCAAGCGCGCCAACATCAACACCGTTGCCGACCTCACGGCCAAGACGGAGGAAGACATGATGAAGGTCCGCAACCTCGGGCGCAAGTCCCTGGAAGAGGTCAAGAAGAAACTCGAAGATCTCGGTTTATCTTTAGCGGAAAACAATGAATAAACAGTAAGAGAGGGAAACAAATGAGCTACAGAAAATTGGGCCGGAACTCCGGCGCCCGCAAGGCACTTTTCAGCAGCATCCTCACTTCCTTCTTCAGATATGGACGCATCGAGACGACGGAAGCAAAAGCAAAAGAGCTCCGCAAGTTCGCTGACAAGTTCATCACGCTCGCAAAGCGCGGTGACCTCAGCGCCCGCCGTCAGGCAATCGCATCCCTCGCTGATGAAGATGTCGTGAGAAAGCTCTTCGACGAAATCGCAGGCAAATACACCGATCGCCAGGGTGGCTACACGCGCATCCTGAAGCTCGGCAACCGCCGCGGCGACGCAGCTCCGATGGTCATCATCGAGCTCGTGTAATTTGTTGCATAGAAGTTTGAGCCGCCCGCTCCGTTTGGAGTGGGCGGCTTTTTCTGTGCATGGATTTTTATCCTTGAATTGTGGAGAATTTCTTTGTAAAATTAACTTGAAAGAGAGAAGAGGTGCATGGCTGTATGACGAAGGAACAACGCGAGAAGATGCTTGCATCCATCCGAAAATTCACGCTCATGGATGATATGTTTTTCCATACGTGCTTGAAAGATGACAAACGCGGGATGCAGTATATCTTGCGCATCATCCTCAAGAAGCCGGAGCTCGTCGTCCTTGAGATGCACACGCAGGAGGCAGTGCCGAGCATCTACGGGCGTTCCGTGACATTCGATGTTTTCGTGCGGGATGCGGGTGGACGGGAGTACAACGTCGAAGTCCAGCAGAAAAATGACGGTGCCGACCCGCGACGCGCACGATACCATGCGAGCCTCTTGGACACAATGAATGTCGAGAGGCGGGCGGAATGGAAAGACCTGCCGCCGACCATCGTCATTTTCATTACGGCACACGATGTGATGAAAGCGGGGAAGCCCATCTATCACGTTGTGCGCGTCGTGAAAGAACTCGATCATAAGCGTTTCGAGGATGAGTCCGAGATTATTTACGTCAATGCGACCATCCAGGATGACACGCCTCTCGGACAGCTTATGCAAGATTTTGCTTGCGCCGATCCAGCAAAGATGCACTCGAAAATTCTTGCCGAGCGCGTGAAGTATTTTAAGACGAATGAACATGGGGTGAGGACAATGTGCAATGTGATGGAAGAATTTACCAAAGATATACGCGAAGAGGGGAAAGCCGAGGGCATCGCTGAAAAAACGATGCGCACGATTCTCAATCAGTTGAGACGTCATGCGGATTACGCAATCATCGCTTCTGATAACGAAACGTCTGTGGATGAAGTTATGCGCATTGCCAAGGAAAATGGGCTTGCGTATTGATGATGCCGTTGACAAATGATGAAGCCGTTCGTTCCGTTTTGGAGCGGGCGGCTTTTTCTGTGCGCGGATGTTGACCGAAGGCAGGAAATTTTCATCGTGTGTCGAATTATAATATCAACAAGAATCATAACGAAAGGGGTGTTAGGTGTTGCATAAAAAGATTATTTTCCTGCTGTGCATGGTGTTTTTTGTAATGACTCCCGTAATTCAAGCATCATCTCGACCAGTGACACCAGCAGAATGCTACATCTACAACGCTGGCAACATACAGCTTGGGAAGAGCACATCTATTGAAAATGCTTATCCTGTTCTCGGGGAAATGCTGTCGATGACGCAGGGCGTGCCATCGGAGGCTTATATTCCGATGTATGCCATTTGTGAACGTGGAACAATTTGGCTGGATGACATCAGCGGGAATGCGACGACAGAGACATATGCACGTATTATGCGCGTTATTTTTACCAAGAGCGATGTTTATACCATGAAGGGCATTCATATTGGCGATGATATTCAAAAAGTTTACAAGCTTTACGGGTATCCGTTAGTCTCCAAACAGAACAAGATGCCCGCATATGATGGTATTGTAGATCATTGGGACAGTTACGCGCCGATTGGTGGTCGAATGGAACATCTGGGATTCGGCAGCAAGAATGGGAAGGTCGTAGCTATTTATATCAGTCGGACACCGGGCGGGTTGTGAAGAAAGTGTCTGCCATCTCGTGTAGAATGGGGGAGCGTAGATCATGAGGAAAATCGTGTACATTTGCATCTTGGCGTTATTCCTGACAACATCGCTTTGTTCTGCAGAGAAATATTCATATGAAAATAAGAACTTCGATGCGAGTCACATATCGGCAGTATTGGTGGTTTGTGGCTTGCCGGAGGCGCAACAGCAATATGTCAACAATCCGTTTGTCGTTCAAGAAGTTTATGACTATGTTTCAGGACAACTTCAGGACGGTGGTATCAAGGTTTACACATTGCCTCAGATGACTGCAAAAATCAATTCGGAAAATCATTGCGACATTGAGCAAATGGTGCAAACGGATCCAGATGCTGCCAACGCGATTTTTGCTCAGTATTCTAATTTGTATCAAGGCTTGATTGAGATCAGCGTCACGGCCTACAATACGAGCCACTCGTATGGATATTTTGGTGGTGCGTGCGCAGGATTTGATATGCAATTTGAGAATGCGGAGAAGACGGCGTTGATTCTTGCTCGCAGAGAATCGCGCATCCGTCAGTCTGATGTGTACCATTCTGCACAGCCGCAAGGAATTGCCGAACGTTTGTTGAAGAATTTCTGCAATGATGTCGTGAAGAAAATACATAGTAAAAGATAAGATTTTGCCGAAGGAAGAAAAAATTGTCTTGACAAATGCTTCTGCTTAGATGTATTGTACCTTTATTGTTATTGTTTGGATTTTTGAAAGAGGGTGACCGTCATGAAACGGAGTTCGTATTCGCTGTCGTCGCGGCGTTATGGCTATGCTTCGGAGGAGACGGTCGCCTTGTTTTTCGATTGGTAGCATTTTGCTGATCGAATCGAGTTGTGATCGGATCCTCTGTCGTTTTCGTGTATGTGGGAACGGCAGAGGATTTTTTGCGTCTGAAAATCGAAAGGAATACGTTTATGATTACCATCAAGGGAACACACAATGAGGCGATTGTCTACACGGATTGCCTCGATCCGGCAGCCGAAGGGTTGCTGAAGGCCGTTTGTAACGCAGCGTATCTCGCGGATTGCAAAATCCGCATCATGCCGGATGTCCATGCGGGCAAGGGCTGCACGATCGGCACGACGATGACGATCCATGACAAGGTCGTGCCGAATATGGTCGGCGTCGATATCGGCTGCGGGATGGAGACGGTACAGCTCAAAGAAAAACGCATCGACTTCACGAAGCTCGACAGCGTCATTCGCAAATACATTCCGTTCGGCCGCGAAATCCGCGCGGAGGGCAAAGAGCATACGTTCGCGCAGGACATCGACCTCACGCAGCTGCGTTTCGGCCGTCAGGCGACGGAGCGCGCATATCGCAGCATCGGCACGCTCGGCGGCGGGAATCATTTCATCGAAGTGGACAAGGATGACGAAGGGAATCTCTATCTTGTCATCCATTCCGGCAGCCGCCATCTCGGGCTTGAGGTCGCGGACTACTATCAGGAGGCGGGCTACCGCCAGCTGGTCGGCGCGGACAAGGCGAGCCTCGGCAAACTCATCGAAGAGCTCAAGGCGGCCGGTCGCGAGAAGGAGATCGCGACGGAGATGAAGAAGCGTAAGGCGACCATCCGTGCGCAAGAGATTCCGAAGGAACTGGCGTATGTGTCCGGGCAGCTTTTTGACGATTACATTCACGACATGAAGCTCACGCAGCAGTTCGCCGTGCTGAATCGCAAGGCGATGGCGCAGACGATTGTGAAAAACATGAAGCTCACGCCGGTCGAGGCGTTCACGACAATTCACAACTACATCGACACGGATGCGATGATCCTGCGCAAAGGCGCGGTCTCCGCGAAGAGGGGCGAGCAGCTGCTCATTCCCATCAACATGCGCGATGGCAGCCTCATCTGCGTCGGCAAGGGCAACGACGATTGGAACCAGTCCGCGCCGCACGGCGCCGGCCGCCTCATGAGCCGCAAGGAGGCGCGCAATACGATTCCAATGAAGGACTACAAAGCGGCGATGGAGGGCATCTTCACGACGTGCGTCAACAAGAACACGGTCGACGAGGCGCCGATGGCGTACAAGTCCATGGTTGACATCGTAGCGCACATCGGGCCGACAGCGGAGATCGTGAAAGTCGTAAGGCCTGTGTATAATTTCAAAGCGGAAGAATGAACGCGGATGCGTCCGCAGCAAGGAACGGCCTCTCGGATGGGAGGCTGTCTTTTTATGGGATTGTCAACGTCGCATCTTGTTTGCCTTTACCGTTCGTCTGTCGTATAATATTTTCGATATGACGAAAAAGGAACGATGCCGATGGCTTTGATAGAAATCGAACACTTGTCGCACGCGTATGCGATGGGCGAGGGGGCGCAGCATGTCGCGCTCGATGATGTGTCGCTCTCCATCGAGGCGGGAGAGTTCGTCGCGGTGCTCGGGTCGAACGGCTCGGGGAAGTCGACGTTCGCGAAGCATCTCGACGCGCTGCTGCTGCCTACGAACGGCACGTGCCGCATCGATGGCATGGACACGAAAAACGCCGACCAGGTCTGGCGCATCCGGCAGAAGGTCGGCATGGTGTTCCAGAATCCTGACAACCAGCTCATCGCCGCTGTCGTCGAGGACGATGTCGCTTTCGGACCAGAAAATCTCGGCGCGCCGCCGCGTGAAATCCGGCAGCGCGTCGATGATGCGCTCGCGGCGGTCGGCATGACGAAGTTCCGCTCGTTCGCGCCGCACTTGCTGTCGGGCGGGCAGAAGCAGCGCATCGCGATTGCAGGCGCGCTTGCGATGCGGACGGAGTGCCTCGTGTTCGACGAGGCGACAGCGATGCTCGATCCCGAGGGGCGCACGGAAATCCTTTCGATTGTGAAACGACTCCATGACGATCAGCATATCACGATCGTCTACATCACGCATTTCATGGAGGAAGCGGCGGCGGCCGACCGCGTGATCGTGCTCGATCAGGGGAAGCTCGCGATGGACGGCACGCCGCGCGAGGTGTTCGCGCGGGCGGACGAGCTGCAGAAATTGGGACTCGACGTGCCGCTCTCGGTGGAGCTCGGCGCACAGCTCCGACAGGACGGCATTGCCATCCCGCAGGACATCGTGACGGAGGACGACCTCGTGCAGGCGCTGGCGGGATTGGCGGGCGCGCGTGAGCATGCAGAACGAGCCGGCGGAGCGGAAGGGGGCGCAGCGGTTGCCGATTGAACTCAAGGACATCAGTTACACCTATATGCCCGGCACGCCGTACGAGCGCAAGGCGCTCCGGCATGTGTCGCTGACCATCGCGGACGGCACGTTTGTCGCGATCGCCGGACATACGGGCTCGGGCAAGTCGACGCTCTTGCAGCATCTCAATGGCCTCTTGACGCCGACGACGGGGCAGGTGCTCGTCGACGGCGTGGATTTGTCGCCGAAGCAGCGGTCGGAAAAACCAGCGGCGCTCGCCGCGCGGCGCAGCGTCGGCATGGTGTTCCAGTATGCGGAAAACCAGCTGTTCGAAGAGACGATTTTCGAGGATGTCGCGTTCGGGCCGCGCAATTTCGGTTGTGAGGAAACGGAAATCGACCAGCGTGTGCGGGCGGCGATGGCGCTTGTGAATCTCGATTTCGAGACGTACAAAGACCGCTCGCCGTTCCAGCTGTCAGGCGGCCAGATGCGGCGCGTCGCGCTTGCGGGCGTGCTGGCGCTCCAGCCGAAGTACCTCGTGCTTGACGAGCCGACGGCGGGGCTCGATCCGAAGGGGCGCAAAGCGCTGCTCGCGACCATCCGCGAACTGCACAAGAAGGCGGGAACGACGATCATCTTCGTCTCGCATAATATGGATGATATTTTCACGCTCGCCGACGAGGTCATCGTCCTGAAGCAGGGCGAATTGCTGCTCGCGGGCACGCCTGCCGAGGTGTTCCCGCAGACGGAGCGCATCGCCGCGGCCGGTCTGCGGCCGCCGCAGCTCATGGCACTTTTGTCGCGCGTGCAGGCGGCAGGCGTAGCGCTTTCGGCGGAGGATTTGCTGAGCCGCACGCCGGCAGAGGCCGCGCGCGCCATCGAACGCGCGCTCGCGCAGGCACAGAAAGGAGGACGGAACCGTGCTGAATAACATCACGATCGGCCAGTATTTCCCAGGCGATTCCGTCCTGCACCGCCTCGACCCGCGTTCGAAGATTGCGATTCTTTTTTTCCTCATCGTCGCGATTTTCGTGTTTGACCAGCCGGTGGCCTACGGCGTGCTGACGCTCTTGACATTTGCGTGCATGGTGGCCTCGGGCGTGCCGATGAAGACGCAGGTCGGCTCGCTGAAGCCGCTCTGGTGGATCATCCTCTTCACGTTTCTCATCCATCTGTTCAGCGGCGCGGGCGACGAACTGTTTCACGTCTGGGTCTTGACGGCAACATGGGACGGGCTCGTGCGCGGCTGTTTCATCTGCTTGCGGCTGGCGCTCTTGTTGTTGCTGTCATCGCTCCTGACGTTCACGACGAGCCCGTTGAAGCTCACGGACGCGCTCGAGGCGATCCTCTCGCCGTTCAAGGCGGTCGGCGTGCCGGCGCACGAGCTCGCGATGATGATGACGATCGCGCTGCGCTTCGTGCCGACGCTCATCGAGGAAACGGACAAGATCATGAAGGCGCAGCAGTCGCGCGGCGCGGATTTCCTCACGGGCAGCATCTTGCATCGATTGAAGAACGTCGTGCCGATTCTTGTGCCGCTCTTCATTTCGGCGTTCCGGCGCGCGGACGATCTCGCGATGGCGATGGAGGCGCGCTGCTATCGCGGCGGCATCGGCCGCACGCAGATGAAGGAACTGCGCTTCGCCGCGCTCGATTACGTGGCGTGGGCAACGACGGCCGTGCTGCTCGCCGCGCTCGGCGTGTTGGCGTTCATGATGCCTGGCGGCGTGGTGTGACGGAGACTTATGAAGAAAGAACACAAAAATATGATGAAGGCACGGCGGCGCAACATCGCGCTCACCGTTGCCTATGACGGCACGGCCTATGCGGGCTTCCAGCGTCAGACGCCGCCGATTGTCGCCGTGCAGAACGTGCTGGAAGCGAAATTGCAGACGATTTTCGGCGACACGATCGAGCTCGCGGCAGCCGGGCGCACGGACGCGGGTGTCCATGCCTACGGGCAGGTCGTGAATTTTTTTACGGACGGCACGATTCCTGTGAATCGCATCGCGCGGGCGGCGAACAGCCTGCTGCCCGACGACATCGTCATCCAGGAAGCGTGGGAGGCCGAGCGCGACTTTTCCGCGCGCCACAGCGCGAGGTCGAAGACGTATCTCTACCGCATCCAGACGGGCGGGACGCCAGATCCGATGATGGCGCGCTATGCGTGGTACATCCGCCGGCCGCTCGATGTCGCGGCGATGCAATCGGCGCTCGACATCATCGTCGGCACGCATGATTTTTCTGCGTTCCGCGCGGCGGGCGGTGCGCCGATGAGTCCTGTGCGCACGATGTACGAAGCGGAGATTCATCGCGCGAGCGAACACTTGCTCGAATGCCGCATTCATGGCAGCGGATTCCTCTACCATATGGTGCGCAACGTCATTGGAACGCTCGCCAACGTCGGCCTCGGCGTGCTGACGGTCGATGATTTCGCGTGCATCCTCGCATCGCGCGACCGGAAGAACGCGAGCGCGACGGCGCCGGCGCGCGGGCTGTATCTGCTGGACGTCCGCTATGACGGGCGTCCGCATGTTCAACAAAAATCGTCAACTTGTGATACAATAGAAGCATCTTCAAAATAGGCGGTGGATAAGAAATGAAACAAACCATGGGAATGATGGCGGCGGGCGTGCTGGCCGGTACGATGTTCTTGGCATCGGCATTGCCCGTGCAAGCAGCAGAATCGGTTACGGAAACAGCGGCAGAGCCCGACGCTGTGACGGGCGCGACGGAGGCGGCGACGGAATCATCCGCAGCATCGGTTGCGGATGCAGGCAAAGAGACGAAACGTTCCGTGACGGACACGAAAAATGCGCAGCCGAAAGTGACGCGCACCTGGGAAGTTCAGGCAGAATACCTCGAAGGGCGCTTCTTTGACGATCGCCATATCGACGATTACAACCTCCATATCTATCAGAAGAATCGCGAAGTGGGGAGCGTCAGCGTCTGGTATGGCCTGACGCTGAGCCGGCCCGTCGGCTACACGACGGAGGACAAGATTTACCGCGACTCCGAGGCGGTCGGCCTCGGTCCGTCCGCCATGATCCGTTGGGAGCGTCCGCTCGCGGGCAAGCTTCATGGCAGCATCGACGGCACGGGTTCTCTGATGTTCTACAACCAAGCGCATCCTGGCGATGGCCGCGCGTACGGCTTCCTCTGGCGCATCGGCCCGCGCCTCATTTACCATGCGACGGACGCGGATGCCGTGAGCCTCGGCTACACGTTCCACCATTCGTCGAACGGGCTGAAGCATCACAATCCGGGCTACAATGGCGTCGGCTTCACGCTCGGCTGGACGCATACGTTCTGATCTCTGACGGAGAAAATTCATGAACAAGAAGAAAGCCATGCTCTTCCGCATCGCCCTGTCGCTCTGGACGGCGGTTCTCCTGTTTGCCTCGCCGGCCTATGCGTCCGTTCAGTCCGACGGCGTCCACATCCAGATCCTCCATACGAACGACATCCATGCGCGCGTCGAGCCGGGCGCGGATGATGGCAAGGGCATCGGTATGCCGGAGCTCGCGGGCGTGTTCTGGGCGGCGCGTGACAAGGAGCCCGACACGCTCGTGCTCGATGCGGGCGACACATTCCACGGCATGCCGATCATCAATGTGACGCGCGGCGACGCCATGGTCGGCCTCATGAACATCGCGGGTTATGATGCGATGGCGCCGGGGAACCACGATTACAACTACGGCGCCGACCGCCTCGTCGAGCTCTCGAAAAAAACGAACTTTCCTGTGCTCAGCGCGAACACGGTCTACAAGAAATCCGGCCAGCTCGTCTTCCGCGCGTACAAGATTTTCGATTGCTCGGGCGTGAAGGTCGGCGTGTTCGGCCTGACGACGCCGGAGACGGCCGTGAAGACGAATCCGACGAACGTCATGGATGTCGCATTCTTTGACCCCGTCGTCTGCGCGAAAGCCATGACGGCGCTCCTCAGGGACGACGGCTGCCAGGTCGTCATCGGTCTCATGCACATGGGGCTCGACGTGTCGAGCGCCGTGACGTCGCAGCAGATCGCGGCAGAGGTGCCGGGGCTCGACGTCATCATCGACGGCCACAGCCACACGGAACTGCCGACGGGGCTCGCGGCGGGCGATGCGCTCATCTGTCAGACGGGCTGGCACGGTCACAACGTCGGCGCAGTCGAGCTCGTCGTGAACGATGGAAAAGTCACGTCTAAGACAGCAAAGCTTTGGAATCTCAAGGACGCGGAGCTCATCGCGCCTGTGCCTGACCCCGGTACGCTCGAGGCGATGAAGCTGCTGAAAAAAACGAGCGAGCAGGAATTCGCGAAGGTCGTCGCGCAGTCGCCGAAGAAGCTCAGCGGCGAGCGTGCGCTGTCGCGCGTGACGGAGACGGAGCTCGGCAACCTCTCGGCTGACGCCATGCGTGCGGCGGCCGGCGCGGACATCGCGTTCATGAACGGCGGCGGCATCCGCACCGACCTGCCGAAGGGCGAGGTCACGCAAGGCGACCTCATGAACATCTTCCCGTTCGGCAACACGCTCGAAAAGCTCGAGCTCACGGGCGCGGAGGTGCGCGCGGCGCTCGAGCATTCCGTCGCGAGCGTCCCGTCGCCATTCGGCGGTTTTTTGCAGGTCAGCGGCCTCGCGTTCACGTACGACAGCAGCCGCGCGGCCGGCAGCCGCGTGCAGAGCGTCACCGTCGATGGCTTGCCGATGGACGACGCGCAGACGTACACCGTCGCCGTCAACGACTTCCTCGCGGCGGGCGGCGACGGCTACGACATGTGGAAAGGCGCGCCCGTCGTCGGCGCCTACGGCACGCTCGAAGAGATCGTCGCATCGTATCTCGAGCAGCACGGCACGTCCGGCATCGAGCTCGGGCGCATCGTGGATGCGGCGAAAAAATGAAGCGGCATCTTGTAAATTTGCCTTTGTTATGCTAAGATAATCGGCAGGCAAAGGCGAAGAAGAAAATGTTGAAGCGCTTTCGTCCTTTTGGGCGGAAGCGCTTTTACTGTGAATGGAGGAGTTTTTCATGGCAGAGCAGGAAATGCAGGAGCACAGCATCCCGAAAGTGTACGACCCGCAGTCGTTTGAGAAGAAATGGTACAAGTTCTGGGAAGAGAACAAGTTTTTCCATGCGGAAGTGGATAAATCCAAGAAGCCGTACAGCATGGTCATCCCGCCGCCGAACGTCACGGGGCAGCTGCACATGGGCCACGCGCTCGACAACACGCTGCAGGACATCCTGATCCGCTACCATCGCATGCAGGGCTACAACACGGTCTGGGTGCCGGGCTGCGACCATGCGGGCATCGCGACGCAGGCGAAAGTAGAGGGCGCGTTGCGCAAAGAGGGCACGAACCGCTATGAGCTCGGCCGCGAGAAATTCCTCGAGCGTGTCTGGAAGTGGAAAGAGGAGTACGGCAGCCGCATCATGTTCCAGCTGCGCTCGCTCGGCTCGTCGCTTGACTGGGACCGCGAGCGCTTCACGATGGACGAGGGCTGCTCGCGTGCCGTGCGCGAGGTGTTTGTCTCGCTGTACGAGCAGGGGCTCATCTATCAGGGCACGCGCATCACGAACTGGTGCCCGTCGTGCAACACGGCCATCTCGGACATCGAGGTCGAGCACGAGACGGAGCAGGGCCATCTCTGGCATCTGCGTTACGCCGTCGAGGGCGAGCCGGGCAAATACGTTGAAATCGCGACGACGCGTCCGGAGACGATGTTCGGCGATACGGGCGTCGCTGTGCATCCGGATGACGAGCGCTACAAGGACCTCGTTGGCAAGACGCTGATCCTGCCCATCGTGAACCGCCGCATCCCGCTGTTTGCGGACGAGTATGTGGATAAAGAATTCGGCACGGGCGCGGTCAAGGTCACGCCGGCGCACGATCCGAACGACTTCGAGATGGGGCAGCGCCATCACCTCGAGGAAATCAAGGTCATCGGCAACACGGGCAAAATGCTCGAGGGCGCGGGCAAATATGCGGGCATGGATCGCTACGAGTGCCGCAAGGCGCTCGTCAAGGAGCTTGAGGAGACGGGGGTGCTCGTCTCGGTCGAGGAGCACGAGCACGCCGTCGGCCATTGCTCGCGCTGCCATTCGACGATCGAGCCGCTCGTCTCGAAGCAGTGGTTCGTCAAGATGGAATCGCTCGCGAAGCCGGCCATCGAGGCCGTGAAGGACGGCCGCATCCAGTTCGTGCCGGAGCGCTTCACGAAAATCTACATCAACTGGCTCGAAAACATCCGCGACTGGTGCAT
>NZ_JALFCU010000094.1 GCF_022771645.1 Selenomonas sp.
CTCCGGCTTCAGCGGCGAATACTCGACAAGCGCGTCCGCGACTTTCACGGGGCGCAGGTTCGCGTAGAGGCCGAGCTGCTTGCGGAGGCCGAGAATCGCCTTTTCGGGACGCAGCGCTGGCTCGACGCTATCCCATTTGTCTCCGCCGACCGCGCCGAACAGCACGCCGTCCGACGCTTTGCAGGCCGCGACCGTGTCGTCTGGCAGCGGCGTGCCGTATTTGTCATACGCCGTGCCGCCCGCGTCCTTGTATGTATAGGAAAGGCCGAGGCCGAATTTCTCGTCCGCTTTCTTCAGCACTTTGACGGCCGCATCCGTGATTTCCTTGCCGATGCCGTCGCCCGGAATGACCGTAATCTTGTATGCCATGAATGTCCCTCCGCGTTATTTCTTCGTCTGCTGCTTCACGTATTCCACAAGGCCGCCCGCTTTCGCGATGTCCTGGATGAAGCCCGGCAGCGGATGCGCCTGAAACATGTCGCCGGTTGTGAGGTCCTGGATGACGCCCGTCGAGACGTCGACGGAGAGCTCGTCACCCGCCGAGATTTTCTCGACGTCCGCGCCGATCTCGAGGAGCGGCAGGCCAATGTTGATGCCGTTGCGGTAGAAAATACGTGCGAAACTCGCGGCGATGACAACGGGCACGCCCGACGCCTTGATGGCCACGGGCGCGTGCTCACGCGACGAGCCACAGCCGAAATTCTTGCCGCCGACCATGATGTCGCCGGCCTTCACGTTTTTCGCAAACGTTTCGTCGATGTCGACCATGCAATGGCTCGCGAGTTCCTTCGGATCGAACGTATTGAGATAGCGCGCCGGGATGATGACATCCGTATCGATGTTATCGCCGTAGCGCCAGACTTTGCCTTTGAGTTCCGCCATGTTACTTTACCTCCTTCGGCTCGGCGATGCGGCCGAGGATCGCGCTCGCGGCCGCCGTCTGCGGCCCTGCGAGATAGACTTCACTCGTGACGTCGCCCATTCGCCCGCGGAAATTGCGGTTCGTCGTCGAGACGCAACGCTCGCCGGCCGTCATGATGCCCATGTAGCCACCAAGGCACGGCCCGCACGTCGGACACGAGACGACGCAGTGCGCGTCGATGAACGTATCAATGTAGCCACGATGCATGGCCTCTTTGTACACGGCCTGGCTACCTGGGATGACGATGCAGCGCACGTCGGGATGGACTTCATGGCCTTTGAAAATCTCCGCCGCAATCGCAAGGTCTTCGAGGCGGCCATTCGTGCACGAACCGATGACGACCTGGTCGATCTTGATCGGTTCGCCAATCTCGCAAACGGGCTTCGTGTTGCCCGGCAGATGCGGGAATGCGACGACCGGCGTGAGCGCCGAGAGGTCGATTTCAACCGTCTGCACATACGACGCGTCCGCATCTGCCGCGACAGGCTCGTACGGCTTCTTGACACGGCCTTTGACATACGCCTCCGTTACGTCGTCATACGGGAAGATGCCGTTCTTCGCGCCTGCTTCGATGGCCATGTTCGCAATGGTCAGGCGATCCGTCATCGTGAGCTCGTGCACGCCCTCGCCCGTGAACTCGAGCGACTTGTACAGCGCGCCGTCGACGCCGATCATTCCGATGAGCGTCAGGATGACATCCTTTCCTGTGATATCAGCGGGCTTCTTACCAGTCAAGTGAACGTTGATCGCCTCCGGCACTTTGAACCACGCTTTGCCCGTCGCCATCGCCATGCCAAGGTCGGTCGAACCGACGCCCGTCGAGAAGCCGTTGACCGCGCCGTATGTGCACGTATGCGAGTCGGCCCCGATCGTCAGCATGCCCGGCCCCACGAGGCCGAATTCCGGCAGGATGACGTGCTCGATGCCGACGCGCCCCTGCTCGAAGTAGTTGACGATCTTGTGCTCTTTCGCGAAATCGCGCACAATCTTCGCGAGGCCGGCGCTCTTGATGTCCTTCGACGGCTGGAAATGATCTGGCACGAGCGCAATCTTCGTGTTGTCGAAGACGTCGCCGCCGATCTCGTTGAACTTCGCGATGGACGGCGGCGCCGTGATGTCATTCGCGAGCACCATGTCGAGGCCGCACGTGATGAGCTCGCCAGCATGCACCTCCGCACGCCCCGCGTGCTTCGCGAGAATCTTCTCGCTCATATTCATGCCCATGAAATGTTTGCCCTCCTCATTTATAAAGAAAGCCTTCCCAACGGTGGGAAGGCTTTCCGAACCTTCGATATGAAATTCTGCACGGGGATGCGAAATCCCTGCCTGCCTCGTGGCAAAATCAGAACGTCAAATCTTTCTTGTCACGCAGCCACGGCATCATCTGACGGAGCTCGGCGCCGACCTTCTCGATCGGATGCTCCTGCGCAAGGCGGCGCATCGCGAGGAAGTTCGCACGGCCGCCGGCGCGGTTCTCCTGAAGCCACTTCGTGGCGAACGTGCCATCCTGGATCTCATGCAGGCACTTCTTCATTTCTTTCTTCGTGTCTTCCGTGATGATGCGCGGGCCGATGACATAGCTGCCGTACTCGGCCGTGTCGGAGCACGACTGCACCATCTTCGTAATGCCGCCCTCGTAGCAGAGGTCGACGATGAGCTTCATCTCATGGAAGCACTCGAAATATGCCATCTCGGGCGGATAGCCGGCCTCGACGAGGACTTCGAAGCCCGTCTTCATGAGCTGGCACAGGCCGCCCATGAGCACGCATTGCTCGCCGAAGAGGTCTTCTTCCGTCTCATCGCGGAACGTCGTCTGCAGGACGCCGGAACGCGTGCCGCCGAGCGCTTTCGCATACGCGAGCGCGAGGTCGAAGCACTTGCCCGATGCATCCTGATGCACAGCGAAGACATCCGGCACGCCGGAACCTTCCGTGTACGTGCGGCGGACGAGATGGCCCGGGCCTTTCGGCGCGACCATGAAGACATCGACGTCAGCCGGAGGAACGATCTGCTTGAAATGGATGTTGAAACCATGAGCGAAAGCGAGAGCAGAGCCGGATTTGAGGTTCGGGCCGATCTCGGATTTGTAGACATCCGCCTGCTTCTCATCCGGAATCAGGACCATCGTGATGTCCGCTTTCTTGACAGCTTCCGCGACCGGGAGAACCGTCAAGCCGTGCGCCTCGGCTTTTGCCTTGGACTTCGAGCCCTCGTAGAGGCCGACGACGACGTCCACGCCGCTGTCCTTCAGGTTCAGTGCATGGGCATGGCCCTGGCTGCCGTAGCCGATGACGGCAACGGTCTTGCCAGCGAGCATCTCGAGATCTGCGTCCTGATCATAGTAAGTTTTTGCCATAATACTCTCTCTCCTCACAGTGTTCATAAATCGTATGTTCTCCGCGCTCAAGCGCGACGAGGCCCGTGCGGATGACTTCGCTGATGCCGTACGGTTTCAGGAGCTGCAAGAGCGCTGTGACCTTGTCGTCGTCTCCCGTAATCTCGAAAATCAGCGTCTGCGGCTTGACGTCGACGACATGCGCGCGGAAAAGCTCCGCCATCTTGAGGACGTCCAGCCGGCTTGCGTCATCTGCGCGCACCTTGATCATCGTCAAGCCGCGGCATACAGCAACCTCAGGATCCAAACGCTCCACGCCACGCACGACCGGCATCTTCTCGAGCTGCTTGATCATCTGCTCGATGAGATTCTCATCCCCGTGCACCACGATCGTGATGCGCGAGAACTCCGGCGACTCCGTGACGCCGACCGACAAGCTGTCGATGTTGAACTCGCGTCTAGAAAACATGCTGACAACCCGCACGAGCACGCCGGTCTGATTTTCAACGAACACGGACAAAACATGTTTCATGTCCATTTTGTATCCCCTCCGGCGAATTCTGTATGCAAAGTTGTAAATGTTGTATACATTATTGCGCGTCAAAGCGCTTTTGTCAACCGTAAAATGTAAATTTTTTGTTCTCTAAAAAAACAATTATTTGATGATGCCGTTGCCGCGCAGGACGTCCTGCACGCTCGCGGCGCTCTTCTTCAGGAGCTCGATCTCTTCGTCCGTGAGATGCAGCGGAATGCGGCGCTCGACGCCGTTCTTGCCGATGACGCTCGGCAACGACAGCGCGACATCCGTGAGGCCGTACTCGCCCGTGAATGGCACGGAAGCCGGCGTCACGAGCTTCTCGTCGTTCAGCACGGCGCGCGCGAGGCGGCAAGCGCCGACCGCGATGCCCGTGTTCGTCCAGCCTTTCGACTCGAGGACATCATACGCCGTCTGCACGACTTCCTCCGCGACGGCCGCCTTGTCGAGCGCGCCATCATGCTCATAGAACGCATCGAGATCTTGGAAGGGCACGCCGCCGATCGTGAGCGCGCTCCATGCCGGGAACGCGCTGTTGCCATGTTCGCCGAGCATAAAGCCCTGCACGCTCGCGGGGTTCACATGGTAATGCTTGCCGATGATGTACTTGAAGCGCATCGTCTCGAGCGTCGTGCCCGTGCCGAAGAGATGGCCCTTCAGGTAGCCGAATTCCGTCGCCGCGACATACGTCGTGACGTCCAAGGGATTCGTGATCATGATGAAAATCGCGTCTTTCGTGTACTTCACGACCTCGCTCATGATCTCGCGCAGGACTTTCGTGTTCTCACGCGCGAGCGACAGCCGCTCGTGGCTGACGCCCGGCAGGATGCTCGGGCCGGCCGCGCAGATGATGACGTCCGCGTCCGCGAGGTCTTCCCACGTGCCCGAAGAAACGTGCATCCCGGGATAGAGATCCGTCGACAGCGCGTGCATCATGTCGAGTGCCTCGCCATGCGCGACGCCGTCCTTGACGTCGATGCAGACGATTTCCGGTGCGATGTGCAGCGCGACGGCCTGCATGAGCACAGCCGAGCCGACGTGGCCGAGTCCGAGGATGGCGAGTTTCTGGGTGCGTTTCATAAAAAAGACCTCTCTCTTCAAAAATTTCCTCATGACAAAAAAAGACATGAGACCGTCATGGGTTTACATGATTACGTTTCATCATAAACCTCTGACTTTCTCATGTCAACGATTTTCTTTTTTGTCACCCGAACAACGCCATCTGGTCGCTTTCGTCCATGCCGTCGAGGCAGCCGTGATCGCGCAGGATTTCGATGTTCGTCTTTGAGATGCCCGTGCGCTTGCGCAGATCTTCGACGGATGTGAATGTGCCGTCTTTGCGTGCCTCCACAATCGCCTCAGCCGCTTTCTGGCCCATGCCGGCGAGCGAGGCGATCGGCGGCAGCAGCGATGTCTCGTGGATGATGAATTTTTCCGCGTCGCTCGTGTAGAGGTCGACGTGCTCGCAACTGTAGCCGCGCAGATACATTTCCCACGCGAGCTGCAGGACGATGAGCGTGGCGTTCTGCTTTGCGTCGAGCTTGCCTTTTTCCTTCGCGGCTTGCTCGAGTTCGTGGATGCAAGCTTGCACGTGATCCTTGCCGCGCGCGATGACGTTCGCGTCGAATTCGGCCGCGCGGATGGAAAAATAAGCTGCGTAGTACGCGAGCGGATAATGCACTTTGCAGAACGCGATGCGGAACGCCATCATGACGTACGCCGTCGCGTGCGCACGCGGGAACAAGTATTTGATTTTCTGGCACGATTCGATGAACCACTCCGGGATGCCGCCTTTTCTGAGCGTCTCGACGACTTCCGGCACGATGCCCTTGCCCTTTCGAACTTTTTCCATCGTCTTGAAGGAAAGGAGCGGATCGATGCCCTGATGGATGAGATACATCATGATGTCATCGCGCGCCGAAATCGCGTTTTTGATCGTGCACTGGCCGCCGCGGATAAGGTCTTGCGCGTTGCCGAGCCAGACGTCCGTGCCGTGCGAGAAGCCCGAGATGCGCACGAGGTCGGAAAAGACGTCCGGGTGCGTGTCGTCGATCATCTGCCGCGTGAACGGCGTGCGGAACTCCGGGATGCCGAACGTGCCGCTCGTCGCGCCGAGCTCGTCCGGCGTCACGCCGAGCGCCGCCGTGGAATAAAACAGCGACATCGTCGCCTTGTCGTCGAACGGGATGGTCTTCGGGTCGCGGTGCGTGAGGTCTTCGAGCATCTTGATGACCGTCGGGTCATCGTGACCGAGGATGTCGAGCTTGACGAGGCGGCTGCTGATGGAATGGTAATCAAAATGCGTCGTGATCGTGCCGCAGTTCATGTCGTTCGCCGGATGCTGGAGCGGCGTGAAGAAATGCACGTCCATGTCGCGCGGCACGACCATGATGCCCGCCGGGTGCTGGCCCGTCGTCGACTTGACGCCCATGCAGCCATGCGCGAGGCGGTCAATGTACGAACCATGCTTGCGCACGCCTTTTTCCTCGAAGAACTTTTTGACGTAGCCGAACGCCGTTTTGTCCGCGACGGTCTGGATCGAGCCCGCGCGATAGACGTTGTCCTTGCCGAAGAGGATTTCCGTGTACTTGTGCGCGACCGGCTGGTACGTACCGGAGAAGTTCAAGTCGATATCCGGCACCTTGTCACCATCGAAGCCGAGGAACACGGCGAACGGGATGTCGTGGCCGTCCTTGATGAGCGGCGTGCCGCAGACAGGGCACGTCTTGTCCGGCAAATCGTAGCCGCAGCCGTACGAGCCGTCCGTGATGAACTTGCTGTACTGGCAATGCGGGCAGCGCCAATGCGGCGGCAGCGGGTTGACCTCCGTGATGCCCGTCATCGTCGCGATGAACGACGAGCCGACGGAACCGCGCGAGCCGACGAGGTAGCCGTCGTCGTTCGATTTTTTCACGAGGCGCTGCGCGATGAGGTACAGCACGGAAAAGCCATGGCCGATGATCGGCTTGAGCTCCTGCTCGAGGCGGTCCTCGACGATTTTCGGCAGGTTCTCGCCGTAGAGATACTTCGCGCGACGATAAGACATCGTGCGGATTTCTTCGTCCGCGCCGGGAATCTTCGGCGAATAGAGATCGTCCGGGATGGGTTTGAAGCGCTCGATGCTTTCCGCAATCTTGCGCGGATTCGTCACGACGGCTTCGTAGGCGAGCTCTTCGCCAAGATAATCGAACTCCGCGAGCATTTCCTCCGTCGTGCGCAGGAAAATCGGCGGCTGGAGCTCCGCATCGTCAAAGCCCTTGCCCTTCATGATGATGGCGCGGTAGATGCTGTCCTCGGGATTGAGGAAATGCACGTCGCACGTCGCGACGAGCGGCTTGCCGAGCTTTTTCGCGAGTGCGGCGACTTTAAGGTTGATGGCGCGCAGGTCGTCGTCCGTCTGGATATCGGGAAAATTGTCGCTGCGCTTCAGGAAGTCGTTGTTGTGGATGGGCTGGATTTCGAGGTAGTCGTAGAACGAGGCGATTTTTTCCAATTGCTCGTCCGTCTGATGCTCCTCGATGGCGCGGATGAGCTCACCCGCCTCGCAGGCCGAACCGATGATGAGCCCGTCGCGGAACTCCTCGATGACGGCGCGCGGCAGGCGCGGCTGGCGGTGGAAGAAGCGCAGAT
>NZ_JALFCU010000038.1 GCF_022771645.1 Selenomonas sp.
TTGGAACGATTCCTGAACGATCTGCCCGCTCTTTGGATGAGTCGTCTGCGTGCACAGAAGTGTGCGTGAATGGCTTTCGACATTCAGTTCAAGCTGATTTATCAAGGCATACGGGATGTTTTCCGTGTGCGAAGTTTGAGACAACGAATATAATCTTTCGATGGAACCAATCACTCGATAGCGATCTTCTTCGTTACTGTGGAACACATCGAAATATTCTTTCCGATACGGATCGTTGAAGACATAGCTGGCCTCTTCCAAACTCAATCCATGTTTCTTCCGATTTATTTCATTCTTCTTATCGTCCCACTGAATGCGAAGACCTTGAACTTCTATCTCCATGACCTCATTTTACCCCATGAATAAAATTTACGCAATACAAAACACGTTGCCTTACGCTTTGAAAATCGCGTCGAGGCTCCCGTCGAGCTCTTTCGCAATCTTGCGGATGTCCTCTGCAATCTCCGCTGCGGGCTGTGGCGGCTCGTAGTGGTAGAAGTAGCGCGTGAAGGGGATTTCGTAGCCAATCTTCGTGCGTTTTTCGTCGACCCAGGCGTCGGGCGCGAACGGGAGCACCTCGCGCTGCATGTAGGCGTCGATGGTTTCCGTGAGCGGGACGTTCTCGGTGTCGCGGCGCGCGGGGTCGGGCTGGAGCTTGCCGCGTTTTTTGACGGGCTGGCCGTCGTCACCAATGAGCGGGCGCTCGACGGTGATCTTCTGGTAGCCGAAAGCTTCGTTTGGGAAAATCTTGCAGTCCTCCGTCTCGCGGAATGCGCCGTAGATGCGGCTGATCTCGGCGATCTGTGCGTCCGAGATTTCGACGCGCTTGCTGCCGAGCGACTTGCGCAGTTTCGTGTAGATGCCGTTCGCATTGATGAGCTGGACCTTGCCGCGCCGCTCCACGCTCTTGCGGTTCGAGAGCACCCAGATGTACGTCGCGATGCCGGTGTTGTAAAAGATGTCGTTCGGCAGGGCGATGATGGCTTCGATGAGGTCGTGCTCGAGGAGGTAGCGGCGGATCTCCGACGGGCCGCTGCCGGCGTCGCCGGTGAAGAGCGGCGAGCCGTTGTGGATGATGGCGACGCGGCTGCCGGCCGGCTTCATCTTGCGGACGACGGTTTCGAGGAAGAGCATCTGGCTGTCGCCGATGGCGGGCACGCCAGCGCCGAAGCGTCCTGCGAAGCCCGTTTTCTGCTCGTCGAGCACGGCTTTCTTTTCGTTCTTCCACTCGCGCCCGAACGGTGGATTCGAGAGGATGTAGTCGAACGTGTCGCCGGCGAACTGGTCGTCCGAGAGCGTGTTGCCGGGCTGGATGTGCGTGGCGTCTTCGCCTTTGATGAGCGTGTCGGCCTGGCAGATGGCAAACGTCTGGTCGTTGATCTCCTGCCCGTACGGGATGAGCGTCGCGGAGGCGTTGAGCTTTTTCAGGTATTCGCTCGCGACGGAGAGCATGCCGCCCGTGCCGCAGGCCGGATCGTAGAGCGTCTTGATGGCGTCGGGTGACGTGAGCATCTCGTCGTCGTCCATGAACAGGATGTTGACCATGAGGCGGATGACTTCGCGCGGCGTGTAATGCTGCCCGGCATCCTCGTTGCTGGACTCGGAAAATTTGCGGATGATCTCCTCGAAGACGTAGCCCATCTCGATGTTCGAGACGTGGTTGGGATGGAAATCGCCCTTGTCCGTCGTGAACGCCTGCAGGACGATGTAGAGGATGCCTTTTTCGTCCATGCGCGTGATCTCGGGGTCAAAGTTGAACCGCTTGATGATCTCGCGCACGTTCGCGGAGAAGCCCGCGAGGTACTGGCGGAAATTCGCCGCGAGGTTGTCGGGGTCATCGAGCAGCGTCTGCAGCGTGTATGGGCTCGTGTTGTAAAACGGGCAGCCCGAGGCCTGGCAGAGGCGGCGTTCGAGCATCTGCGTGTTGATCTTGTACGCGGCGCGCGTCTCTTTCACCGCCGTATCGACCGTCGCCTTCGTGCCCGCGAGCATGCAATCGAAGCGGCGGATGACGGTCAGCGGCAGGATGACGTTGCCATATTCGTGCGGCTTGTAGACGCCCGTCAGCTTGTCGGCGATGGACCAGATGAAATCCGCCTTTTCTTTCACATGCGTCATGAGACTCATACGCGTTGCCTCCTAAAAATTCATGCTTCCGCGAGGAATGCCATGTAGCCTTTCTTCGTCTCGTAGACGTCGACCTTGCTTGTCGCTTCCCACGGCGCGTGCATGGAGAGGACGCCGACGCCGCTGTCGATGACCTGCATGCCATAGAGGCTCATGATGTAGGCGATCGTGCCGCCGCCGCCGAGGTCGACTTTGCCGAGCTCCGCGAGCTGGTAATGGACGTCGTGCTTGTCCATCATCGCGCGGATCTCGCCGAGGTATTCGGCATTCGCGTCGTTCGAGCCGGACTTGCCGCGCGCGCCCGTGAATTTGTTGAAGACCATGCCGCGGCCCAGGTAAGCGACGTTCTTCTTGTCGTACGCGCTCGCGTACAGCGCATCGTACGCGCTCGAGACGTCGGACGACAGCATCTTCGAGTGCGCGAGGCAGCGGCGGAGCTTCAGGTCGCTGTAGCTGCCGCACGCATTCATGAGCTCGGCGACGATGTTCTCGAAGAAATGCGACTGCATGCCCGTCGCGCCGACGCTGCCAATTTCCTCTTTGTCGACGAGGAGGCAGCACGCGGTCTTTTTGCGCGGCGCGTCCGCATCGAGCATCGCGCGCAGGCTCGTGTAGGCGCAGACGCGGTCGTCCTGGCCGTACGCGAGGATCATGCTGCGGTCGAAACCGAGCTCGCGCGCTTTGCCCGCCGGCACGAGCACGAGCTCGGCGGACTGGAAGTCGTCTTCTTCGATGCCGTATTTGTCTTTGAGAAGCTTCAGCACGCCAGCCTTGACGGATTCCTTTTCATCCTCTTTCAGCGGATAGTTGCCGACGAGGATGTCGAGGTTCTCGCCCTCGATGACTTTCGCGCCCGTCTTTTTCATCTGCTCCTGAGAAAGGTGGATGAGGAGATCCGTCACGCAGAACACGGGGTCGCCCGGCTCTTCGCCGATGTTCACATCGACGACCTTGCCGTCCTTCTTCGCGACGACGCCGTGCATCGCGAGCGGCAGCGTAACCCACTGGTACTTCTTGATGCCGCCGTAGTAATGCGTGTCGAGGTACGCGAGGCCGCCGTCTTCGTACAGCGGGTTCATCTTCACGTCCAGGCGGCACGTGTCGATGTGCGCGCCGAGGATGACGAGGCCGTTTTCCAGCGGCTCCGTGCCGACGTGGAACAACACGACGGATTTCTTCATGTTGACGGCATAGACCTTGTCGCCCGGCTGGATGGTCTCGCCCTTCGCGATGTAGTCCGCGAGGTCGCGGTAGCCAGCCGCCTCGGCCTGACGCACGGCTTCGGCCGCGCTCTCGCGCTCCGTCTTGCAATTCGAGAGGAACTCGATGTAGCCCTTGTTGAGCTCTTCGAGCTCCTTTTTTTCTTTCTTGCCGTAGCTGCTCCAGACGGAGGCTTTCTCTTCTTTGTCTTTCTTGGACATATTGTATCGCTCCTTTTATTCGTGGTAGTCAAAAAATTCTCTCAGGATCGCGAGGAAATCGTCGCGCGTCGTCGCTTTGTTGAAGCGGTCGCGCAGGACGGCGCCGTGGACGATGCCGCGCGTGTACCATGTCGCGTGCTTGCGCATTTCGCGCGGGCCGACGTAATCGCCCTTGTACTTCAAAAGCAGATCGAGGTGGCGCACGATGACGGCAGCGCGCTCGTGCATCGTCGGCCCCGGCAATCGCTCACCCGTGCGCAGGTAATGCGTGAACTGATGGAAAATCCACGGATTGCCCTGCGCGGCGCGGCCGATCATGACAGCTTCGCAGCCCGTCGCCTCCCGGATGCGGTCGAGGTCGTCATACGTCCGCACGTCGCCGTTCGCGATGACGGGGATGCTCACAGCACGGCGCACGTCCGCAATCTTCGACCAATCCGCATGACCGGCGTAGAACTGCTCGCGCGTACGCCCGTGCACGGCGATGGCGTCGACGCCGGCCGCCTCGGCGCGCTGCGCCAGTTCGCCGACGTTGATGTGCTCGCTGTCCCAGCCGATGCGCATCTTCACCGTGAACGGCATTTTGACCGCCTTGCGGATCGCTGTGAGGATGGCCGTCGCGCGCTCGGGGTCGCGCATGAGCGCCGAGCCCTCGCCGTTCTTCACGACTTTCGGTGCCGGGCACCCCATGTTGAAATCGAGAATGTCCGCCGTGCCGAGCGCTTCGACGTAGGCCGCCGCCTCTGCCGCCATCTCTGGCGTCGCGGCGAAAATCTGCATGGCGAGCGGGCGCTCGCCTTTTTCTGATTGCAACATGGCGAGCGTGTGCTCATTTTTGAAATGAATACCTTGGCTCGACACCATCTCGGCGTAGCAGAGCGGGCAGCCCTTGTCGTGCGCGATGATGCGGTACGCCGTGTCCGTCACGCCCGCCATCGGCGCGAGGAAGACGGGCGCGTCAAACGTAAAAGGCCCGAGCTTCATGCGTTCCGTGCCCCCTGCGCCGTTTTTTCGCCCGCGTCGCTTTTTTCCGCCGCCTCATGATGCGCGTTGCGCTCGCGATGCTTTTCCTCGTTGCGCTCGTAGAGCACCTGCAGGCCCGAAAGCGTCAGGAAATGGTCGATCTTGTCGATCGTGCGCGATTCCTTTGCGATCATGCGCGCGAAGCCGCCCGTCGCGATGACTTTCATCGGCTTTCCGTATTCTTCCTTGATGCGGCGCACGATGCCGTCGATCTGGCCGACGTAGCCGTAGACGATGCCGGCCTGCATGCCTTGGATCGTGTTGCGGCAGATGATGCGCGGCGTCGGCACGAGCTCGATGCGTGGCAGCTGTGCGGCGCGCGAAAAGAGAGCGTCCGACGACGTGCCGAGCCCCGGCGCGATGACGCCGCCGAGGAAATCGCCATTCGTGTCGACGACGTCGAACGTCGTCGCCGTGCCGATGTCAATGACGATGAGCGGCCCGCCGTACGCCTCATACGCGCCGACGACGTTCACGATGCGGTCGGCGCCGATGGCGCGCGGATTCTCGTAGTTCAGGCGAATGCCCGTCTTGATGCCGGGGCCGACGATGAGCGGCTTGATGTGGAAATAGCGCTCGCACATCTTGATCATCGGCACGACGAGCGGCGGCACGACGGACGAGATGATGATGGCGTCGATATCCGTCATGGCGATGCCCTGATACGAAAACAGGTTGTTGATGAGCATGCCGTACTCGTCGCCCGTCTTCAGGCGATCCGTCGAGATGCGCCAATGCTTCAGGAGCTTTTTGCCCTCGTATGTGCCGAGCACGATGTTGCTGTTGCCGATGTCGAAAACTAAAAGCACAGGATGTCCTCCCTATGTCTGTGGTCTGCAGAAAACGCGCAACGTTCAGCGCGTGCCCGTCCAGCCTTTCGGACGGATGGAAACATCGCCCGCGAGCACACGGCGGCGGCCCTCTGACGTGTCGACGAGCAGCGCGCCCGTCTCGTCGATGTCGGCCGCCCGTCCCTCGAACGTTTCGCCGACGCCGAGCACGCGCACATCCTGGCCGAGTGTCACGGACAGTGCACGCCACGCATCGAACACGGGCGCGAAGCCCTCATTTTGCACCGCGCGATAGAGCGTTTCCATTTCCCGCAAGATCGCGGCGAGCAGCTGCCGGCGGTCAACAGCGTGGCCCGCGAGAATCGCGAGCGACGTCGCCGTGTCCTGGATGTCCGGCGTGAACTCGTCCGCCGTGATATTCACGTTGATGCCGATGCCGATGACGATGTAATGGATGCGCTCCATCTCCGCGCTCATCTCCGTCAAGATGCCAACGAGCTTGCGCCCGTCTGCGAGGATGTCGTTCGGCCACTTGATGCCGACGTCGAGCCCGAGGCTGCGGATGGCGCGCGCGACAGCAACGGCCGCGAGCAGCGTGCACTTCGGCGCTTCCTGCGGCAGGAACGATGTCGGTCGCAGGATGACGGAGAACAGCACGCCTTCGCCCTTCGGGCAGAACCAGCCGCGCGCGAGGCGGCCGTGCCCCGTCCCCTGGAACTCCGTGACGACGAGCGTGCCGTCCGGTGCACCGTCATTTGCCGCCACCTTCGCGTCCTCGTTCGTCGAGCGCGTCTCTTCGTGATAAAGGATGTTCGTGCCGAAGAGCGAATCTTTGAGCAGTGGCACGAGTTCCGCCGGCGTCAGCACGTCCGGCGTGCCGCGCAAAGCATAGCCGCTGCGCGACTGGCTCACGATGTCATACCCCGCGCGCCGCAGCTCCTTGATGTGCTTCCACACCGCCGTCCGCGACACGCCGAGCCGCTCGGCAATCTCCTCGCCCGAGATATACGTATCGCCTGCCGTTTTCAGCAGGTTCAAGATTTCTTTCCGCAAAATGCTTCCCCCTTGCCGGTGGTCATTCGGGAAACATTATACCATAACAAAAAGGCCGTTGCAGTTTTTTCTGCAACGGCCTTGTGTTTGCCCTTACTTGTCGTAGTGCGTGACGTTGAGCTTCGGCACGGTCTCGCCCGTGGGCTCGGGCGCGGCTTCCGTTTCTTTTACGGGAACGGGTGCGGCGCCGGTGTCAGCGACGGGGATTGGCGTGACGAGCGGCGTGCCCGTGTGGTCGTTATGGTCGTCGTCCTCGTCGTCTACCGGCGGGTCGGTGATCTTGCCGGTCTCGACGAGTTCTTCGAGCTCTTTCGCCGTCAGCGTCTCGCGTTCGATGAGCGCCTGCGCGATGAGTTCGAGCTTGTCGCGGTTGTCCGTCAATATCTTTCGGCACGCTTCGTACGCGTCCTCCATGATGCGGCGGACTTCCTTGTCGATCTCGCTCGCAACTTCTTCCGAATAGTTGCGCTGGTTGTTGAAATCACGGCCGAGGAAGACTTGATGATCGGCGCCTTCGCCGTATGAGACAGGGCCGAGCACATCGCTCATGCCGTACTCCATGACCATGGAGCGCACGATGCGCGATGCCTGCTTGATGTCCTGCGACGCGCCCGTCGAGATTTCCTTCAGCACGATTTCTTCGGCGACGCGGCCGCCCATGGCGACCTTCAGACGGTCGATGAGCTCCGTGCGCGTCGCGTAGTTGCGGTCTTCCTTCGGCAACATGAGCGTGTAGCCGCCTGCGCGGCCGCGCGGGATGATCGTGACCTTGTGCACGGGGTCGGCGTGCTCGAGCATCATGCCGACGAGCGTGTGGCCGCCTTCGTGGTACGCGGTCAGCCGCTTCTCTTCGTCGCTCATGATGTGGCTCTTGCGCTCCGGGCCCGCGATGACGCGCTCGATGGCTTCCTCGAGCTCCTGCATCTCGATCTTGTGCTTGTCGCGGCGCGCCGCGAGCAACGCCGCTTCGTTCACGAGGTTCGCGAGGTCCGCGCCCGTGAAGCCCGGCGTGCGGCGCGCGAGGATGTCGAGGTCGGCGTCCGCGCCGATGGGCTTGCCCTTCGTGTGGACTTTCAAAATTGCGAGACGTCCGCGCACGTCCGGCTTGTCGACGACGATCTGGCGGTCAAAGCGGCCGGGGCGCAGCAGCGCCGGGTCGAGGATATCCGGGCGGTTCGTCGCCGCGATGATGATGATGCCTTCGTTCGCAGCGAAGCCGTCCATCTCGACGAGCAGCTGGTTCAGCGTCTGCTCGCGCTCGTCATGGCCGCCGCCGAGGCCGGTGCCGCGCTGGCGGCCGACGGCATCGATCTCGTCGATGAAGACGATGCACGGCGCATTTTTCTTCGCCTGCTCAAAGAGGTCGCGCACGCGCGACGCGCCGACGCCGACGAACATCTCGACGAAATCCGAACCGGAAATCGAGAAGAACGGCACGCCGGCCTCGCCCGCGACGGCTTTTGCGAGGAGCGTCTTGCCCGTGCCCGGAGGGCCGAACAGCAGCACGCCTTTCGGGATGCGCGCGCCGAGCTCGTTGTACTTCTTCGGGTGCTTGAGGAACTCGACGACTTCCTGGAGTTCCTGCTTTGCCTCGTCCGCGCCCGCGACGTCCTTGAAGTTCACTTTGACCTTGTCGGCGCCGCTCATGCGCGCGCGGCTCTTGCCAAAGCTCATGACGCCGCGGCCGCCGCCGCCCTGCGTCTGCTGCATCATGTAGAACCAGACGCCGCAGAGGAGGAGGATCGGCAGCAGAGACGAGAGCATCTGCGACCACCACGGCGGCTCGGGCGGGTTCTCCGCCGTCACGTTGATGTTCTTCGCCGCAAGCCGGCCGTAGAGGTTCGGGTCGCCGTTCGGCGCGTCCGGCGTGATCGTCGTGTACTCCGTGCCGTCCGTCGTCGTGACGTGCAGCGTGTTCTGCACGATGACGACTTTCGCGATGGCGCCCTGGTCAACTTCCTGCAGGAACTGCGTGTAGCCGATCTCCTGCTTCGTCGTCTTCTGCATCGAGAAATAATCGATGAACGAGATGGCGACGAGGATGATGAGCAGGTAAAAGCCCACGTTCCGCAGGAACTTGTTCATGTTCATATTCATCCGCATACCTCCAATGACAGCATCCCTGCCGCCAGCGTGTTATGGTTCATGCATAAATTTCTGGTTTCAAGACGCCGATATACGGCAGGTTGCGGTAGATTTCCGCATAGTCGAGCCCGTAGCCGACGAGGAATTCGTCCGGCACCTCGAAGCCGCAATAGTCGATCGGCACATTTGCCGTGCGGCGCGACGGCTTCGAGAGCAGCGCGCACAGCTTCACGCTCGCAGGCTTGCGGTGCTGGAAATATTTCAGCAGATAGCTCATCGTCGTGCCGGAGTCGATGATGTCCTCGATGACGATGAGGTGCTTGCCCTCGATGTCGTAGTCGAGGTCCTTGAGGATCTTCACCGAGCCCGTCGTCGACGTGCCGTTGCCGTAGCTCGACGCGATCATGAAATCGAACCGCACGGGCAGGTCGATGGCGCGCACGAGGTCGGTGTAAAAGACGGACGCGCCCTTGAGGATGCCGACACAGTAGATGTCTTCCTTCGCGTCCTTGTAATCCTTCGTGATCTGCGCGCCGAGCTCCGCGACTTTCGCTTTGAGCTGCTCTTCCGTGAAGTAAATCTTCGCGATATCGTCGTTCATCATGATGAATTCCTCCGCTTTCTTGCGAATCGTTGATGTTCTTGATGAGGTTTATCATGGAACGGCCGGCCGCAGCCAGCCGTGTTCCTTCGTGATGATGAGCCCCGGGAGCTCGACGCGCTTGCCGCCCTCGGCGGCCAGCAGCGCCAGGAGCGCCTCCGTGCGTTCGGCGCTGATGTCGGCAGGATGGCCGAGCGCGGCGAGAAAGCGCCGCACGACGCGGCGGGCGATGGCGCGCGAAAGCTGCGCTGTCCTGCCCGCATCCAGCGCGAGGCCGTCTGCATCCATCCGCACGAGGCGGCGGAACGCATCGTCCGCGATATCGTCGAGCGCCGCCCGTTCTTCGCCTGCGAGCGTCGCGAGACGGCAGAGGCCTGCCGCGATGCGCGGGTTGTACTGCTCCGCAAGCTCAGGCAAAAGTTCCAGCCGCACGCGGTTGCGCAGGCCGTCCGGCACGTCGTTCGTCGCATCGTGGCGCGGCGTGACGCCGCGCTGTGCGCAATACGCGACAAGCTCCGCCTTGCGCAGCGGCAGCAACGGCCGCACGAGGTGGCGCGCATCGTCGCGCGAAGGAATGCCCGCGAGGCCGTCGAGCCCCGTGCCGCGCAAGAGATGCATGAGCACGGTCTCGGCCTGGTCGTCTGCGTGGTGCGCCGTGCACACGACATCGGCGCCGGCCGCCTGCCGCACCGCTTCGAGGAACGCATAGCGCTGCGCGCGCGCCGCCGTCTCGACGGACGCGTCCGCCGCCGCAATACTGCCGACGGGCGCGCGCCCCATGCGGCACGGGATGCCCCGCACCGCGCAGAACGCCGCGACGAAGGCCGCGTCCGCCTGCGACGCCGCGCCGCGCAGGCCATGGTCATAGTGCGCGGCCGACACATCGAGATGCAGCATCGGCGCGAGTTCGACGAGGAGCAGCAGGAGCGCGAGCGAGTCCGGCCCGCCCGAGCACGCGACGAGCACGTGCGTACCGCGCGGCAGGAGCGCTGTCCGCTTCAGGTGTTCATAGAGGCGTTTCGCGAGCTTTGTCATGCGCTGCCGCCTCCCATCGCCCTGCACGGCGCACCTGCGGCACGGAGTCCGCCGAACGCTCGTAATGACAAAAGCCTCCCCGCAAGGGAAGGCTCGGAATTTCTTTTTCAGCTTCTCCGCGAGCCACGGCCGCCGCGCTTCGAATCCGTCTTGCGTCTGAGATCCGTCTGGCGTTCGTCGCTGTCCTTGAGGAAGCGCGAGAGCTTGTCCTCAAACGACGCATTCATGCGGGGATTGCCGCTGAAGCGGCCGCCGCCGCGATGGAAATCGCGCGGTGCGCGTCCGCCCTGCGGACGAGGGGAAGAATGAAAGCCGCCCGGCGCGTGGTTCGCGTGCGGCGCATGACCGCCGTCCGCGCCCTCTTTCTTGTCCGCGAGCGCCTTGATGGACAGGCCGATCTTGCCGCGCTCGTCGATGCTGAGGACTTTCACCTTGATCTTCTGGTTCTCTTCGAGGAAATCATGCACATCGCGGACGTACTCGTCCGCCACCTCGGAAATATGGACAAGGCCGACCTGTTTTTCCGGCAGTTCGACAAAAGCACCAAAATTCGTGATGCCCGTGACGACACCTTCTACGATACTGCCTGCTTCAATGGCCAAATTCGTTCTTCCTCCTTAAATGTGAGCGGATATGGTGTTACTTGCCTGCTTCGGTGTACGGCAGCTCGCCCTGGCGCGTCATGCCGAGCTCTTCGCGCGCGATCTTCTCGACGTATGAGAGGTCTTGCAGGTTGGCTTTCTCCTGCTTCAGCGCTTCGTTCTCTGCCTGCGCAGCCGCAAGGCGCGCGTCGGCGACGGCCTGGTCCTCCGCAATCTGCTGGAGATGCACTTGCTGGCCGACGAGCCGGAAAGCGAAATATCCGATGATGAAGACCATCACCAGCGCGAAGTAATTGAAGCTCCGCCGCTTCTTCCTGCTTTCCATGCGCAACCGTCCCTTTCCCAGTTTGTAACACGTCTATGATACAAGGAAATCGGCTTTTCTGCAAGCATTTTGTAAACAGATTACTTTTCTGAGTACTGGAAAAAGTCCGTCGTCGCAATGCGGCGGAACACGGAATCGCAATATGGACAATGAAAATGATCCATGACATTTTCCATGTCGGGCTTGCCGTCGACGATGCGCACGGGCTGCCCTTCGACGAAATCCATGCGGTCGCCGCAACGCGGGCATTCGCATTTGCCGTCGGCCTCGCGTTTCAAGATCATCGGCTGCAGGTCGCCCGTCGGCTTGACGACACGCTGCGGCTTCGCCGCGGCCGGCGCTGCAGCGGCCGCCTGCGCCGCACGTTCCTGCACAGCCTTCGCCGCCGTCGCCATCTTCTCGCGCACCTCGTCGCGCATGTCGTATTCTTCGAAATAGCCCGAGCCGAGGAGCTCGCGATAATAGACTTTGCACGACGTGCAGACATATTTCGGCAATGTGCGGTTCATGTCGACGCGGCCGTCGACGACCGCGACGGCGTCGCCCTCCACATAGTGGAGCTTCCGTCCGCAATGCGGACAGACGTATCGCTTCTCCCAGACGACTTCGAGTTTCGTTACCGCCATACTCCCACCATCTTCTCTACGGAATCCCGTATCAAACTCATGTGCGGCGTCCTTGCGCTTGCACATGAAACTCGTTCATTGTAAAAACATTCCACGCCGCGCAAGAAAAACCTGCCAACGGGAACATTTAATTTCCATGAGACATATTTCCTTCCGCGACGAGTACCTGCGCGATGTCGAGCGCAGCGGCGGGACGGCCGCACGCTTTCGCGCCCGCGCGCAGCTGCTCCAGCCGCCCTGGATGCGCGAGGAGCGCCTGCACGGCGTCCGCGAGGCTCTCGCCCGGATGCACCCAGACAGCTGCGTCGTGCGCCGTCGCGTAGACGGCGTTCTCTTCCTCAGGCCCGGGGATCGGGTCGTGCAGCACGGCCGGCAGGCCGAGGATGAACGCCTCGCTCATCGTGAGCGCGCCTGGCTTCGTCACGAGCAGGTCAGACGCGCGCATGAGGAGCTTCGCGCGCTGCGTGAACCCCCAGACGTGCAGCTCGTGGCGCGACGCCTCGACGCGCCTCCGCACGGCGAGCTCGAGATCTTCGTTGCGGCCGGCGACGACGAGCAGCGTCAAAGGCCCGTCGATGCGCTCGAGGTCGTCGAGCATCGCCTCGATGCCGCCGAGCCCGAGGCCGCCGCCCATGAGCAGCACGACGGGCTGGTCTGTCGCAAGGCCGAGCGCCTGCCGCGCGCTCTTTTGATCCGGCAGTTCCAAGATTTTCCGATCAACGGGGATGCCCGTCGCATGGACGCGCTCCGGCGCGAAGCCTTTCGCTATGAGGCCGTCACGCATCGACGGGATGGCGACGAAATAGTCATCGACGCGCGGATACATCCAGATTTCATGCAGCGAATAATCTGTTAGCACGACGCTGAGGCGGAACTGACGCCGCGAAAATTTCTTGATGAACGAGCACGCGCCCTCGGGAAACGGATGCGTGCAGAGCACCGTGTCCGGGTGATACGCGTCAATGAGATGCGCCATCTGGCGATACATGACGAGCGAGAACGCCATGTCCGACAGCCGCCCCGTGCCCTTGCCGCCCGCGAACTGATAACAGCGGTCATAGAGGTCGGGCACGAACGCGAGCATCAAAAGATAAAGCCTTTTGAGCAGCCAGTTCACCGTCGAGACGCTGCGCGACATGAAGTCGACGATCTCGATGATCGCGTCCGGGTCGAGGCGGCGCACCTCGCGCGCGATGGCCTCGGCCGCCTGGATGTGGCCGGAGCCGATCGAGGCCGTCATGATGAGATAACGGCGATGCTGCTGTCCGTCCGCCATATCGTGCGGCCTCCCTTCGCTCATGCCGTCAAACCGCCGTCGATGGACAAAATCGTCCCCGTGACGAAGCCCGCATCGTCCGATGCGAGATAGCAGATGGCTGCCGCCGCCTCATCCGCTGTGCCGATGCGGCCGATGGGATAAACGGACGCCATCTCTTTGAGCGCGGCCACCCGGTCGGGAGCGGCGGCGAGCTGTTTTTCTGTCAGCGGCGTCAAGAGATCGCCCGGCGCGATCGCGTTGACGCGCACGCCGTCATGCGCGGTCTCGAGCGCGAGCGCACGCGTGAAGAGCGAGACGCCGCCCTTCGCCGCGCAGTACGCCGTGCAGTTATAGTTCCCGTGCACGCCGGCATCCGAGCCGACGTTCACGATGCAGCCTTTTGTCTGGCGCAGATACGGCAGCGCCGCCTGGCACGCGAACACCGTGCCCTTGAGATTCACGTCGATGACGTCGTCAAACTGCTGCTCCGTCAGCGTCCCCAAAGCGCCTTCGAGATATACGCCAGCCGAATTGACGAGCACGTCGAGCCGTCCGTAGCGCTCGGCGGCCGCCTGCATGAGCGCCTGGCACGCCGCGATGTCGCGCACGTCCGCCGCGCGGAAATACACATGCGCCATCGAGCCCGGCACAGCTTTCAAAAGCTCGCGCACGGCCGCTGCGCCGCGCACGGGGTCACGCCCCGCGATGCAGACGGACGCGCCGCCTGCGAGAAAGCGTCGCGCGGCCGCGAGCCCGACGCCCGACGTGCCGCCCGTGATGACGACGACTTTTGCCTGTTCCTGTTCTTTTTCCCCCACGTTGATCCTCCAAGATATGCAGAAAGCCTCCCACGTGTGGGAGGCTTTCGAACCCATGATGAAAAACGGCTTATTTGTTCACAACGTCTTTGAGAGCCTTGCCTGCTTTGAACACCGGGTTCTTGGAAGCAGCAATCTCGATTTCCTTGCCGGTCTGCGGGTTGCGGCCTTTGCGGGCAGCGCGCTCCTTGACCTCGAACGTGCCGAAGCCGATGAGCTGAACTTTGTCGCCCTCTTTGAGAGCGCCTTCGATGGACGAGAAGACAGCCATGACTGCTTTCTCAGCGTCTTTCTTCGAAAGACCTGCTTTGTCTGCGACGTTTGCTACCAGTTCCGATTTGTTCACAATCGTAGCCTCCTTAGAGTGTTTGATCTCAGACACGCCTTCGAGAAAAGCGCGCCGTCGTGTCTACTCCCAAAAATATAGCAAGAAACCCTAGAAAAATCAAGGCTTTTCGTGAAAAAAGGCTTGGTGTGGGAAAAATTACCTTTTATTTTTGTGCCGTGCGCGGCACGAACAGCGTCGTGAGGTGGTCGACGTCCGGCTGGCGATCGAGTTCGTAGAGCGGGATGCCGCGCACGCTCTCATCCGGCAGCGCGAGGTTGTGGATGAACGTCACGGGCGCGTCGTCCGGCAGGAATTCCATGAGCGCGAGCTTGCAGTCCGACGCCGTGAACGCATCGTAGACCTGTGTGATGACGAGATTGGTGAAAGGACGCTCGCGAAGTTTCGCCACATCTTCCGCGTCAAGGATCGTCAACCCGTCGACGGGATCGATGCCGAGGCGCGTGTACAGCACCTCGACGAAGCTCATGCCGGGGAGGATCGTGAGCGTGACGTCCTCGCGCCCTGCCGCGAGCTCGCGCAGCAGCACGACCGTGCGCTCGGCGACGAGCGGGCTGCCCGGCACGGCGTAAACGATCGTTTCGCCCTGCGATGCGTGCTCGATGAGGTCGCTCGCAATCGCGCGGTACAGCGTCTCAAAATCCGGCGCGTCCTCGTAAAACGCATCATACGTCGTGAACGCGAGCCCTGCCGCCCGCACGGCCTCGACCGTCGGATGGATGGCCGTGCGCAGGACGAGGCGTCCGTCCGTCTGCGTCTGCCCCATGAGCGCCCACGCTTCGCGCGTGATGAGTCCGGCGCGGCCCGGGCCGAGGCCGACGACCGTGATGCTGCCCTTGCTCTTTTGTTCCATGCGTCAAGCTCCTTTCCGTGCGCGACGTTTCGCCTGCGCTGTCGCTTTGGCTGGTGATGTACCTTCCATCGATGCCGCACGCTTCGATGTCAGCGCCGTCGCATCGCCTGTGAGCGCCATCAGCACGCGCGTCGCGAAGTTCGTGACGTTTGCCTGATGCGCAGGCGACAGGTGGAAGCGCAGCTGTCCCTGCTTCGGCAGGATCGTCATGCCGTTGCCGAAAAACGTTTTGACTTTCATGAGGTCGTCCATCTCGAACGTCGGCTCTTTCGAGAACTGGATCTCGAGCACGGCCTGCTTCTGTGCGACGTTCGCGATGCCGAGGCTGCGTGCGAGGTTCTTGATGCGCGTGACGGCGAGCAATCGCATCACGCCCGGCGTCGGTTCGCCGAAGCGGTCGATGAGCTCGTCAATGAATGCGGGGATGTCCTCGTTCTTGCGCATCGCCGCGATGCGCTGGTAAATCTCGAGCTTGTGCTGCGCGTCGGGAATGTAGTCGCTCTCGATATATGCCTCGATGGGGATCTGGATGGTCGGCTCGGGCTTGACCTTCGTCGGCTTCTTTTTCTGCAATGCGTCGATGGCTTCTTCGAGCAGCTTGCAGTACATCTCGAAGCCGACGCTCGCGATGTGGCCGTGCTGCTCTGCGCCGAGGAGGTTGCCCGCGCCGCGGATCTCGAGGTCGCGCATGGCGATCTTGAAGCCCGCGCCGAGCTCGGCAAATTCTTTCATCGCCGCCAGTCGCTTTTCCGCCGTCTCCGTGATGACCTTGTCCGGCTGGTAGACGAAATACGCGAACGCCATGCGCGGCGAGCGGCCGACGCGGCCGCGCATCTGGTAGAGCTGCGACAGGCCGAAATGGTCGGCGTTGTAGACGATAATCGTGTTCGCGTTCGCGACGTCGAGGCCATTTTCGATGATGCTCGTCGCGAGCAGGATGTCCGCCTCGCCCTCGTAAAAATCCATCATGACGCGCTCGAGCTGCGCCTCGGCCATCTGGCCATGGCCGACGAGGATGCGCGCCTCCGGCACGAGCTCGTGGAGGCGCTGCGCCATCTTCTCGATCGTCTGCACGCGGTTGTAGACGAAGAACACCTGCCCGCCGCGCCGCAGCTCGCGCTTGATCGCACCAGCGATGACGTCGTTGCGCGATTCGACGACGTACGTCTGCACGGGCACGCGCTCCGCCGGCGGCGTCTCGATGATGCTCATGTCGCGCGCGCCGACGAGCGACATGTGGAGCGTCCTGGGGATCGGCGTTGCCGAGAGCGTCAGCACGTCGATGCCCGCCGCGAGCGAGCGGATCTTGTCCTTCTGCTTGACGCCGAAGCGCTGCTCCTCGTCGACGATGAGAAGGCCGAGATTTTTGAACTGCACCTTGTTCGCATTGAGGATCGCGTGCGTGCCGATGAGGATGTCGACATCACCGCGCGCGACGCGCGCGAGCGTCTCGCGCTGCTCTTTTTCCGTGCGGAAACGGCTCAGCACGTCGATGGTCGGCAGGAAGTTCAAAAAGCGCTCGGAGAACGTCTTGTAATGCTGCTGCGCGAGCACCGTCGTCGGCACGAGCACGGCGACCTGCTTGCCGTCCATGACAGCCTTGTACGCCGCACGGATCGCGACCTCCGTCTTGCCGAAGCCGACGTCGCCGCAGAGCAGGCGATCCATCGGTTTCGGCTGCTCCATGTCCGTCTTGATTTCAAGGATGGCGCGTTTTTGATCCGCCGTCTCTTCGAACGGGAACGCCTCCTCGAATTCCTGCTGGCTCGCGTCGTCTGGCGAAAACGCAAAGCCCGTCGCATCCTTGCGCTTCGCGTAGATTTCGATGAGCTTTTCGGCGATGTCCTCGACGGATTTCTTCGCGCGCGCCTTCGCACGCTTCCACTCCTGCCCGCCGAGATGCGACAGGCGCGGCGTCTCGCCCTCCGAACCGATGTATTTCTGCAGCAGCTGCACCTGGTCCGTCGGCACGTTGATGACGGCGTCGCCTGCGTACTTGATGCGCATGTAGTCGTGCTTCATCCCGAGCACTTCCATCGTCTCGACGCCGACATACTTGCCGATGCCGTGATTGACGTGCACGACGTAGTCGCCGGGCTTGATGTCGCGGAAATGTTCGATTTTCGCGCCATCCGGCGCAGAGGACTGCACAACGCGGCGCTTCACATGGCCAAAGACGTCCTGCTCCGTGATGACGACAAGACGGTCCGCCGCGAGCTCGAAGCCCGTGCGGAGCGCTCCCGTCTGAATCGTAATCGTTTTTTCCGACAGCTCGCCGCCCGCCTCGGCGACGCGCGACGGGAGGCGGCGCTTCGCGAGGAGCTCGCGCAGGCCGTTCGCCTTTTCCACCGTGCTCATGAGGATGAGGATGCGCTCTTTCGCTGCGAGGTAGCGGGCGAGCTCGCTCGCGAGCAGATCCATCTGCCGCTGGAACGGCGTCATCGTCGTGACCGTGATGCTGATCGTCGCATCGAGCGTCGCCCCGTGCACCTGCTGTAGCATGAGCGCCGAGAAGATTACGTTGTTCTTCTGCGCTCCGGCGAGGATGTCGTCCCACGCGAAAATATGCTTCTTGACCTCCGGGTCTTCCTTCACCATCGTGCGCAGATCGTCGCGCAATCGCGTCGGCTCGTCGAAAATGATGACGCCCTTGCCCTTCAGATATGACAGGCACAGCGCTGGCCGCCCTTTCGCGTCCGTCTTCGCGAGCGGCAGCACGGACAGCGCTCCGATATTCTTGATGGAACGTTTCGTGTCGACGTCGAACTCGCGCAGCGAATCGACCTCGTCATCAAAGAACTCGATGCGCACGGGCGCCGTGCGGTTGATGGGGAACACATCGACGATGCCGCCGCGCGCCGAGAACTGTCCCATCGACTCGACCTCCGCGACGTGCTGGTAACCGAGGTCGACAAGCCGCCCGAGCAATTTCTCGCGTCCGACAGCGTCGCCCGTGCCGATGCGGAGGCTCAGCCGCTCGAACTCCGTGCGCGACATCCCCTTCGTCGCGGCCGCCGCCATCGTCGCGAGCACGATGACCGGCTCGCCGCGCAGCAGCCGCCCGAGCACGTCCATGCGCCGCGCCGAGCGCTCAAGGCTCTTCGCCGACGCCGCGATCTCCTCGCCCGCCGCATCGACTTCCGGCAGCTCGAGCACCGTCACGTCCGGCAGCAGCGCCGCGAGGTTCTCACGCCAGCCGTCGATGGCCTCGCGGTTATGGACGAGCACGACCGTCGGCCGCGGCGCGGCGTCAAACGCTGACGCGTAGACGGCGTGCTTCTGCGAGCCCGACAGGCCGTAGACGAACGTGCTGCCGCCCGTCTTCTGGAACGCCTCGTGAATCTTCTGCACCGCCGCGTCTTCGCCGAGCGCCCGAAATAACGTGTTCATGAAAAATCTCCTGTTGCTGCTTTTTTCTTCTCACGGAAAAATGGGCTCGTCCGCAAGCGGACAGCCCGAGTGTGTTTTTTCTCAATCTGTTTCATCATAAACGCGAAACGGCCGCGCGTCAACACGCGCGGCCGAAAAAATTCGATGCCAAACATTTTTCCTTGTTGCAGTCAGCGGTTGCGGATGAGGTCCGGCCGCAGGAATGCGACTTCGCAACCGGGCTGGAGTTGCTTCAGGTCGTCGGCGGTCTTCGCCGGGATGACGGCCGAGCTGCCGCAGCGCGTGCATTCGAGATGGATGGCGTCCTCTGCGATGTCGGCTGTGAATTCGTGGCCGCCGCACGGGCAGAAGAGCTCTCCGTCCTCCGCGAGGTCGTGCAGGCGGTTGAACGCTTCAAGCAAAATCTGCTGATGCTCCATGAAATTGTACGCGTCGTGCGGATGGAGCGCGTCGTACTCAGCGGCGTTGAAGTCGAGGAACTCCGCGAGCGCCTGCCAGCGCCCGATGTAGCCGAGCTCGAAATGGTCTTTCTCGCAGTAGATTTTTTCCATGGAAAGCGAGCGGAGCGCCCGCAGCGAATACACGACGCGGTTTTTTGTGCCGCAGACGACGCAGCTCGTCTCGACGACGAGGCCTTTGCGCGGCGCGAAGCGCAGGTGCGCCTTCTCCGCGCCGCAGTGCGAGCACTTCACGACATACGATTCCCGTCCGCAGAACAGCGGCACGTCCGCAATCTCTATCTGTCCGCAGCGCTGGCAGTAAAACGCGACGCTGCAGAGCGAATCCACGAGCACGATCTCCAACTCCTTTCCGCAGGCGGCACGCTTCGTCCGCCGCCCTTGAATGCCTTTCTTCTTGTTTTCTATGTTCGGCACGGATGGACGAATTCCTGCTATGATGCAAAAAAATTCGCGCGACGACAAAAAAGAGCCGCCGCAGCAAAAAGCTGCAACGGCTCGTGCAAGGGAAGTTTATTTCATGTTGAGCGCCGCGCTGACGAACTCGCGGAACAGCGGATGCGGGTTGTTCGGGCGGGATTTCAGCTCGGGGTGCGCCTGCGTGCCGACGAACCACGGATGGTCTTTCACCTCGATCATCTCGACGAGGCTATCGTCCGGCAGCGTGCCGGCGATGACGAGGCCTTTCGCCTCGAGTGCGGCGCGGTACTCGTTGTTGACTTCGTAACGGTGGCGATGGCGCTCGCTGATCTCGTTCGTGCCATACGCCTCTTCGGCGTGCGTGCCCTTCGTGAGGACGCATGGATACGCGCCGAGGCGCATCGTGCCGCCTTTGTTCTCGATGCCCTGCTGCGACTCCATGAGGTCGATGACGGGATGATCCGTCTCAGGGTTGAACTCCGTGCTGTGCGCGTCCGTCATGCCGCAGACGTGGCGGGCGAATTCGATGACGGCGCACTGCATGCCGAGGCAGAGGCCGAGGAACGGGAGCTTGTGCTCACGCGCATACTGGATGGCTTTGATCTTGCCCTCGATGCCGCGGTCGCCGAAGCCGCCCGGCACGAGCACGCCCTTGCAGCCGACGAAGACTTCGTCGAGGTCGACTTCAGGGTCTTCGATGTTCTCGGCGTTGACCCAATGGATCTTGACCTGCGCATCGTTCGCGATGCCGCCGTGGTGCAGCGCCTCCGTGACGGAGATGTACGCGTCCGGCAGCTCGACGTACTTGCCGACGACGGCGATCTTGACTTTCTTCTGCGGGTGGTTGATCTTGTAGACCATCTTCTCCCACTCGCTCATGTCGGCCGGGCTGTAGTCCATGTTCAGCTTTTCGAGCGCGATCTTGTCGAGGCCCTCTTTCTGCATCATGAGCGGCACTTCGTAGATGGTCGACGCCGTGCGGTTCTCGATGACGGCCTCGGGCGCGACGTCGCAGAACATGGCGATTTTTTCCTTCATGTCCTTCGAAATCGGCTTTTCCGTGCGGCAGACGAGGATGTCCGGCTGGATGCCGATGGCGCGGAGCTCTTTGACGCTGTGCTGCGTCGGCTTCGTCTTCAGCTCGCCGGCCGCCGAGATGTACGGCAGCAACGTGACGTGGATGTAGAGCGTGTCGTTCTTGCCGACTTCTTTCTTCACCTGGCGGATGGCTTCGAGGAACGGCTGGCTCTCGATGTCACCGACCGTGCCGCCGATCTCCGTGATGACGACGTCCGCGCCGTCGAGCTTCGCGACGTCATAGACGCGCTGCTTGATTTCGTTCGTGATGTGCGGGATGACCTGCACGGTCGAGCCGAGATATTCGCCGCGGCGCTCTTTCGACAGCACGGACCAGTAGACTTTGCCCGTCGTGATGTTCGAGTTCTTCGAAAGGCTGATGTCGATGAAGCGCTCGTAGTGGCCGAGGTCGAGGTCCGTCTCCGCACCGTCGTCCGTCACGAAGACTTCGCCGTGCTGGTACGGGCTCATCGTGCCCGGGTCGATGTTGATGTACGGGTCAAATTTCTGGATCGTGACCTTGATGCCGCGGCTCTTGAGCAAGCGGCCGAGCGAGGCCGCCGTGATGCCCTTGCCGAGGGAAGAAACAACACCGCCGGTAACGAAAATATACTTTGCCATGGTCTGCCTCCTATGCGCACGTTCATAACATGAAGCTTATTCTACCGCGCTTCGCGGGGTACGTCAATCACGCTGCAAAATTATTCCTGGATGCTTTCGAACAGCTTTTCCTTGCGCCGGCTGGCCTTCGCCGACGTGCGCGACGACGAGCCCGACGACGAAGACGACGAGCTGCGCGTATGGCGCTTCACCTCGGGCGGATTCCACTCCGTCAGCCCCCACTGGCCGTCGCCTTCATAATGGAAGCGGCTGTCCATGTTGATGAGCGTGTAGACCTCGGAGATGGCCGCCGACAGCGACTGCACGGGCTTGTGCTTCTTCTCGATGACGTCGAGCACGAGGTCTTTGTAATACATCGTCGCGCCCTTCTGCTGGAGCACGTAGTAGGCGATGTCGACTTCCGTTTTTTTCGTAAAATCCTGAACTTCTTCCGGCATGGAAAAATCCTCCTCAATCGTGTGGTTACATATGATCCGGCGCGGAAACGCCGAGGATGCCGAGCGCATGGCGGATGACGTGCGCCGTGACCGTCACAAGCGCGAGGCGCGCCTCCGCGAGCGGCTGCTCGACGCCCATGATGCGGCATTTGTTGTAGAAACTATGGAAGAGCGATGCAAGGTCGTACGCATAGCGCGCGATGCGCTGCGGCGCATAGTCCGCGGCCGCGCGCTCGATTTCCTCCGGGTACTCCTCGATCTTCTTGATGAGATCGACTTCCGACGCATCGGTCAAAAGCTCGAGCTGCGGATGCTCGCCGAGCTTCCGCCCCGTCTCCTCCGCCTGGCGGAAGATGCTCATGATACGCGCGTGCGCGTACTGGATGTAGTAGACCGGGTTGTCGTTCGAGCGCTTCTTCGCGAGGTCGATGTCGAAATCGAGCTGGCTGTCGAGCGAACGCATGAGGAAGAAATAACGCGCGGCGTCCGTGCCGACTTCCTCCATGAGCTCGTTCAGCGTGACGCTCTGCCCCGTGCGCTTGCTCATCTTCACGACTTCGCCATCGCGGTAGAGCGCGACCATCTGCAACAGCAGCACCGTCAGCTGCTCCGGGTCATGGCCGAGCGCCTTCATCGCGGCCTTGACGCGCGCGACGTAGCCGTGGTGATCCGCGCCCCAGATATTGATGAGGCGCGTGAAGCCGCGCTCATACTTGTTGTGATGATAGGCGATGTCAGCGGCAAGATACGTCGGCACGCCGTTGTCGCGGATGACGACGCGGTCCTTGTCATCGCCGTAGTCCGTCGATTTCAACCAGAGCGCGCCATCCTTCTCATAAATCGTGCCGTTGTCCTGAAGCTGCTTCACCGCCGCCTTCACGGCGTCCGGATGCAACGTGCGCTCGCTGAACCAATTGTCGAACGTCACATGGAACGATGCAAGGTCTTCCTTGAGGATCGCGAGCTTTTCCTGATAGGCAAGGTCTTTGAAGATGTCAAGGCGTTCCGCTTCGTCCATCGCGAGATATTTGTCGCCGTCTTTTTTGATAATGCGTTTCGCCGTCGCGACGATGTCCTCGCCATGATAGCCGTTCTCCGGGAACGTGACCTCTTTGCCGAGCAGTTCCAGATAGCGCGCGTTGACCGACTCCGCGAGGATGTCCATCTGATGGCCGGCGTCGTTGATGTAGTATTCCGCTTCCGTGTCGTAGCCCGCCGCGCGCAAGAGGTTCACGAGCGCCGAGCCCGCCGCCGCGCCGCGGCCGTGGCCGACGTGCAAAGGCCCTGTCGGATTCGCGCTGACGTACTCGACCTGGATGCGCTCGCCGTCCTTGTGCGGGCACTGGCCGTAGTTTTCGCCTGCCGTGAGAATCTTCGCGAACGAATCATACAGCACGTTCGAGCGCAGATAAAAATTCAAAAAGCCCGGGCCTGCAATCTGCGTGTGGTCGAGCCAGTCGCCCGCGAGGCGCTTCTGGAGCTCCTCCGCAATCTGGCGCGGCGCCTTGTGGAACACGCGCGCCGACTTCATCGCGAAGTTCGTCGAGAAATCGCCGAACTCCTTCTTCGGCGGCACTTCGAGCTCAACGTCCGCGAGCGCGCCCTCCGGGAACACGCCATCCGCAATCGCGGCGCTTGCCGCGTCATGGATGGCTTTCGTCAATGTCTCCTTGATATCCAAAAAAATCCTCCTCAAATACGATGTCGTCCAACAGGCAAGCCGCTGCCCGCCTGGCCGTTTGCAAAAACGTCACGCGTTCGTGATGTCGATGCGCAGTTCGTTGCTGCTCTGGAAGCGCCCTTCCACGAAGAGATCGTACACGAGCTCGATGCGCCCCGTGCCATCGGCGCGGCAAGCAGAAAAGAGCTCCTTCGTACGCACGGCGAGATGCATCGCGCCATACGGCGTGCGATAGAGGCTCGCGCGCTCCTCCTGCGGCACGAACTCGAGCCGCTGCTCGAGCGGCTGCCGTCGGAGGAGGAGCAGCCCGTCCGGCGACAATTTCAGCATCGTCGGCACGGCGTGCCCTTCGAGCAGTGCATGATCTTCATAGCGGAAAAAATGTTTCCCGCCCTTTTCATCATGCCGCCCGACCGCCGTCATGCGGCTCTCATGCAAAGCACCGACGTCATCGCGCTGCCGCCCGTGCACACAGATCCGCACGCGCCCCTCGTCCGCCATTCCAAGGCCCTCCATTTCAAACATACTATGAAATATTCTACAACACAAAAAACACTCTGTCACGAAAAAAATTCGCGTGGAAGACAAAACCTGCCTTCCACGCGAATTTCCCTTGCTTGCGTGTTCTTATTACAGCTTGAACTTCTGCACGTTCGCCTCGAGCTCCTGCGCGAGCTCGGCGAGGACTCTTGTCGAGGCGGCGATTTCTTGGCTCGATGCCGACTGTTCTTCTGTCGTCGCGGAGACGCTCTGCGTGCGCGAGGCGTTTTCGTGGCTGATCTTTGCGATGCTTTCCATTTCCGTCGCCATGGATTTCGCGGCTTCGGAGACGGCGGTGATGTTCGACGAGACGTCGCGGATGCCGCCGGCGAGCGCTTCGATGGAGACCTGGATGGATTCGAAGATCGTGTCGGCTTCCTGCACGGACTGGCGCGAGCCTTCGACGCTCTTCGTGCTCTGCTCGCTCGCCTCGACAGCTTCCTTCATGTCTTCCTGGATGTTCGCGACGAGCTGCGCGATCTTCTGCGACGAGTTGCCGGATTCCTCGGCGAGCTTGCGGACTTCGTCGGCGACGACGGCGAAGCCGCGGCCGGCCTCGCCGGCGCGCGCCGCCTCGATGGCGGCATTGAGCGCGAGGAGGTTCGTCTGCTCGGCGATGCCCGTGATGACGTCGACAATCTTGCTGATCTCGTCCGACTGCTCGGCGAGCTTGCCGATGGAGCGCTGCACCGTGCCCGTGCCGACGTTGATGTCGTCCATGGCCTTGACGATGTCTTGCACGGCGTTCTTGCCGCGCCCGACTTCGGCGACCGTCATTTCCGTGACGGCAGCGATGGCGTCGGCATTCGTCGAGACGGATTCGGACTGGCTGGAGATGTCCTGCACGGCGGTGTTCGCCGTGGCGATGGATTCCGACTGGTGGTTGATGCCTTCGGCGATGTCGACGACCTGGTTCGCCGTCTGCGTCGCAGCCTCGGCCGTCTGGTGCGCCGCCGCCGTGAGCTCTTCGGACGACGCGGAGACGCGCTCGGCATGCTTCGCGATTTCCTTCAGCAAGCCGCGCACCGTCTCGCGCATCTGCGCGAAACCGTTCGCGAGCGCGCCAAGCTCGTCGCCTGACGTGCAGCAGACGGGGCGATCCGTGAGGTCGCCTTCGTTGAGGATGTCGCATTCCGCTTTGAGGGTTTCCACGGGCTGGCTCATCTTCGTCGCGGACACCCAGATGATGATGGCGATGACGAGCAGCATGACGATGCCGACGCCGACGAGGATTTTCGCGAGCGTATAGGCATCGGCACGCACTTCCGCGAGCGGCGCGACCGCGACGGCAATCCACGTGCGGTTGCCGAGCTCGATGGGCGTGAGGACGGCCTGCGACGCGACGCCATGTGACGTCGTGTACTCCGTGGCCACCTGCTCATGCGTGCTCGCGGCCTGCTTGAAACCCTCGACGAGCTTCGGATCGAGCGTCTTGCCGTTCGTCTCCGTCTGCGTGAGATCCATCTTGCCGACGTCTTCCGGCTGCTGCGCATAGGCGATCGTGATGCCGTCCTGGTCGGCGATGTAAACGCGGCCCGTCTCCATGTACTGGATGCCGCCGACGAGGTCGCTGATGCTGTCAAGCTCGATCGTGCCGTAGACGATGCCCGCGAGGTTCTGGCTGCGGTCGAACACCGGATACGCGATGATCGTGATGAGCTTGCCGCTCGTGCCCGAGACGGACGGCCCCGTCATATACGGCTGCTTCGTCTCGCGGACTTTCTTGATGTAGTCACGCGTCGAGCGGTCCATGTCCTTGCCCTTGTCGCTCACGGCTTGGCCGTCCACGGTCGCGTAAGCGAGCATGGCAAAGTCTTTCGACGCTTTCGCCTTGTATTTCGCGAGCTCGCCGACGATCTGCTCTTTCGACGCGCCGAGGAGTGCGCTGTCCATCGAGAGGCTTTCGACTTCCATCGTATGCTTCTGGAAAATCTTCTCGATGTCATTCGCCGTCGACCGCCCGACGTTCGCCGAGATCGTGTCGGCGTCGCGGATGAGCTCCGTGCTCGACATATAGTAGCTGATGGCGAAAAACACGAGGAAGCTGCCGAGGAAGAGTGGCAGAAACGTCGCAAGGAATTTTGTCCGCAGGCTGTTGAGCTTCATCTGATGTCCCTCCAGAAAACTCTAGAAAATGCGAGGCTCCCCCAAACCTCGCATTTTTCCTTTTCATGAAAATTTTCCCGACCCACACATCTGTCACTGCTGCTCGACGGCGATGTCGACCTCGAGCAAGTGGCCGGCCACGTCCATGGCGACCGTCAGGTACGGGCCGTCGCTGATCTTCATGTGGAAGCCCGAGCCGATGGAGAGGCTCGGCGTCGAGATGTCAACCTCGAGCGAGAGCGCCGTGAGGTTCGTCGCCGCCGTCGCCGTCAGCATGTTGCTCATTTCCGAAATGGCGCTCTGCGCCATCGCGTCAAACTCCGCAACCGGCATGCCCATCATCATCGTCGACGCGATGAACTTCGCCGTGTCTTCGCTCATATTATAGACGACGTTGCCGCGCAACTGCTTCGTGAAACCGACGATGACGGAGACGCCGAGCCCTTCGACATTCTTCTGTCGCACGTTGAGCGACGAACGCGTCGGAGGCTGGAATCCCATCTGCGGCAACACGGATTCGACCGCGCTCACAAACGGATTCACTAATTTTGCATCCATATATCGTCAATCTCCCTCTGCAAAACCAATGTTGACAAAGATACTGCCCGCATGCGTCTTCGCCTCGACGCGGAACGTCGTGAGCTTCGGGCTCGCGATGCGGATGTTCGAGCCGCTGATCGTGCCGGGCGGCGTGATGCGCATCTCCTTGTCCTTGAAAATATTGTTGATGTTCGAGACGCCGCGGCCGATGATGATGTTCGCGGCCTCTTCGACGCTGTCGATGGCCTCGTCCTCCGAGACGTTGTCGATGTTGTCCTCGCCGAGCATGATGGCGGCGAACTTCTTCGTCGTCTCCGCGTTCAGGTAAAAGATCGCGCGTCCCTGCGGATAGCCCGTGAGGCCGATGATGACGGCGACGCCGCTGACATCGAGGAACTTGCGGTTGTCGAGCTCGAGCGACACTTCGCTGTTGAGGCCTGCGATGCGGAAAATGCCCTGCGAAAGCGCTTTCACGAACTGTTTCGCATACGACTCCCGCAGCACGGCCACCTTGCCGACCTCCGTCTGGCAGAGCGCCATGAGCGTATCGATGAGCTCGTTCGTCGTGACGGGCTTCTGCAGGAACGCGCTGATGCCGATCTCGCGGCCGCGCGCCATGAGCGCCGCGTCCTTCATCGCGGAAATCATGACGATTTTCGCCTCGGGGTCAATCTCATAGATGCGGCGGCTGCACTCGAGGCCGTCCGCATCCGGGAGGTTCATGTCCATCGTCACGAGCGACGGATGATGCTCGCTGTAGAGCTCGACGGCTTCTGCTGCATTCTTCGCCTGCGCCACGACTTCGAAATTCGTGCGATTCAGTTCATTGGCCAGCATGACGCGGCTCACGCGCGAGTCGTCGACAATCATGATCTTGACCTTTTCCATAATGCTCACCTGCTTTTATTTTCAAAACATGGGGAAAGCGTTCGCTTTCGTCGTTCACGATAGCTTTTACAACTCTTTATTCGATAGAGCCTCCCAAAATCCCTGCCACGTCCGCAAGATTCTTTTCTTTTTCAGAATAACAAAAAAAATGAGCAATCACAAGGCGTTTCGCCTAGGGATTGCTCATTTTCCGCGTAAAAATTTGCTAAAATCTCGACGGATGAGACTTTGATTATTTTTCGTCCATGATGGCCTCGGGGCCGCGGTCGCCCGTGCGGATGCGCACGGCGTCGCTGAGCTTGTAGACGAAGATCTTGCCGTCGCCGACCTTGCCCGTCTTCAAGACCTTCTCTGCGACTTCGAGCACGCGCTCGACCGGGATCTCACAGATGACCGTCTCGACTTTGATCTTCGGCACGAGGTTGATCTCGTACGCCTGGCCGCGATAGATTTCGCGGTGGCCTTTCTGCAGGCCGCAGCCGTAGACCTGGCTGACGGTCATGCCGAGCACGCCGATGTTGTTCAGCGCCTCTTTGAGCTCTTCGAGCTTGCTCGTGCGCGTGATGATTTCTACTTTCGTGATGTCCATGATGCAGCGCCGCCTCCTTTATTTCACGGGATGATCGAGGACGGACGCCTGGAACATCGCTGGACTGTCTTCTTCGCCGGCAAACGTGAGCATCGTCGGGCTCGCGGAGAACGTGTCGCCCGTGTAGCCGTGCTCGCCATGCTCGACGATGTCGAGGCCGGCAGACTCCTCGGAGTCCTCTGCGCGGAACGGCATGAGCGCGTTGACGATCTTGTAGAGGACGTATGTGCCGCCGATCGCGAGCGCGTAGGCGACGACCGTCGAAATGATCTGCGCGACGAGGAGATGCGTCTCGCCGTAGAACAAGCCGTTCGCGCCGTCGGGGTTCACGGCCGTCGTCGCGAAGAGGCCGGTCGCGATCGAACCCCACGTACCGCCGAGGCCGTGGACACCGAACGCATCGAGCGAATCATCGTAACCGAATTTTTCTTTCAAAACAGCCACGGCGAAGTAGCAGACGCCGCCGCCGACGAAACCGATGATGATGGCAGGCATCGGCTCGACGAAGCCCGCGGCCGGCGTGATGGCGACAAGGCCGGCGATGCAGCCCGAGGCCGCGCCGAGGATCGTCGGCTTGCCGCTCCTGACCCACTCGAGGAGCACCCAGCTGACCGTTGCGGCCGCCGCTGCGCCCTGCGACGCGACGAACGCATTCGCAGCGAGCGCATTCGCGCCGAGCGCCGAGCCGGCGTTGAAGCCGAACCAGCCGAACCAGAGGAGCGTCGCGCCGAGGATCGTCATCGGCAGGTTATGCGGTAACATGGCCATCTTGCCGAAGCCCTTGCGCTTGCCGATGAGGATGCAGAGCGTGAGGCCGGAGACGCCGGAGAGGATGTGGATGACGAGGCCGCCGGCGAAGTCGAGCGCGCCAAGCTCCGCGAGGAAGCCGCCGCCCCAGACCCAATGCGCCATCGGGTTGTAAATGAAGATGGCCCAGAGGAGGATGAAGAACGTGAACGCGCGGAACTTCACGCGCTCCGCGAACGCGCCTGTAATGAGCGCCGGCGTGATGACGGCGAACATGCACTGGAACGCGACGAACGCGAGCTCCGGAATCGTGCCTCCTTCGAGGACGTTCATGCCGACGCCCGCAAGTCCGAGCTTGTCGAGGCTGCCGATGAAACCATTGACGTCCGTGCCGAACGTCATCGCGTAGCCGAGGATCAGCCACTCGACGGAAATCATCGCCACGATGAAGAAACTCTGCATGATCGTTGTCAAGACGTTCTTGCTGCGCACCATGCCTCCGTAGAAAAACCCGAGGCCGGGCGTCATGATGAAGACCAGGGCTGCACTGATGAGCACCCAGGCGGTATCACCCGTGTCGATCATAATACCAAATCCTTTCCAAAATAAATGATGAGTACGTTGGACCACCACTAGCTGTCAAGTAACAGACAGCCAAATTTATGGAAGCTATTTGCCTGACGGCAAATGGCTAAGACATCCCTAAGCGCTAAAGCGCTAAGGGCTGATCTTACGGGGGAAGCAGAGATAAAAAAGTGCGCCCCGCCCATCGTGCAGCCTGTGAGGGGGAGCCGCACGCGAGCGGGACGCCATTGTCCCTGCTTGTGACAGATAATGTGTTTACCAGCGGAGAAGGAACAGAAAAAGCCCGCCACGATAGAAACAAACTCTATCGGTGCGGGCTCCATTGCCTCTTGCTGATGTGTTCATTATATTGCACGATGCAGTTGATGTCAACCGCTACGAAAATGTATACAAGTATACACATCATCAAAGGATGCTGTTAGTTCAGCGAGAATTTCACGACGGCCTCCATGCCCGGACGCAGCGTCGCGCCCTCGTCTTTCGGCAAGGAAATCTTGACGGTGAGACGGTCGTCGCCGGTGTCGGCATCGCTGCCCTCGGTGGCTGTTGCTTCTGCCGGTTCTTCCTGCTCCTTCGGGTCTTTGATGTCCGTGACCGTGCCTTCGTATTTCTTTCCGCTGATCGTGTAGCTCACGAACTGGCCGAGGCGGATGCTGTCTTTCTGCGCGGGCGAAAGCTTCGCCTCAACCCAGATGTCCGCATCGTCGCCGATGCTCGCGAGCGCCTGACCGGCTTTCACCGTCGCGCCTTCCGTTGCATCGCCATCGAAATAAACCGTACCGTCGACGGGCGCGACGATGTCCGTCGTCTGCGCGTCCTGCTTCGCGTTCTCGAGCGCGGCTTCCGCTTGCTTGACGGCGAGTTCCGCCTGCTTGACGGCTTCGGGGTTCGGCGCTTGCGTGATTGTGCGCGCAGGCGCGGCGGAATACGACGGCGCAGGCGCGCTCGACGCCTCGGCCGCCGCGAGGTCGGCAGCGGCCTGGTCGCGCTGCACGGCGCTGACCGCGCCCATCTCATAGAGCTCGTTCATGCGGTTCAGGCGCGCGCGCGCATTCGCGACAGCCTGCGAGTTGCCCGAGGACTGGTAGCTCGGCGCGGGCGCAGAGGCCGGCACGGTGATGGTCTGGCCTTTCTGCACCTGCGCGAGGTTCTGCTTTGCGAGCTCGGCGTTCTGCTCGAGCTGCGCAATCTGCTCGTCCGTGACGTCGGCTTTGACGTGCGCGATGACATCGCCAGCCGCGACGTGGTCGCCGTCCTGCACGACGAGTTCCGTGATCGTGCCGTTCGCTTTCGCCTTGACGCTGACCATCGTGCTCGCGACGTTCGCATCGTAGACGGTCAGCGCTTTCTGATGGTGCTGGTACATCCAGACGCCGCCTGCACAGAGCACGGCGAGCACGAGGATGGCGATCGGACCGAACTTCAGCACGCGCTGGACTTTTTCTGTGATATCGACTTCCAAAATAAACGAAGCCTCCTGTGTTATCGTGAAAAAGCCCTCCCGCGAGGGGAGGACTCATTCATTTTCTGTAAATCGATCAGCCGAGCTGTGCCTTCAGCACCTCGACGGCCTTCTCGAACGCTTTCGGAAGCGCGTCGGGATTCTTGCCGCCGGCCTGCGCCATGTCGGGACGGCCGCCGCCGCCACCGCCGACGATGGCTGCGGCTTCCTTGATGACCTTGCCCGCATGGACGCCTTTTTTGACGGCTTCCTTCGCGGCCTTGACGACGAGGTTGACCTTGCCATCATTGACGCAGGCGAGCACGACGACGCCGCCATCGAGCTTGCTGGCCGAGAGGTCGGCGACTTCGCGGAGCTCGTCCATGCCTGCCGCATGCGCCACGCCGCAGGCGACTGGCACGCCGTTCACGTCTTCGACGGACGCAAGGAGTTTCTTCGCATCGGCCTTCTCACGCATCTCTGCGACTTCGGCAAGCTGCGCATCCGCCGCTTTCTTTTCAGCAAGCAACTTGTCGACGGCCGCCGGCACATCGTCGTCCGTGGCTTTGAGCTTCGCGCCCGCAGCCGCGAGCGTCGCGGCCTTGCCGTTCAGGTAATCGAGCGCGGCTTTGCCCGTCAGCGCTTCGATGCGGCGCACGCCCGATGCAACGCCCGTCTCGGCGACGATCTTGAACGCGCCGATCTGGCCGATGTTCTTGACATGCGAGCCGCCGCAGAGCTCCATGGAGAAGCCCGGCACTTTCACGACGCGCACGACATCGCCGTATTTCTCGGAGAACAGCGCCATCGCGCCGGCTTTTTTCGCTTCGTCGAGCGCCATATGCGTGATCTCGACGTCAATGCCCTTGAGGATTTCCTCGTTGACGAGCTCCTCGACATCGGCAAGCTGCTGCGCCGAGACAGGCTCGAAATTCGTGAAGTCAAAGCGCAGGCGCTCCGGCGTGACGGACGAGCCGGCCTGGTTGACCTGGTCGCCGACGACGCGCTTCAATGCGGCCTGCAGCAGATGCGTCGCCGTATGGTTGCGCGCGGACGCGAGCTTCTTCGCGCGGTCGACCTCGATCTTCACCGTGTCGCCAACTTTCAACTGGCCTTCCTCGACGTACGAGATATGATAGACCGTGCCGTCCGGCAATTTCTTCGCATTCGTCGCATGGATGCGGCCAAACTCGGACAGCAGGTAGCCTTCGTCGCCGACCTGTCCGCCGCCTTCGGCGTAGAACGGCGTCTGTTCGAGAATGATGCCGGCTTCTTCGCCGTCGTGGATCTCATCGACAAGCTTGCCGTCTTTCCAGATGGCGACGACCTTCGATTCCTTCGCCTCCGGGTCGACCGTCAGTTTCGAGACGTCGATGCCCGAGAGGTCCGGCACCTGCACGCGGATGTTCGCGGCACGCGCCGCTCGCGCGCGCTGGCGTTGCTCGTCCATGGCCTTGTCAAAACCCGCCTTGTCGAGGTCAAGTCCCTGCTCGTGCAGAATCTCTTCCGTGAGCTCCCACGGGAAGCCGTACGTATCGTAGAGGCGGAAGCCGATCGCGCCCGGCAGTTCTTTCTTGCCCGCTGCTTTGAGCTCTTCGACCTCTTTGCCGAGCAGTTCCATGCCCTGGTTCAGCGTCGCGGCGAAGCGGTCTTCCTCGATGCTGATGACCTTCTTGATATAGTCATGCTTCGCAACGAGCTCGCCGAAGTCACTCGCGTCTTTGTAGATTTCCACGACAGCATCGACAGCGCCTTCGAGGAATTTGTCCTTGATGCCAAGCATGCGGCCGTGGCGGATCGCGCGACGCAGGATGCGGCGCAGGACGTAGCCGCGGCCTTCGTTCGACGGCAGGATGCCGTCCATGATCATGATGGCCATGGAACGCGCGTGGTCAGCGATGACCTTCAGCGAGACGTCTTTTTCCGGGTCTTCGCCGTATGTCACGCCCGAAACTTTCGACGCGTATTCAATGATTGGGTACAGGAGGTCGGTCTCGAAGTTCGTCTTTTTGCCCTGCACGACGGACGCGAGGCGCTCGAGGCCGCAGCCCGTGTCGATGTTCTTGTGCGCGAGGTCCTTGTACGAGCCGTCTTCCTGGCGGTCAAACTGCGTGAAGACGAGGTTCCAGATTTCGAGGTAACGGTCGCAGTCGCAGCCGACCGCGCACGTCGGCTTGCCGCAGCCGCGCTCTTCGCCGAGGTCGATGTAGATTTCGGAGTCCGGGCCGCACGGGCCGGGGCCGATTTCCCAGAAATTGTCGTCCATCTTGACGATGTGATCCTGCGGGAAGCCCGGCTGCGCTTTCCAGATGGCGATGGCTTCGTCATCGTCCGGGTAGACCGTGACCCAGAGCTTGTCCTTCGGCAGCTCGACGACTTCCGTCAAAAACTCCCACGCCCAAGGAATGGCTTCTTTTTTGAAATAATCGCCGAACGAGAAGTTGCCGAGCATCTCGAAATACGTCTGATGACGCGCCGTGCGGCCGACGTTCTCGATGTCGCCCGTGCGCACGCAGCGCTGGCTCGTCGTCATGCGCGTGCGGGGCGGCTTCATCTTGCCCGTGAAGAATGGTTTCAGCGGCGCCATGCCTGCGCCGATGAGCAGCAGCGTCGGATCGTCCTGCGGAATCAGGGAGAAGCTCTCATGGCGCAGATGGCCTTTTTTCTCCGCGAAGAACTGCAGATACGCCTCACGCAGTTCGTTGCCTGTCATGTACTTCAAAACAATCTACCTCCAGAAGGTATTTTTATCCACATAGCTTTTAGAATAGCACAGTTTCGGCGCAAGGTAAAGAAATTCCTTGCTTCAAGCACGCAGCTCGTCGACGAGCTTTGCGACGCAGAGCGACTGCTCATTGCTGCGGCGCACGGCGTCGAAATCCTGCGTCGCATGAATGCGAGCAAAGGCTTGGAACTCGTGCACCATGCGATGCTCGTACGCATTCGCCTCGACGACGCAGTCCTTGCCCTCGGCATGGACGACGACGCGCGGCAGCTCGTTCGGCGCGCCCTGCATTTCGAGCCAGCCGTTTTCTCCCTGGATGATGCAAAAGCCGTCGCTTGCGGAATCCTTCGCGCCGACCGCCGTCGCGAAAAACGTCGGATATTGGAGGACGGCGACACCCGACGTGTCGACGCCGTTGAAGCCACGATTCGCCGTGTACGATGCGCTCTCGGGAGCACCGAACAGGCCGCAGATCAGGTTGAGGTTGTAGATGTTGATGTCGTAGAGCGCACCGCCCGCAAGCGCGGGATCAAACGCCGGCAGCACGACGCCGTCCTTGTATTTGTCATAACGGCTCGAATACTGCGAGTAGTTCGCCGTCACCGCATGGACAGGGCCGAGCGATTTCAGCGCGTCCTGCATCGCTTGGAAGTTCGGAAGATACAAAAGCGTCACCGCTTCGAGTAGCATCGCATGTTTCGCCTGCGCAAGGTCGACGAGTTCCTTGACCTCTGCATACGTCGGCGCGAACGGTTTTTCGACGATGACGCTCTTGCCAGCCGCGAGCGTCTGCTTCGTGTACTCGTAATGCACCGTGTTGATGAGGCCGACGTAAATGAAATCGGCGTCGTCATTGGCGAGGAGCTCCGCGTAATCCGTGTAGACGCGCGGGATGTTCCATTCGCTTGCGAGCGCTTCCGCTTTCGCGCGACTCTTCGGGCGCGCAAAGACGGACGTGACTTCGATGTCCGGCACCTCTTTCAACGCTTCGAGCAAATCGTGGACGATTTTTCCTGTTCCGAGGATGGCGAGTTTCATGAGGCATCTTCCCTTCTAAAAGATGTACGTTCGTTCGATGGCGCTGAGATATTTTACCCCATCGATATAAGGTTTTCCTTTGGCATTCGGATAATCGAGCGTCGTCAGCACGACGCGGCGCAGATAGTGTTTGCCGTCGTCATCGATATAACTGCTCATCGCCTGCAGCGCCATCGGCGTGCCGTCCGTATCGCAGCCGATGTACATCATGACGTGCGTGTCGTTCGTCATGAGCGTACCGACGGGGAACGCCATCCGCAGCAGCGCGAGGCGCGCCGCCGCCCGTCCATGCAAGCGGATGCGGTACGGCAGCACCTCGCCCTGCACGTCGGCGTCGCGCGGGATCTCGATGCCCATCGTGCGATAGACGTCGCTCGTGAACGCCGAGCAGTCGACGCTGTCGTCGAGCCCGCCCCAGCCGTAGACATCACCGAGGAAACGGAAGCCTTGACGAACAAAGTTATTTTCCGTGCAAGGCAAGAAACCGTGATGCAAGTCGTCATCGAACACCGCCGACTGCTCGTGCACGATGAGCGTGCCGCCCTTCGCACGCGACGGCACGAGCAGCATGGACTTCACGATAGGAATCTTCGCGCCCATCTGATAGAGCGCATCCTGGTTCATCACCTCATCATGCAGCCACCATCGGTCTGCCGTGACGACAGCGAAATCTTTTGGCGCAGCGAACTGCATCCACGTCGCGCGATCCGTCAATGCAAACTCACGCTTTGACAGCCAGCCTTCGTAGTTGCGCATCACGACGTGCGAAAATTTTCCGTCATCGCTGTCCTCATAGACGAGCAGCGGCTCGCACGGGTCGACGGCCGTTGCCTGCATCTCGTCATAGTGCGAGCCGTCGGGCGGCACAGGCTCGGTGCGCAAGTTTCCGCGCCGCGTCGCGACGCCGTAACGCACATCCGCTGTCACAGGCTCGTTCGCAAGGTCTTTCAGCGTCTCCGTCTTCTCGCGCATCGCCGCATTGAACGCGGCGATCTCGTCCGCCGAAAACAGCACGCGCTCGCCGTCCGGATTGCGTTCCGTCCAATATGCCGCATCGGCGCGTTCGTCCGTCACTTCCGGCGACGCGGCTTCCACACGAGGAACGACGTCCAACGAAAAATTTTGCGTATCACAAAAACCGCCGGCAAAGCCGACGGTCGCTGCAAACGCCACGACGATGGCAGCTCGAAAATTTTTCCAACAGTGAATTGTCATGTAGCAGCCCTTCTTTACTTTTCTGGGACGACGATGCCGCCGATGAACATACGATGCCACGGGAAATAAAAGTCGAGATGATCGACGCCCGGCATCGGCGGCAGGTTCTGCGCAGCGAACTGGCGCAAGAGGCGCGTGACGCGGAGCTGCGTCGCCGCTTCGTAGCGGCCGAGATTCAGATAGACGTTCGTGTCTTGCAGCCACGACAATTGCTCCGTGACCTGCGTGCGGACGTTCGACTGGTAGCCCCAGTCATCGAGGTAGCGGTCGAGGAGCAGGCGGTCGACGTCGGCGTCTGGCAGACGGACGTTCAGCATGCCCTGCCCGAGCGCGAAGCCGACGCTGTTCGTCGCCGTATTCCAACCGGCATAGCCGTAGAGACGAAACAAGAGCGCGCGGTCGCGCAGCGCATTCATCAGCGCGTTGTCCGCGCCGTTCGTGCGCGTGATATCCGCGATGGCGACGCGATGCCCCGCATCGACGAAGCCCTGCGCGAACTGTGCGAAGCTCGCGGCATCGTAGCGGTCTGTGCCATCATTGTCCGCCCAGTTGCCGCAGCCCATATGGCCGTCGGGCGGCGTGTTAACGAGCAGCACGAGGTCGGCCTTCGCCGCGTCCGGCACCGCGACCGCGCCGGCGATGAGCAAGTCGGACTTGATGGAATCCGCAATCGTCTCATCGGAATAATCCGGAACCATCGCGCCGCCGACGCCCCAATTGTATTGCACGTTGACAAACGGCACGGTATGCGAGAGGTCATTGACAGCACGCGCGAGGAGTAGCATCGAGAATTCGTCGATGCCCGCGAGCATCTGGAAATGCGCCGGCCGCACGTCGGCCGCCGCCTCCGCAAGCTTGCGGCTCTCCATATGCGTCGCCGAGAGCGGCGCATTGTCATCCTTGCCGAGCACAAACACGTCGAGCGTGCCCTTCCGCGCAAAGTCGATGAGCTGTTCGTTGGCGACGAAATTCTTTTCGCGCCGCCCCATCCAGTCATTCCAGACCTCCGACGGCACCGCATCCGTGAGGCTGACAAGCTCTTGCTGCTCGCCGTATGACAGCCCGCTGGCGTCCTTTTTGTCGAGCAACCCCGACCGGCGGAAAATCTGTGCGCCGTACGTCATGTAATAGTCCGGCTCTTCGCCGCCCGACGCCGGCCCCGATGCGGGCGTGCGCATGAGCGAGCCAAACGCATAGACCTTCATCTTCGGATTCAGCTGTTTCAGCCGTGCGATGCGGTCTACGCGCTCCGCGAGCTCCTCCTCGCTGAGCTCATGTTTCCGCGACGCGACGAGCCCGCCGTAGATGAGGGAATCCGTCGAGACGACAGCGGCGTCCGCCTCTCCGGCGCGCGCTTCCGCCCACTCCCACAGCGCGTCCGGCTCGCCTGCCTCGAGCCCGCCGAGCATCGTTTTCGGCGGCATGAGCACCGTGTAGCCGAGCTTTTGTGCTGCCGCCGCCGACTGCTCGTACGACGTCGGCCGGTCATCCTGCGGCACGAAGAGGATCGTGCCGCCATGCGCAGGCTTCGTGTCCTTCGCCGAACGCGCTTCCGTATTGCCGAGCATTCCGATTTCTATTGCAACGACTGCCATCACAGCCAGAAAGATTTTCAAAAAACGATGTCCATTCTGGAACAAACACATCCCGCAAACCTCATTCTCTCGTACGAATCTGCATAACCGCTATCTATTATACAGCACACGAACGGATCACGCAAAGCGTTCCCCTGTTCTTTCCATAAGGCAACTCTTGTCACGATTTTATTTTTTGTCTTTCACGGCTGTTTTATCGGACGTTTTTCCCTTCGCATCCGTCGTTTTGTCCGTGCTGTCATCGCCCGCCACATATGGCATCACGCCATGCACCCAGAGCGCTTGCGCCAGCGGGTCTTTGCTCGAGATGCCCATGTCAATCCATTGCTTCTTCGATTTCCACCACATCGCGACGGCGCGTTCCTCGATGTCGTCGACCCAGCGTCCCGTCATGCGGAAGCGGAACGTCGCGATGAACTTCGTCCGCCCGTGGTCGACGACCTCGACGTCCGCGAGCCAGTCGTCGCCGTCGATGCGGATCGTTTCGTCCTTCAAAAAATAATCGACGTCATCGTAGCCGCGATAGACCCACATGTCTTCGGCGGCGGCATCCCTTGTTGGCATGCACACAAACGAACCAGCCAGTGCCATCACTAGAATGCATCTCTTCCAATTTTTCAACCCGATCACCTTCCACAAATGTCACGCCTCGACAAAGAGCCTGCAAGCGATCGCATGCAGGCTCTTTCATCGTCCGTCAGACCATCGTCTCGAACGTGCTTTCTGTGTTCTTTTCTTGTGCGGCGGTTTCCTCTGCTGTCTCCGGCTTTGCGATATCGTCGCTTTCGTCCTCGCCTTCCGCATCCTCTTCGCCCTTGAGAATCTTCATGAACTCCTGTCCCGTGATGGTCTCTTGTTCGTAGAGATAATTCGCGAGCTCGTCGAGCTTGTCCTTGTGTTCTTCGAGGAGTTGTTTCGCGAGGTCGTGCTGTTTCTTCACGAGCTCGACGACGCGCTTGTCAATCTGCTGTTGCGTCGCCGCCGAGCAGGTGAGGCTCGTGTCGCCGCCGAGGTATTGGTTGTTCACGGTCTCCATCGCGACCATGTCGAACTCGTCGCTCATGCCATAGCGCGTGATCATGGCGCGGGCGAGTTTCGTCGCCTGCTCGATGTCGTTCGCCGCGCCCGTGCTGACCTGGCCGAACTTCACTTCTTCGGCCGCGCGGCCGCCCGTGAACGTCGCGATCTTCGTCTCGAGCTCTTCTTTCGTCAGGATGTACTTGTCCTGCTGCTCGACCTGCATCGTGTAGCCGAGCGCGCCCGAGGTGCGCGGAATGATCGTGATCTTCTGCACGGGCGCCGCGTCCGTCTGGAGCGCCGCGACGAGCGCGTGGCCGATCTCGTGATACGCGACCGTGCGCTTTTCCTTATCGGAAAGGATGGCGTTCTTCTTCTGGTAGCCTGCGATGACGACTTCGACGCTCTCTTCGAGGTCGGACTGCGTGACGAAGCCGCGGCCGCCGCGCACGGCGCGCAGCGCCCCTTCGTTGATGATGTTCGCGAGCTCCGCGCCCGAGGCGCCTGCCGCCATGCGCGCGATCGTGTGGAAGTTCACGTCGCTCGCCATCTGGATTTTTTCTGCGTGGACTTTGAGGATGGCCTCGCGCCCCGCAAGATCCGGGAGCTCGACCGGCACGCGGCGGTCAAAGCGGCCGGGACGCAGCAGCGCCGGATCGAGCGACTCCGGGCGGTTCGTCGCGGCGAGGATGATGACACCGTTGTTGCCCTCGAAGCCGTCCATTTCCGTGAGGAGCTGGTTCAGCGTCTGCTCACGCTCGTCGTTGCCCATGAGGTTGCCGCTGCGCTTCTGGCCGATGGCGTCGATTTCGTCGATGAAGACGATGCACGGCGCTTTTTCCTTCGCCTGCTTGAAGAGCTCGCGGACTTTCGACGCGCCCATGCCGACGAACATCTCGACGAATTCCGATCCGGCGATGGAGAAGAACGGCACATCGGCCTCGCCCGCGACGGCTTTCGCGAGCATCGTCTTGCCCGTGCCCGGCGGACCGACGAGCAGCACGCCCTTCGGCATCTGCGCGCCGATGGCGGAATATTTCTTCGGGTTGTGCAGGTAGTCGCCGATCTCCGAGAGGTTTTCCTTCGCCTCGTCCTCGCCCGCGACGTCCTTGAAGTGGATGCCGGCCGCCGACGGCACGTAGACGCGCGCCTGCTTGCCACCCATGCCAAACATGAGCGACGAGCCGCCGCCGCCCGCCTTTTCCATGAACTTGCGGCTGAAATACTGGCCGATGGCGAAGAAGATGATGATGGGCAGCACCCAGGTCATGAAGAAATCAAAGAGCGGCGAGTTCTGTTCCTTGATATCCTGCGTGAACTTCGCGCCGGAATCGTGCAGGCGGTCGGCGAGCGACGGATCGTTCATGATGCCCGTGCGATATTTCTTCGTATCCGCCGTGTCCGTGAAGAGGATCTGGTTCTCCTGAATCTCGACGCGGCCGATGTCCTTCTGCTCGATCATGTCCATGAACGTCGAGTAGTCGACCTTCTCAAACTGCGCCTGCTCGAGGTACGGCCGCGCCATTTCGTTGAACATGAGCACGAGAAACAGCATCATGACGTAGAACATGAGCAGCGGCTTCTTCGGTTCCTTGACTTCCTTCATAGAGTTTCCTTCTTTGATGGGACTGCCTTCTTTATGGGAAAATTATGCGTTCACATACAGTGCCTTGACCGTGATGCGGATGTCATGCACGACCATGCCCGTCATGAATTCGACGGCGTCGCGCGCCTTCTGCTGCGCGCCCGCGAGGAGACTCGGGATGTGGCCGCCGTACGACAACGCGACAGCGCACGAGATGTCGAGGCCCTGGTCTTCGTCGCCGACATAGCGATGTTTGACGTCAATATGGCTGACTTTGCTGACGGATTCTTCCTTCGTGACGGTCGCTTTGACGATATTTTTGACGACGGAGTCGTCGATGCTGAGCTTGCCGTAGTAGCTGAAGACCGGCCGCACGATGGACTTCTCGCCGAGGCGACGGCGCTTCGTGCGCGAGCGCTTGAAGAACGTCTGCAACGGGTCGACGAGGTAGCCGGAAAAATGGGGCTTCAATTCGATCGTCGGCACAGGGATGATGTGCTTGCCCTGCTTCAGCCGGTAGAAGCGCGCCTTGTCCATCTCGGCCTTCGTCGCGATGTCCTCGATGTGAATGATGCGCGAGATGGCGGGGAGGCCGAGCGCACGCGTGATCTTGTGCACCATGTTTTCCGACGTGCCGAGCACGAGGATGCGATGCGGCCGCGACTCGTCGATGGCCTTGCGCACTTCTTCCGCATGGCCGGGCAGCACGAAGATGGCGCGTCGCACGGCCATGATGCGGCTCTTTTCCTTCTTCGCCGAATGGCCGCCGATGATTTTGCCATCCTTGATGAGGATGCCGTCGTCGATGATGGCATCCGCCTGATGCTTGTGCGCGACGAGCAGCGCGCGGTGGCTCTTGCCCGTGCCGCTCGGTCCTACGAGTGCGATGACGTCCATGGCCGTTTCCTCCTACGGTGTTCTGTCAGTTGCGCAAAAAAATCAGCTTTCCGGTTGGTAGAGGGGCTCTGCGTATGCATCGTCGACGGTGAACACGCCGACCTCGGCGGGATAGCGCGTCGGGATGCCGTGGAAATCGGAACCGCCCGTGATCATGAGGTCATGCTCCTTCGCCATCGCAAGGTATTTCTGCGTCTCCGCCTCGTCGTGCTGCGGATAGAAGCACTCCATGCCGTCGATGCCCGAGGCGCAGATGCGCTGCACGATCGCGTCGTCATAGACGAGCTTCGGATGCGCGAGCACGGCCTTGCCGCCGGCCTGGTGGACGAGTTCGATGATTTCTTCCACGTCGAGGCGGTAGTGCGGCACGTAGGCCGGCTTGCCTTTCTTCAGCAGTTCGTCGAACGCTTCGCGCACGGTTTTGAAATACCCTTTTTTCATCAATGCGCGCGCCATGTGCGAACGGCTGATGGACTTGCTCGCGCCGGCGATGGCGAGCACGTCCGTCTCGCGCAGGTCGTAGCCGAGCTTCTGGATCTTTTCGACCATCTCCGAGAAGCGCGACCAGCGTGCCTCCGAGACGTCGTTGAGCTTGTCGGCGAGCTCGCCGTTGTAAATGTCGATGTTGTATCCGAGGATGTGGATTTCCTGCGTCGGATGATGCGCGGAAAACTCGATGCCGGGGATCACGTGGATGCCCTTGCAGGGAAAATATCCGTTTTCATAAAGATGCGCGACGCCTTCGACCGTATCGTGGTCGGTGATGGCGATATAATGCAGGCCGGCCGTTTTCGCGGCGGCCACGAGTTCCTCCGGCGTCAGCTTGCCGTCCGAGTACGTCGTGTGCATGTGCAGATCGCTTGCCATCTTCTTCCCTCCATCAAAAGCCAAAGGACCGACCGCTCCCCCGTGAGCGACCGTTTGGAACTATCTCTGTAGATTTCGGCAAACGCGAAAAAAATCCTGCTACGAAATATTTTATTCTTCGCGGATGTAAATGCGGTGAATGCCCGTCGTCTTGTTCGTCGCATCGTCAATCGCGATGACGACAGCCGAATAGACGGACGGCCCCTCGGCGACGTCGAAGCGCACGGGCCGCTGCGTCTGGAAGCGGAACAGGATTTTTTCCGTCTCGACGCCGAGCACGGAATGCCACGGCCCCGTCATGCCGAGATCCGTGATGTAGGCCGTGCCCTGCGGCAGGACGCACTCGTCCGCCGTCTGCACGTGCGTGTGCGTGCCGACGACGGCATTGACGCGGCCGTCGAGATACCAGCCCATCGCGATTTTTTCCGATGTCGTCTCGGCGTGGAAATCGAGCAGCACGATGTCGCATTCGTCCTGCATCTCGCGCAGCAGATCTTCGACCTTCTGGAACGGATCGTCGAGCGGCGGCATGAACGCGCGGCCCGAGAGGTTCATGACGCCGATGTTCTTCGCCTTGAACGGATAGATGCAATAGCCTTTGCCCGGCGCCGCGCCCGGATAATTCGCGGGGCGGATGAGGAACGGCTCGTCGTCGATGAACGCGAGCACGTCCTTCTTGTCATAGACGTGGTTGCCCGACGTCACGATATCCGCGCCGCCTTGGTAGAGCTCGTCGAGCGCCTTGCGCGTGAAGCCCTTGCCCGCGGCGCAGTTCTCGCCGTTCACGATGACGACGTCGATGCGTTCTTTCGCGCGGAGCTCCGGCGTATACGTGCGGAACGCGCGCCGGCCGTTGTGGCCGACGACGTCTCCGACAAACAGGATATTCAAAAACAGTCACCTTCGATGTGTTATTGGTTGTAGACGACGACGCGGTCGCCTTCGCGGATGCCGAGGAGCTTTTCCTTCAGCCGGTGCTGGCGCACGGCGCCGAGCATGTGGTCGAGGAGGTTCTCCTGCTCGACTTCGAAATTCGGGTCGAGCGGGTCGCGGTCGTCGAGAAGCAGCGTCTCCGGGAACGCGTCGTACAGCACGTCGGCGATGAGCGACAGCTCGTCACGTGTCAGGCTCTCGACATCGCGGATCAGATGCAGGAACGAAACGCCCGCCGCCGTCTCCATCTCGATGCTCATGACGCGCGGCCGGATGCCCGAGAGGTCGAGGAACGCCGCGACGCTCTCAGCTAAAAGCCTCCCGACCTGGTCGAAATGCGGCTTCGTCACGGCCTCTTCGATGGAGAACGTCAGACGAATCGTGTCGTCTTTCGGCTCGTAGCCGACTTTCGTGATTTCCTCGTAACAGACGAGGATCGATGCGAGCAGGTTCACGCCTTCTTTGCTCGGCTTCTGCCGGGCTTTCTTGCGGAACGGGAAGGGAAACATGGTACTCACCCCTTTTGTTTTGTCATTTGCGCGAAAGCGGGGATGGCGCGACATGGCGCAATCCCCGCTTCCCCTTTGTATAGTCACTCTATGATGTAGTTGTTATTTTCGTAGTCAGTAAAAACTCTGTGGTTTACTTGGCGTAATCGACAACGCGCGTCTCGCGGATGACCGTGGCCTTGATCTGGCCCGGATACTCGAGGTCGTTTTCGATTTTCTTGACGATGTCGTGGGCGAGCGCTGCCGCCTCGGCATCATCGACTTTATCCGGCTTCACCATGACGCGGATCTCGCGACCCGCCTGGATGGCAAAGCAGCGCTCGACGCCGTCGAACGACTCGGCGATGCTCTCGAGGCTCTTCAGGCGCTTCAGGTACGATTCGAGGCTCTCGCGGCGCGCGCCCGGACGGGCGGCCGACACGGCGTCTGCGGCCGCGACGAGCACGGCTTCGACGCACGTAGCCTCGCAGTCGCCATGATGGGACGCGATGCAGTTGATGACGTCTTTCGACTCGCGGAACTTCTTGCCGATGTCCGCGCCGATGCTCGTGTGCGAGCCCTCGACCTCGTGGTCGATGGACTTGCCGATATCATGCAGCAGGCCGCCGCGCTTCGCGAGCATGACGTCGCAGCCGAGCTCGGCTGCCATCGTGCCGGCGAGATGCGAAACCTCGATGGAATGATCGAGCACGTTCTGCCCGTACGACGTGCGGTAGCGCATGCGGCCGAGCAGCTTGACGAGCTCGGGATGCAGGCCGTGCACCCCCGTGTCGAACGTCGCCTGCTCGCCCGCTTCCTTGATGCGGGCGTCGACTTCGCGCTTCGCCTTCTCGACCATCTCCTCGATGCGCGCCGGATGGATGCGGCCGTCCTGGATGAGCTTTTCGAGCGCGATACGCGCGATCTCGCGGCGCACCGGATCGAAGCCCGACAGGATGACGGCTTCCGGCGTATCGTCGATGATGAGGTCGATGCCCGTCAGCGTCTCGAGCGTGCGGATGTTGCGGCCCTCGCGGCCGATGATGCGGCCTTTCATCTCATCGTTCGGCAGCGCGACGACGGAGACCGTCGTCTCGGCGACGTGGTCGGCCGCGTTGCGCTGGATGGCGATGGAAAGGATGTCGCGGGCCTTCTTGTCCGCTTCGTCCTTGAGCTGCTGTTCGTACTCCTTGATCTTGACGGCTTTCTCGTGCTTGAGCTCCTCTTCCGTTTCCGTCATGAGGATGTTCTTCGCTTCGTCGGACGTGAGGCCCGAGATGCGCTCGAGCTCCGTCTTCTGCTTTTCATGCATCTCGTCGACCGCCGCCTGCGTCTTGTCGATGCGGGACTCCTTGCGGGCGAGCTGCTCTTCCTTCTTTTCGAGGGATTCGAGCTTGCGGTCGAGGTTTTCCTCCTTCTGCACGACGCGGCGTTCCTGCCGCGAAATCTCATTCCTGCGATCTTTCGTCTCGCGGTCGAGCTCCTGCCGCAGGCGGTTGATCTCTTCTTTCGCCTCGAGCATGCGCTCTTTCTTCTTTGCTTCTGCTTTCGTTTCCGCTTCGGTCACGGCGTCAGAGACGATGCGTTTCGCCTCGGCCTCCGCCGACCCGATCTGCGCTTCCGCGCTGCGTTTCCTGGCTGTATAACCGGCGCCAGCGCCGATGAGTACTGCAATGATTACCGCTAAAACTGTAACGATAATGGTATTCACCCCCTATTGAACTATACCTTACTATTTTATCAGCCAACAGACGGAACGTCAATAAAAAAGGTAGGACGTTCTGCTCAAAGTCCCGCTTCGGCGCGCAGCTCTTCGATCGTCTCGATGCGCGGCTGCGCGAGGAACATCTCCACGCGCGATTTTTCGATGTCGCGCTCGATGTAATAAAGCTCGTTCGGCGCGTCGTCGGCGGGGAACGCGATCGTGTACTCGTGATAGAGCTTGTCGGACATGGACTCCGGCGCGCGCGTCGGGCGCGCGGCAAAGGCGCGGAACGTGTCCGGCAGCTTCGCGAGCAGTTCTTTTTCCTGCTCCTGCACCTCGGCGACGAGGCCGCGGTACGCCGCGAGCGCCTGCTCGGCATCCTGCTTCGCGTGCGCGAGCACGACGAGGTCTTCCGTGTGCAGCAGCTCCGCGAGGTTGTACGCGCGCTGCGCCGGCTCCATCGAGCTCAGGATTGCTTTCTGCGCGCATGCCTGGCACAGTCCCTCAGCCTCGTTCGTGAACGCGACGCCATCATAAATTTCTCCCATGTACGGGAAGCGCAGGCCGAGATGATCGTAGATGCGGCGCTCCTCGGCGAGCTTGCCCTTCGAATAATACGTCACGCCGACATTGCGGTACGGGACGCGCGTGATCTTTCCGCACGACGTACAACGGTATTCCTTTGCGACGAGGTTCACGGCGATGTCGCGCTCCGGATTCGGCTTGAAGAACGCGTACGGAACCGTCTCGACGAACGAGTAATGGAACGCATGCGCTAAGTTTTCCGTGATGCTCATGAAACTTCTTCCTTTCATAAGAAAAACCCGGAAGCCGAGGCTCCCGGGCGGTCATTCGTTGGAGGCGACATTCAGAATCGAACTGAAGAATAGGGGATTTGCAGTCCCCGGCCTTACCACTTGGCTATGTCGCCGAAAAAATGGAGCGGAAAACGAGACTCGAACTCGCGACCCCCACCTTGGCAAGGTGGTGCTCTACCACTGAGCTATTTCCGCGTAATGGCGACCCGAATGGGACTTGAACCCATGACCTCCGCCGTGACAGGGCGGCATTCTAACCCACTAAACTACCGGGCCGTGCGTCGCCGTGTATCAGCGACGTGATTTATTATAGAGGACGCGAGAATGGATGTCAAGCATTTCTTTCGCGCGGACAGTTGTCTGTTTCTTCATCTTGACAATGTTACACCTGCCGTGTTATTTTTAGTTGATTGCTGAACAAACTTCAGCACACGAAGGAGAATGCCAGACTATGATAAAAGAAGCGATTGAAAAAATTGTCAGCAAAGAGGACCTCACATACGACGAAGCCTACGCCGTCATGAACGAGATCATGAACGGCGAGACGAGCCAGGTGCAGAACGCCGCGTACCTCGCCGCGCTCTCGACGAAGAGCACGAAGGCCGAGACGATTGCGGAGATCTCCGGCTCGGCGGCCGCGATGCGCGACCACGCGCTGAAGGTAGAGCACGACTTCGACGTGCTCGAAATCGTCGGCACGGGCGGCGACCATGCGCACAGCATCAACATCTCGACGACGGCAGCGTTCATCATCGCGGCCGCCGGCATCAAGGTCGCGAAGCACGGCAACCGCGCGGCCTCGTCGAAGTCCGGCGCCGCCGACTGCCTCGAAGCGCTCGGCGTGAACCTCGACCTCGCGCCGGAAAAATGCGTGGAGCTCCTCGACAAGATCAACATCTGCTTCATGTTCGCACAAAAATATCACGCATCGATGAAATACGTCGGAGCGATCCGCAAGGAGCTCGGCATCCGCACGGTCTTCAACATCCTCGGTCCGCTGACGAACCCGGCGCATCCGAAGATGATGCTGCTCGGCGTCTACGACGAATACCTCCTCGAGCCGCTCGCGGACGTCCTCATCAATCTCGGCGTCGAGCGCGGCATGGTCATTTACGGCCAGGACTGCCTCGACGAGTTCTCCATGAGCGCGCCGACGAGCGTCTGCGAGTTCAAGGACGGATGGTTCAAGCGCTACGTCGTGAAGCCCGAGGACTACGGCTTCACGCGCTGTGAGAAATCCGACATCGTCGGCGGCACGCCGCAGGAAAACGCGCAGGTCACGCGCGAGATTCTCTCGGGCGCGAAGGGTCCGAAGACGGACATCGTGCTCCTCAACGCCGGCGCGGCCATCTACCTCGGCGGCAAAGCCGCGAGCATCGCCGACGGCATCGAGAAAGCGCGTGCGCTCGTCGCGAGCGGCGCAGCGTTGAAGAAGGTTGACGAGTTCGCGAAACTGTCGCAGTAAGCGCACGTTCCCAAACGCAAAAAAATTCTCATCAGAGCATCGCTCTGATGAGAATTTTTTATTGCAGGTTTCCCAAGTTATTTCTTCAAGCGGAAGTGGCTGACAATCTCGTGCAGGTCTTTCGCTGCATCGGACTGCTGCTGGCTCATCGCGTTGACTTCGTCGACGGAGCCGGAGACCTGGTCGACATCCGACGCGACTTGCGACGAGAGTTCTGCCGTATCCTGCGCGGAGTTCGCGATCTGCTCGATGGCCGCGCTGACCTGCTGCATCGTCTCGTTGACCTGCTGGCTCGTCGAGGCGATGTGCTCGGCGACCGTGCGGAACGTCTCGGCATCACCGCCGTACTGCTCCGCGACCTTGATGAACGCATCATACTGCGGCGCGACCGTGTCATTGAGGAAGCCGAGGATGGCCTGCGCGTCGCCCGAGAGGTTCGCGAATGCCTTCTGCACGGCCTGGATCGTCTTCTGGATTTCCTCGACCGTGTCAGCCGTCTCCTGTGCGAGCTTGCCGATCTCCGTCGCGACGACGGCGAAGCCACGGCCGGACTCGCCGGCGCGCGCCGCCTCGATGGACGCGTTGAGCGACAGGAGGTTGATCTGCTCGGCAATGCCGGAAATCGACGTCGCCATCGCGCCGATCTGCTCGACGGTCTTCGCCTGTTCGATGGACGCCTGAAGCTTGCTGCTGAATTCGTGCGCGAGCTTCTCCGCCGAACGGCTCGCTTCCGTCGACTCCGACTGCACCGTGTTCGCGCGGCCGCGGATATCGTCAGCCTGACGGAGGCTCTGTTTCGCTTCGTCCGACAGCGAACGGATGGCGTTCGACACGTCGTCAACCGAGGCGTTGACTTCCTCCGTCGCCGAGCTCGCCGTCATCATCGCCTCGTTGATGGACTGCATCTTCTCCTCGATGGAAGAGAATCCCTGCTTCAGCTGGTCAGCCGACGTGCCGAGCGTCTCGCTCGACGTTGTCATGTTGTCCGCCTGTCCCGAGATGCGCTGGATGACCTCTTTTGTCTTCTGGAACATCTCGTTCATCGCCGTGCCGAGCACGCCGATCTCGTCGTTGCTCTTCGGCACGTTCGTCTTGCGCGCATAATTGCCTTGCGCGAGGTCTTCCGCGAACACCTGGTTCACGGCGATGCGGCGCACATAGCTGTCAATCGTGCGGTAGGCGATGGCCATGAGGATCAGCATGATGACGACGGCGATGCCGACGAGCTTCCAGACGAGCGCATGCGCGCTGGCGTAAAGCTCGGATTCCGGCAGCACGAGCACGAAGCTCCAGCCCGTGTCCTTCATCGTCGCATACGTCATGACCTGCTTTTCGCCGTTTTCTTCAAACGTCGTGACGCCGGCATCATTCGCGACGGCTTCTTTCATCGCCGCCGCGAGCGAAGCGTTCTGTTCCTCCGTCGCGAACGTCTCGTTTTCGAGTTTTTCCTGCGGCACGCCGGCAAGGTACGCGCCCTTGTCCGTCAGGAGATATGCGTGGCCCGTCTCGCCGACTTTGATGTTGTCGATGATGTCCGCGATCTGCTTCAGCGAAATGTCGACCGTCGCGACGCCGATGCATTTTTCGCCGCCCTCTTGCATCGTCGCGTAAATCGGCGCAGCGTACGTGAGACCATGACGACTTTCGCCGCCGCATCGAAATACGGATCGGTCAAGTATAGTCCGCGCCGGCGTTGTACGCCATGTGCTTGTCGGCGATCTCCATCTGGTTCAGCATCTCGTGGATTTCGGCGCTGTTCGTCTTCAGCGTCTGCTGCATGCCGGACGTCGCGAGCTCCGAGATGTCGCCATAGCTGCTGAAGGCCGCCACGCCCGTGATGATGGCGAGCCCGATCAAGATGGCCGGCAGCAAAACGAGGCACATCTTGAGCTTGATGCTGCGGAATCCCGCTGGATCAAATGACATAATATCACTCCTTACCCAGAATTTTCCCCTGCCGTTCCATTCGCCATGCCCCTGCAACTATCCTGCCATGCGGGACAAAAATTTTAACAGAAGGCTCTGTCACAACAAATGGTTGATTTTTGACGAGAAATATCGTATAATAATAGTAAGAAACAGTACCACCGAAGGAGGTAATTGGATATGCCTACTATCAAAGACGCATTAGATATTATCGGTAAGTTGACTGTCGCAGAGCAGGAAAGCCTTAAAACAATGCTTTTAAGTCCTGCCTTTG
>NZ_JALFCU010000085.1 GCF_022771645.1 Selenomonas sp.
TTGTGCGCGTCGATGGACGACGACGTCAGCGCTTGTGTGAACGCCATGCCGTCCGACCAGCGCCACAGCGCTGTGCCGTTCTTGTCGAGCACGGCCATGTCGTAGACTTGCCCGTCGCGATAGTCGATCGTGTACGGCACGTCGCCGTTGTTCGTGACCTTGAACTCGATGATCAGGCGGCCGCTCTTTTCCGTGACGGTCAGCTCCTCGATGACGCTGCCCTGCGTGACGGCGGCGTAGCTCTCGGGGCGGCTGTACGTCGTGCCGCCGGACGAGCCGCCCATCGGGAACGTGACGCCGATGCCCGTGCCGACACCGGCCTCGGCCTGCGGCGCGGGCAGGGCGAATGACAACAGGCCGGCGCAGCAGACGGCGGCGGCCAGAACGCATTTGCTATGAAACAGTTTTCCCATCATCTGACACATCTCCTCAAAACAAAAATCGCTTGCCATGGCCAGATTTTACCATGACAAGCGAAAAAATGCATTAAGGGACGAGGATGAAGCTCGCGAGCGTCGGATGCGTATCGCGGAGATCCATCTTGATGCGGTTCAGCGGCGCGAACACAGGCGCGAGGCAGAGGCGGAGCTTGAAGCGCAGCAGCGTGTGGCTGTTGCTGCCGAAGATCGGCACGCGGTCGAGCACGAAATGATTTTCCGTCGGCTCTGCGAGTCCGTAGTTGACGGTGAACGCCGCGCGGTAGCCGGCGTCTTTCGTCGCCTGCTCGATGTCGTCGTTGTATTCGCCGCAGGGATAGGCGATGAAACGCACATGCTTGCCGCTGCCCATGTTCCACTCGATGGCGTCTTTCGAGCCTGTGAGCTGATGCTTCGCCTCGTCGAGGGTCGGCGCTTTCGTGAGCTCCTCGTGTGACAGCGTATGGCTCTCGAAGTCGATGAGCCCGCTGTCATCCATGTCCTGGATGTCGCTCCACGTCAGGTAGTTCGGATACGTGCCGACGTAGTCGGAGATGAGGAAGATCGTTGCCTTGAGATGATATTTCTCGAGCACGGGGAACGCGTGGTTGTAGTTGTCGAGGTAGCCGTCGTCAAACGTGATGATGACGGGCTTTTCCGGGAGCTCCGCGCCGTTCTCCCACGTGTCAAGCATGTCGGCCGGCGTGATGGTCGTGTAGCCGTGGTCCGCGAGGTATTTCATCTGCGCTTCGAACTGCTCCGTGTTCACGGTCAGCGCGTTCTTTTCCGTGTCGTTGATCTGGTGATAGTTCAGCACGGGGATGCCGTCCTTTGCGGACTGGAACAGCCCGAACACGGCAAGCGCGAGCAGGGCGACAATGGCCGTCGCAGCGGCGAGCAGCCATTTGCAGCGGTTTCGCAAAATAGCACATCCTTTCGAAAAGATGGGAAGATGCCGCGAGAGTTCTCCGTGGCATAGCACCTAATATATTACATTGGTCCGAATCCTGTCAAGGAAACTTTCTGCGCGTTCACGGCGGAGACTTGCGCGGCGCGTTGTTCCTGTCATATAATAAGAGCCGTGCAAAGAGCAGGAGAAACGATATGTTCCAATTTTTGAGAGAGATAAAGGAGAAATATTTTTTGAACCGCAACGATTTGTGCTGGTGTGGCAGCGGCAAGAAGTACAAGAAATGCCACATGGATTACGACGAGCGCATCGACGAGATCAAGTTCAACGTGCTGAAAGGACAGTGCCGTCCGCCGCATCACATCATCAACAACGAACAGGACATCGCGGGCATCCGCGCGGCGGCCGTCATCAATGACGCGGCGCTCGACCTCATGGAGGAAATGGCGAAGCCGGGCGTCGACACGGCGACGCTCGACCACGCGGTCTACGAATTCCTGACGGAGCGCGGCGCCGTGCCGGCTGACCTGAACTTCGAAGGCTATCCGAAGAGCGTCTGCATCTCGATCAACAACGTCGTCTGTCACGGCATCCCGTCGAAGAAGACGATCCTCAAAGAGGGCGACATCGTGAACATCGACATGACGACGAAGTATAACGGCTACTTCGCCGACGCGTCGCGCATGTACATGATCGGCGAAGTCAGCGAGGAGGCGGCGCGCCTCGTGCGCGTGACGCGCGAGTGCATGTTGAAGGGCATCGAGGCCGCGAAGCCGTGGCATTTCCTCGGCGATGTCAGCGCGGCGTGCGGCAACCATGCGCACGCGAACGGCTACTCGGTCGTGACGGACCTTGGCGGCCACGGCGTCGGCAAGAAATTCCATTGCGAGCCGTTCGTGCCGCACGTCGGCGAGCCGGGGACGGGCATGTTGCTCGTGCCGGGCATGACGTTGACGGTCGAGCCGATGATCAACCAGGGCACGTCGAAAGTCTATACGGACAGCAAGGACAAGTGGACGGTGCGCACGCGTGACGGCAAGCTCTCGGCGCAGTGGGAGAACACGATCCTCATCACGGAGACGGGCGTTGAGGTGATTTCATCATGAGGATGTTCACCGATTTCGGCCTCGCGCTGTCCATCGTCGAGACGCTGCGGCTGCACGGCATCCGCGAGGCGACGCCCGTGCAGGAGCGCGCCATCCCTGTCGTGCGCGCCGGGCGCGATGCCATCGTGCAGGCGCAGACGGGCACGGGCAAGACGCTCGCGTTCCTGCTGCCGATCTTCGAAAAAATCAAGCCGCAGGCGGAGACGGCGCAGGCACTCGTCGTGACGCCGACGCGCGAGCTCGCCATCCAGATCGCGAAGGTCGCGGGTACCTTAAGCGAGGCGGCGGACGTCACGAGCCTCGTCATCTACGGCGGGCAGGACATCGAGCGGCAGAAGCAGAAGCTCCGCCGCCATCCGCAGCTCATCATCGGCACGCCGGGGCGGCTCTTGGACCACGTACGGCGCGGCACGGTCGATTTGAAGCACGTCAACAAGGTCGTGCTCGACGAGGCGGACGAGATGATGAAGCTCGGCTTCATCGAGGACGTGGAGCTCCTGTTGCAGGAGGTTGCATCCGACCGGCAGTTCATGCTGTTCTCGGCGACGATGCCCGACCGCGTGCGCGGCCTCGCGCGGGCGTATATGCACGCGCCCGAGGAAATTACCATCAAGAGCGACACGGTCACGCTCGAAAATATCCATCAGGAAATCGTCGACACGCGCGAAGAGACGAAGCTCGACACGCTCTGCGAAGCCATCAACAAATACCAGCCATACCTCGCCATGGTGTTCTGCTCGACAAAGCAGCGCGTCCATCAGGTCACGATGGCGCTCGCAGCGCGCGGCTACCTCGTCGACGAGCTGCACGGCGACCTCACGCAGGTGCAGCGCGCGCTCGTGCTGAAGCGCTTCCGCACGGCGAAGCTGCAGATCCTCGTCGCGACGGACATCGCGGCGCGCGGCCTCGACATCGAGGGCGTGACGCATGTCGTGAACTACGACATTCCAAGGACGACGGAAGACTACATCCACCGCATCGGCCGAACGGGCCGCGCAGGTAATGAGGGCATGGCCATCACGTTCGTCAACGCGCGGCAGTACGACCAGCTGCGCCGCATCGAGGCGGGCATCAAAGAACGCATCACGAAAGCGCATTCCGAGCGCCACAAGAAACACGCGGAAAAACAGGCCGTCATGAAGGCGAAAGCGCTCGATGAACGTCGCGAGAAGAAAGCGAAACACGCAAAACCGCTCAGCAAGTACGCGAACCGCAAGGGAGCGAAGCACAAAGGCCGCAACGACCGCAGCCGCCGCCAGAGCGTCCAGCAGCGCAAGGCTATGAACAAATCAAACAAGTCGAACATCGGGCATCGCTCGAAGCTTGGCAGGAAATAACGGATGGACAGCGAATATCCCTCGATAAAGAAGGTGATTTCGTGCTCGAACTCTTGAAACTCAACGAAAAGCAGCGCTCCGTCGTCGAGACGCTTGATCGGCATATCTTGCTGACAGCGCCAGCGGGGACGGGCAAGACGGACACGCTCGCATACCGCATCGCGAACATCCTCGACCAGCATCTTGCCGAGCCGGAGGAAATCCTCTGCCTGACGTTCACGAACAAGGCATGCCAAGAGATGAAAGACCGCATCGCGCTGCGTGCGGAGGAGGGCGGCGACCGCGTTGTCGTGCGGACGTTCCACAGTTTCTGCTACGATGTCATCAAGACGGAGGCGAAGCGCCATTCCGACCTGTTCACGGACTTCGTGATTTTCGATGATGCGGACAGCCGCACGCTGATCCGCGAGCTCTTGCCCGAGGACTTCGGCGTGCCGTCGGCGACGATCGCGCACCTGCTTGCCTACATGAAAGAGCGGCAGGCGGAGTGGGACGTTTTCACGGGCGACCCTGTCGCGGACGCGCGCACCGTGCTGAACCGCATCTATAAAGAGCGCCGCGACGAGTTCGCGGCGCTTTGTGTTGACGAGCGATACCAGCGCCTGCCGCGCCTCCTGGAGGATTGGCGGCTGCGCGGCGTGGCGTTCCTGCGCAGCTACGATCTGCGGCTGCAGGAGGCGCACGGGCTCGATTTCACCGACCTCATCGTGCGGGCGAAAGCTCTCTTGCGGCAGCTCGACATCGCGCAGCGCTGGGCGGCGCGCTTCCGCTACATCAACATCGACGAAGCACAGGACACGAGCCTCCTCGAGTACGGCATCCTCTCGCGCATCTTCGGGCAGAGCAAACTTTTGCTCGCAGGAGACTTGTTCCAAACGATTTACGAATGGCGCGGCTCGCATCCCGAAGTTGTCGTGCATGCATTTGTCGAAAAATACAAGCCGGAACGCATCGTGCTGTCGGAGAACTACCGTTCGACGAAAACGTTGCTCGCTGCGTCGTACGGCGCGCTGACGCGGCTCTTCCCACAGCGTGTCGCGGAAATTTATCCCGACGGCTTCGCGGCGGACAGCAAGGAGCAGGGCGCGCCCGTCGAGGTCAAGGGAGCGGGCGATTTCGACGAGGAAGCGCAGTGGATCTACTATCGCATCCTGCGCCTGCCGACGAAGGACTACGCGCGCATCGCCGTGCTCGTGCGCAGCAACCGCTACGCGAAAGAGCTTTCGGCTGCGTTCCAGTCCATCAACCAGCAGACGGACGGCGACCTGCCGTTCCTGCTCATCGACGACACGCGTTTCTTCCAGCGGCAGGAAATCAAGGATGCGCTTGCGTTCCTGCGCCTGCTCGTGAACCGTCATGACGTTGCGAGCCTTATGCGCGTGCTGCAGCGCTACGTGCGCGGCGTCGGCCCCGCCGCCATCCGCACGATTTCGTCGGCGGAGTACCGCCGCGCCGGCGTGCGCATGACGGACTACCTCGACCCGGCGGCACGCGCGGCGGGCGACCCGTTCGCTCCGCTCCTTGATGCGCTTGCAGCGGGGAATGTCGTCGTGTTCGACACGGAGACGACAGGCCTCGACACGGCGCACGACGAGATTGTGCAGATTGCGGGCGTGCGCCTTGCGGCAGACGGCAGCATCGCGGACACGTTCATCCATTATCTGCGCCCCGAGCGTCCCGTCGGCCGCGAGGCCGTCAGCGTGCACGGGCTCACGGATGCGTATCTCGCGGAGCACGGCGAAGCGCCTGCCGACGTGCTGCGCACGTTCTGCGCGTTCGCCCAGGGCAGCGTGCTCGTCGGCCACAACGTGACGTACGACCTGCAGATGCTCTCGAGCGAGCTCGCTCGCCTCGAGCTGCCGCCGCTCGCGTATCCGACGTACTTCGACACGCTCGACATCTTCCGACGCTTCCACCCGAACCTGCCGAACCACAAGCTCGAATACCTCGGCAAGATTTACGAAGTCGAGCATCGCTCGTCGCACGATGCCTATGACGACATTTGCGCGACGGCCGAGCTCCTGATGTACGCCATCGAGCGCGACATCCGCCCGAGCGCCGCGGCGCGCCGTGCCTGCATCGCAAAGTACGCAGATGTCTTCGCGCCGCTCGCGGAAAAGATCGCGCTCTTGCGGCAGCAGGCGACGGAGCTCCGTCCGTTCCAGACGCTCGGCGAGATCGTCGTGGCCGTCGGCATGAAGGACTACTACGCGCGCCGCCACGAGGAAAACCGCATCGAGAACCTGCGCGACCTCTTCCGCCGCGCGCGTGAAGTCGACGACAAATCGCTGCCGCCCGTCGATGCGATCTTTCAATTTTTGCGCTACACGACGCTCTCAACGACCGACCTCGACGCGCTGACGAAGAAACAGCGCATCCCCATCATCACGATCCATCAGGCGAAAGGCGCGGAGTTCGACTACGTCTTCCTCGCCGGCTGCCAAGACGGCACGTTCCCCGGCCTGCCTGCGCTGAAGAAAAAAGACACGTCCGAAGAAAAGCGCCTGTTCTACGTCGCCATCACCCGCGCGCGCAAGCAGCTGTTCCTGACATGGAGCCAGTTCCGCTACGGCCACTACCAGCACGAAAGCGAATTCATCCGCGCGCTGCCGCAGGAATGCATGCGGCGGGTGTGAAATGATAAAAGAAAGCCACAAAATAAAGGAGGGCAACAGTTATGTTGGCAGACTACCATCTTCATTCGGAATTCAGCGATGACTCGCATACGCCCATGGAGGCGCAGATTGAGCGTGGCATCGAGCTCGGGCTCGATGAAATGTGTTTCACGGATCACGTCGACTACGGCATCAAGCAGGATTGGACAGCCCCGGGCGGGATCGGCTGGCGCGGCGGCGACGGCGTCGGCACGCCGCGGACGTCGCTCGAGCCGCTGACGAACGTGCACTATCCGGAATATTTCGCGAAGCTCTACCGCATGCGCCGCACGTACGAGGGAAAAATCGCCATCAAGGCCGGCCTCGAGTTCGGCATCCAGACGCACACGATCCCACGTTATGAACAGCTGCTGCAAACGTATGGCGACAAGCTCGATTTCGTCCTCTGCAGCATCCATCAGGTCGAGGACAAGGAGTTCTGGACGGGCGACTTCATGAAAGGCCGCACGCAGGAAGAGTACAACGAGCGCTATTACAAAGAGATGCTGGACGTCGTCCGGGCGTTCAAGGGCTACGACGTGCTCTCGCATGTCGACCTCATCGCGCGCTACGATCCGAAAGGCCCGATCGCGTTCGAAACCATCAAAGGCATCTTGACGGAGATTTTCCAAATCGTCATCGCGGACGGCAAAGGCATCGAGATCAACACGTCGAGTTGGCATTATGGCCTCAAGGACACGACGCCCGCGCGCGACATCCTGCGGCTCTACCGTTCGCTCGGCGGCACAATCCTCACGACGGGCAGCGATGCGCACAAGCCGGAGTACCTCGCCGACCACTTCGCCGACGCGCAGGCCATCCTCCGCGAGCTCGGCTTCACGGAAACGTATACGTTTGAAAAGCACCAGCCAATCGCTCACAAACTCTGACAATCCTTCGCATCCGTTGCCCGCTGTGGCAGCGGATGTTTTTTGTTGGCGAGATGATGCTTGGAAAGCATGTGGGCACACGCAAAAGAGGTATTTTACATGACGCGCGACATCCGCTATGATGGAACTGGAAAAGCGGAAACAGTATTTGATATCACAGGGAGGCCTCGTTATGAAACGGTTTCGCTTGGATCTCTTGCTCGCCGTGCTGTTCGTGCTCGTCATGGGCTTCCGCATGCTGCCTCCGACGCTTCACGAAGTGCTCGGCCTCATCATGCTCGCGGGGCTCTGCGTGCATCTCGTGTGGAACGCGCACTGGTTCTCGTCGCTTGGGCGCGGCGGCTGGCGGCGGCTGCGCGTTGTGCAGACGCTGTTGAATGTGCTGCTGTTTGCGAGCACGGCAACGGCGCTCGTCACGGGCATCATCATTTCGAATCACGTCTTGCGCCCGCTCTGGATCGGCGTGCCGCTGCACAGCAGCATCTTCATCCATCAATTGCACGTCGCGAGTGCGTGCGCCATGCTCGTGTTTCTCGGCATGCACGTCGGCATGCACTGGGCGGGGCTCTGGGCGCGGATGAAAGCATGGCCGGTGCTGCGCGCTATTGATGCGCATCCGACGCTGCGGTTCTGGCTGCTCGTGCTCCTCGGCTGGACGGGCTGCGCGTATGCGCGGCTCGATCATTTCGGCGACCGCCTGATGATGCGCCACGTCTTCCGGACGCCGGCCGGCGACCTGCCCGCGCCCGTCGCCTACGTCATGCTCGCGTGCCTGATCGGGCTGTATGCCATCGCGTTCTTTTACCTGCAAAAACATCTCGCGCGGAAAGCCGCTGCGAATGCCGCCCCCGTGAAAGGAGGCGCTGCGTCATGAACCGTCGCACGTTTTTGAAATCTCTCGGCATCGGCGCCGTCGGCGCCGCACTCGGCACGGCGGATTACGACGAGCTGCTCGGCAGCGCGCCGGCGTCATCGTCCTGGGACATGTCGCAGGCTGGCGATTGGAGCGGCAGCGACGCAGGGCAGATGATCTACCGCCCCATCCCGCACACGGGGCAGAAGGTCAGCGTCGTCTCGCTCGGTATCGGCTCGCTGCACGAATCCGATGACGCGGAGATCACGCGTATCGTCGACACGGCGCTATCGAGCGGCATGAACCTCATCGACATGATCATGCCGACGGCCGGCCCGATGGAGGCCATCGCGCGCGGCATGAAGCCGCACCGGCAGAACACGATCGCGCAGTTCCATCTCGGCACGTCGTACAACCTCGCCGGCGTCATCGACCGCACGCGCGACCTCGCCGAAACGAAGAAATCGTTCGAGATCGACCTGCGCGTCTACGGCGCGAGCGGCAGCGACATCGCGATGCTGCATTACATCGACCAGGACGACGGTTACGAGCGCGCGCTGAATAATGGCCTGCTCGATTACGCCGTGCAGCTGAAGCAGGCGGGCACGATCCGCTACATCGGCTTTTCGTCGCACTCCGTGAACATCTGCAACCGCTTCCTCGACACGGGGCTCATCGACGTCTTCATGTTCAGCTTGAATCCCGCGTACGATTTTGAGAATACGAGCGAGGGCCTGCGCGTCGCAGAAGACCGCGCCGCGCTCTATGCGAAAGCGGCGAAGCTTGGCGCGGCCATCACGGTCATGAAATGTTACGACGGCGGCAAGCTGCTCTCGGCGTCCGACAGCCCGTTCGGCACGGCGCTGACGACGGCGCAGTGCGTGCAGTATTGCCTCGACTGGCCGGCCGTCGCCTCGTGCGTCGCTGGCGTGAAGAACATGGAAGAACTGCAAGCATCATTCGGCTACATCCACGCGACGGAAGCGGAACGCCGTTATGACGCAATTCTCTCCAGCAGCGCCGCCGTCACGGAGGGCGCATGCATCTACTGCAACCACTGTCTGCCGTGTCCCGTCAGCATCAACATCGGCGACGTCTTCAAATATTACGACCTCGCGAAAAACGGCGATCGTCTCGCGAGCGAACACTACGCCTCGCTCGCCCGCCACGCCTCCGACTGCATCCAGTGCGGCGACTGCGAGCCGCGCTGCCCGTTCCACGTCAAGATCATCGAAGGCATGGCGCGCGTCGCGGGCGAGATGGGACGATGACAAAAACAATTTCACATAGGGAAAATGAAGGAGGAACTTGGCATGAAAAGCGCAGAAAAGAAAGTGCCGAAGAAGATCGTGCAGACGGCCGGGCGCGATGCGCTTGGCAATTTCGCGCCGGATTTTGCGCGGTACAACGACGACATCTTGTTCGGCGAGGTATGGTCGCGCAATGACAAGCTCTCGCTTCACGACCGCAGTCTTGTGACGATCTCGGCGCTTGTCGGCGCGGGTGTCATCGACAGCTCGCTGAAATATCACATCACGACGGCGAAAGCGAACGGCGTGACGAAGGACGAGATGGTCGAGATGATCACGCAGCTCGGCTTCTATGCAGGATGGCCGAAAGCTTGGGCGGCGTTCCGCATGGCGAAGGAAGTCTATGCAGATGAGGCGAAATAATTACGCATGATGGAGGGATGCGCTTCGAAGAAGATTTTCATGCTCGTGCTTGCTAGCCTGATGATGCTCGTGCTTGGCGGCTGCGGCAGCGACAGCGCTGCGGCGACGACGTCGTCGAAGGCGTCAACAGCAACATCCGCGAAAGCGTCAACAACGGCTTCGAGCTCCAGCACTGGAACGAATGCGAAGGCACTCGTGGTCTATTTTTCCGCGACGGGCAACACGAAAGCGCTCGCACAGACAGCGGCAGAGGCGCTGGACGCTGACACCTTCGAAATCGTGCCGGAGAAGGTTTATACGAAAGAAGACCTCAACTACAATGACGAGACGACACGCGCGACGGTCGAGATGAAGGACGAGTCGGCGCGCCCGGCCATCAAGAACAAACTTGAAGGCCTCGAAAAATACGAGACGATCGTGATCGCCTACCCCATCTGGTGGGGGCAGGCACCGCGCATCATCGACACGTTCATGGAAAGCTACGATTTGAACGGCAAGACCATCGTGCCGATCTGCACGTCCGCGTCGAGCGATATCGGCTCGTCGGGCGATTATCTGCATCGGTTCGCGCCGAACACGACGTGGAAAGATGGCAAGCGGTTTGAAAAAGGCGCATCGGCATCGGAATTGAAATCGTTCTTTGCGGGAATGGGTATTATGAAATGATGTAAGATTTGTCTATTCACAATATTTTGCAGGAGGACTTGAAGATGGCAGACATTACAGAAAAAGGCGAGGCAGGAAAGACTGCATTCCAGCAGCAGCTCATGTTTCCGATTGGCGAGAAAAATCCGTACAACCAATTTTTCGACGGGCAGAGCTATCTCGCGCCGGTGTCGGAAAAGCAAGTCGGCATCTACAACGTGACATTCGAGCCGGGCTGCCGCAACCATTGGCACGTCCATCACGCGAAGTCGGGCGGCGGGCAGCTGCTGATTTGCGTTGGCGGGCGCGGCTGGTATCAGGCGTGGGGTGAAGCGCCTGTCGCGATGACGCCGGGCACGGTCGTCAACATCCCAGCCGGCGTCAAGCATTGGCACGGTGCGGCGGCGGACAGCTGGTTCGCGCACCTCGCGATTGAGGTCGATGGGGAAGAGACATCAAATGAATGGTGTGAACCTGTCGATGATGATGCGTATGCGGCGATGGGCAAATGAATGGGCCGGATGTGAAGCGCGATTCCGTGGCGGAGTCCATTGACCCCATCGCACTCGGCTGTTGCTTGCGCGCTTGCATGGCAAGCGACACAGAGAAACAAGCGTTCCTTCAAACGTTTCAGAACGCCGATAATCACGAACGTTATCATATGCTTTTGCGTGAACGCCAAGCATTGCTGCACATCATTCATGAAAAAGAAGAAGTAATTGGTCAAATCGATTACATGATGCATTTGCTTGAAAGACAGCAAAACAGCGAATCTGGAAAGGCTTCCCCTCCGGGGAAGCTGGCACGCGAAGCGTGACTGAAAGGGTGTCGGAGGTAGGCCACAACAAATCGCAAGAAAGAATCTGCGAAGGAAACTTTTCGTCGCGGATTCTTTCTTTTTGTGTTACGATGGAGGAAAACTGATGAAGAGACTGACAATCCATGGAACTCCGCGTCCTCAAATATTTCCTCGCCATCGCGCGCGAGCAGGGCATCACGCGCGCGGCCGATGTCCTCCACATCACGCAGCCGACGTTGTCGCGGCAGATTGCCGAGCTCGAGGAGGAGCTTGGCGTGCAGCTCTTTGACCGCTCGGGGCGGCGCATCCGCTTGACGGACGAGGGCATCCTGTTCCGCCGTCGCGCCATGGAGATCCTCGACCTCGTCGAGCGCACGCGCGAGGAAGTCTCGGAACAGGACGAGCGCATCGAGGGCACGGTTTCCATCGGCTGCGGCGTGCTGCGCGCGTTTCAGGACCTCGCGGAGATCATCGGCCGCTTCCGCGAGACGCACCCGCTCGTGCATTTCCAGATCCATACGGGCAACGCCGACGACGTGCAGCAGCGCATCGACCAAGGACTCCTTGACCTCGCGCTGTTCATCGAGCCTGTCGCGGCCGAGCCGTACAATTATGTGCGTTTCCCAGGGAAAGAGCTCTACGGCGTCATGTTGCCGGCGGATTCTCCGCTCGCAGAAAAATCTGCCGTGACCGTCGATGACCTCGCAGGCCTGCCGCTCATCTTGCCGTCGCGACTGAACGTGCACAGCGAGGTCATGAATTGGTTTCAAAAAGCGAAGCAGCCGCTCGACATCCCGTTCACGAGCAACCTCAGCACGAACGCCGCCATGCTCGTCGTGCATCATCTCGCCGTCGCCATCATCGCGCTCGGCTCGCAGCCGTACGCTGACCCCGCGCGGCTCGCGCTGCGTCCGCTCGCGCCGGAGCTCTCCGAGACGGCGATCCTCGCCTGGCGCCGCCAGCAGCCGCAGTCCCGCGCCGTCAAGCGTTTCATCGCGTTCGCGCAGGAAGAGATTCCAAAACTTGCCTCTGATGCACAACTGTTAAAAAAATAGGACAAAATATGGTCGAAAGCCGTCAGAGTAATCTTGACGGCGTTTTCTGTCTGTGCTATTCTTATAGATGGGATATAAACAAGGCATGGTGGTAGCATAAACCATAATTATAGAATATAGATTCTATAACGATGAGTTATGCAACGGCCGTGCGGTATGAACAAGGGGGATTTCGAATGATTGATATTCTCGACCGCGTTCGCAACAAGAGCCTGCAGAGCAAGATCGTGTCTGCAGAGGAGGCGGCCGCTTTCCTCAAGCCCGGCATGAATGTCGCGACGAGCGGCTTCACGGCTTCGGCGTACCCGAAGGCAGTGCCTCTCGCGCTTGCCGAGCGCATGAAGAAGGAACCTTTCACCATCAATCTTTGGACGGGCGCTTCGACGGGCCCGGAGCTCGATGATGCGCTCGCGCAGGTGCACGGCATCAAGCAGCGCCTGCCGTACCAGACGGATAAAGCGCTCCGCAGCGAGATCAACGACGGCAGCGTCGATTATCTCGATCTGCATCTTTCCGAGTCGGCACAGCTCTCCCGCTGCGGCTACCTCGGCCACATCGATGTCGCCATCGTCGAGGCGTGCGCCATCGACGAGGATGGCAACATCATCCCGACGACGTCGCTCGGAAACGCGGCATCCTATGTGCAGTCTGCCGACACGGTCATCGTCGAGGTGAACACGAGCCAGCCGCTCGACCTCGAGGGCATGCATGATGTCTACATCCCGATGGATCCGCCGAACCGCCTGCCCATCCCCATCGTGAAGGCCAGCGATCGCGTCGGCACGCCGTACATCCCGTGCACGCCGGACAAGATCAAATACATCGTCCCGTGCGACATCCCGGATCACACGCGCCCGCTCCGCGCCATTGATGACAACTCGAAGAAGATGAGCGAGCTCACGCTCGAGTTCCTCGATGCGGAAGTCAAGGCCGGCCGCATGCCGAAGAACCTGCTGCCGTTGCAGTCAGGCGTCGGCAACGTCGCGAACGCTGTGCTCGCGGGCTTCGTCGATTCCGACCTCAAAGACCTTACGGTCTACACGGAAGTCATCCAGGACGGCATGCTCGACCTCATCGATGCCGGCAAGCTGAACTTCGCATCTGGTACGGCGTTCTCCCCGTCGCCCGAGGGCATGAAGCGCTTCTACGCTGACGTGCAGAAGTACAAGAAATACTTGCTCCTCCGTCCGGAAGAAGTTTCGAACAGCCCGGAAGTCGTCCACCGTCTCGGCGTCATCGCCATGAACACGGCCATCGAGTGTGACATTTACGGCAACGTGAACTCGACGCACATTACGGGCACGAAGATGATGAACGGCATCGGCGGCAGCGGCGACTTCGCGCGCAACGCGTACCTCACGATCTTCTACACGCCGTCGACGGCGAAAGATGGCAAGATTTCGTCCATCGTCCCGTTTTGCTCGCACATCGACCACACGGAGCACGACGTCGACGTCATCATCACGGAGCAGGGCGTCGCGGATCTCCGCGGCAAAGCGCCGAAAGAGCGCGCACTCGAGATCATCAACAAATGCGCGCATCCGGACTACCGTCCGCTGCTCCTCGACTACTTCCATCGTGCCGACGAGGCGACGAAGCATGCGAACACGCCGCACATCCTCGAAGAGGCGCTGTCGTTCCATGAGCGCTTCCTCAAGAACGGCTCGATGCAGAAGTGATTTTTCAAAAAGGCTGAAGCGGGAGCGGCTCTCCGCTCCTGTATACATAGAACTGAATCAGGAGGAAACTCAGTATGAGCACGGAACACGAGAAAATCCAGGCAGAGCTCGCGAAATACCAGGCGAGCGTCGAAAAGGCCATCGCACGCTTCCCGGAGCGTGACCACCTGCCGGAGCAGCGCCTCTACACGCCGCTCGACATCAAGGACACGGACTACGCGGACGAAATCAGCTTCCCGGGCGTCTATCCGTACACGCGCGGCGTCCAGCCGACGATGTACCGCGGCCGCTTCTGGACGATGCGCATGTACGCAGGCTTCTCGACGGCAGAGGAGTCGAACAAGCGCTATCGCATGCTGATCGAGAACGGCGCGACGGGCCTTTCCTGCGCATTCGACCTGCCGACGCAGATCGGCTACGATTCCGACGATCCGATTTCCGAAGGCGAAGTCGGCAAGGTCGGCGTGGCCATCGACTCGCTCGCCGACATGGAAGTCCTGTTCGATCAGATCGACCTCGGCAAGGTCTCGACGTCCATGACGATCAACGCGCCGGCATCGGTTCTGCTCGCGATGTACATCGCTGTGGCAGAGAAGCAGGGCGTCGCTGCCGACCAGCTCCGCGGCACGATCCAGAACGATATCCTCAAAGAGTATGCCGCCCGCGGCACGTACATCTTCCCGCCGCGTCCTTCGATGCGCCTCATCACGAACATCTTCGAGTATTGCTCGAAGAACGTGCCGAAGTGGAACACGATCTCCATTTCCGGTTACCATATCCGTGAGGCAGGCTCGACGGCCGCGCAGGAAATCGCCTTCACGATTGCCGACGGCATCGCGTACTGCGAAGCTGCCATCAAGGCCGGCCTGCACATCGACGATTTCGCCGGCCGCCTCTCGTTCTTCTGGAACGCGCACAACAATGTCCTCGAAGAGGTTGCGAAGTTCCGCGCATCCCGCCGCATCTGGGCAAAGGTCATGAAAGAGCGCTTCCATGCCGAGAAGGACAAGTCCATGAAGCTGCGTTTCCATACGCAGACGGCTGGCTCGATGCTCACGGCACAGCAGCCGAACAACAACATCGTGCGCGTCGCGCTCCAGACGGCGGCGGCCGTCATGGGCGGCACGCAGTCCCTCCACACGAATTCCCGCGACGAAGCGCTGGCACTCCCGACGCAGGAATCCGTCACGATCGCCCTGCGCACGCAGCAGATCGTCGCTTATGAGAGCGGCCTCGCGGATGTCATCGACCCGCTCGCCGGCTCGTACTACGTCGAGGCCATGACGAACAAGCTCGAGGCTGAGGCGTGGGACTACATCCACAAGATCGACGAGATGGGCGGCGCCGTCGCAGCCATCGAAAAGGGCTACATCCAGAAAGAAATCCAGGATTCCGCTTACAAGTGGCAGATGGACGTCGAGTCCGGCGCCCGCGTCATTGTCGGCGTCAACAAGTTCCAGATGGAAAACGAGGAGCCGCCGAAAGACCTCCTCAAGGTCGACGAGGCCGTCGGCAAGCGCCAGGTCGCGAAGCTGCATGACATGAAGGCGAAACGCGACAACGCCGCCGTCGAAGCAGCACTCAAAGACCTCAAGGCCGCTTGCGAAGACGAGAACGAGAACCTCATGCCGCACATCCTCGCGGCCGTCAAAACGTACGCGACGCTCGGCGAAATCTGCGGCGTGATGCGCGAAGTCTTCGGCGAGTATGAGGCACACGTGAACCTGTAATTTTTGTGGAGGGACATACAAATGGAGAAGAAGATCAGAGTCTTAGTCGCAAAACCGGGCCTCGATGGCCATGACCGCGGCGCGAAAGTCGTCGCACGCGCCCTGCGCGATGCAGGTTTCGAGGTTATCTACACGGGCCTCCGCCAGACGCCGGAGCAGATCGCGGAAGCCGCGCTGCAGGAAGACGTCAACGTCGTTGCCATGAGCATCCTCTCGGGTGCGCACGGCCACCTGTTCCCGAAAGTCGTCAACCTCGTCCGCGAAAAGGGCATGGATGATGTCCTGATCATCGGCGGCGGCGTCATCCCCGACACCGATATCCCTGCCCTGAAAGAAGCCGGCATCGCCGAAGTCTTCACGCCGGGCACGCCGACGACGGACGTCGTGAACTTCATCAAGGAACACGTGAAACTCTAATTTTACAACCAACGGAAATCACTCTTTTTTAGGAGGGCGTCACTTGGACATTGCAGCAGAAGTGCTCAAAGGCAACCGCCTCGCCCTCTCCCGCGCCATCACGGCCATCGAGAACGAGTACGATGAAGCGACGGAAATCATGAAGAAGCTTTATCCACGCACGGGCCATGCGTTCGTCCTCGGTGTCACCGGGCCTCCGGGGGCAGGCAAGAGCACGCTCACAGACAAACTCGCGCGCGAGTACCGCAATCAGGGCAAGACCGTCGGCATCATCGCCATCGATCCGACGAGCCCGTTTACGGGAGGCGCCATCCTCGGCGACCGCATCCGCATGAACGGGCTCACGCTCGATGAAGGCGTCTTCATCCGCAGCATGGGCACGCGCGGCAGCCTTGGCGGACTTTCGCACAAGACGGCCGATGCGGTCAAGGCGATGGATGCCTTCGGGAAAGATGTCATTTTCGTCGAGACGGTCGGCGTCGGTCAATCCGAGGTCGACATCGTCAAGGCTGCCGACACGACGATGGTCGTGCTCATCCCCGGCATGGGCGATGACATCCAGGCCATCAAGGCCGGCATCCTCGAAATCGGCGATGTATTCTGCGTCAACAAGGCGGATCACGACGGCGCGGACAAGCTCGTGCGCGAGATCAACATGATGCTCGATCTCGATGACCACGGGCCGGCGCAGCCGCAAAACAGCACCCAGAAGGCGCTCGCGGACCAGTTCCATCACATGGCGGTAGGCTCCGCGGCGGCGGGCAATACGCCGCTCGGGTACTGGCGTCCGCCCGTCGACAAGGTCATCGCCAACCAGAACGTCGGTGTCAAGGAGCTCATCGCTGACATCGAAAAGCACTTCGCATACATCCAGGCGAACGGCACGCTCGCCGAACGCCGGACGAAGCGAACGAAAGATGAGATGCTCGACATCCTTTCGAGCAACATCGGAAAATATATCACCGGCAAGATCGTGGAAACGGGCCGCCTCGATGCCTACGTCGAAAAGATCAAGGCGCGCGAGACGGATCCGTACACGGTCGTCGGCGATATCATGAAGGAGATGCTCCGCTGAAGCGGCAGCATCCTAGGTAATCAGGAGGCAAAGCACTATGTTCAAAGTTTTGGGAGTCGACCATATCGGCATTGCTGTTTCGGATCTCAAAGAAGTCGGCGCATTCTGGAGTGACGCGCTCGGCCTCCCCGCGAACGGCGAAGAGACCGTCGCAGAGCAGAAGGTCACGACGGGCTTCTTCCCGACGCCGAACGGCAGCGAGATCGAGCTCCTCGCCGCGACGGCTGATGATTCGCCAATCGCGAAGTTCATCGAGAAGAACAACGGCCGCGGCGGCATCCAGCACATCGCCCTCCGCGTCGACAACCTCGAGGCCGCACTTGCAGACCTCAAGGAAAAAGGCGTCCGCCTCATCGACGAGAAGCCGCGCAAAGGCGCAGGCGGCGCGAAGATCGCGTTCGTCCACCCGAAAGCGTCCCACGGCGTCCTCCTCGAGCTCTGCCAGCGCGACTGATACACTCTCCGCTTGCAATTTTTGCAAGAAACGTGCAAAATAAGAGCATATCCCAAATCTAGGAGGGTAAATATGGCAACTGTTCAAGAAAAAATTGCTCAGATGAATGCCAAGAAAGAGCACATCCGCCAGGCGGGTGGCGCGAAGCGCATCGAGAAGCAGCACGCGAAAGGCAAGTACACGGCCCGCGAGCGCCTCGAGAAGCTCTTTGACGAAGGCACGTTCGTCGAACTCGACATGTTCATGAAGCATCGTTGCACGAACTTCGGCATGGAGAAACAGGATCTCCCCGCCGACGGCGTCGTCACGGGCTACGGCACGGTCGACGGCCGCCTCGTCTATGCGTTCGCACAGGACTTCACGGTCTCGGGCGGCGCGCTCGGCGAGAAGCATGCGCACAAGATCTGGAAAGTCCAAGACCTCGCGATGAAGATGGGCGCACCGTGCATCGGCATCAACGATTCGGGCGGCGCGCGCATCCAGGAAGCGGTCGACGCGCTCTCCGGCTACGGCGGCATCTTCTATCGCAACACGGCGGCTTCGGGTGTCATCCCGCAGATTTCCGTCATCATGGGACCGTGCGCCGGCGGCGCTGTCTACAGCCCGGCGCTGACGGACTTCATCTTCATGGTGAAGAACTCCAGCCAGATGTTCATCACGGGCCCGGCCGTCATCAAATCCGTCACGGCGGAAGAAGTCACGGCCGAGGAACTCGGCGGCGCGATGACGCACAACACGCGTTCCGGCAATGCGCATTTCGCTTGCGACAGCGAGGACGAGTGCATCGAGAAGATCCGCGAGCTCCTCTCGTACCTCCCGAGCAACAACATGGAAGATGCGCCGTCCGTCGAGCCGACGGATGATCCGGACCGCCAGGACGAGAGCCTGAACACGGTCATCCCGGACAACCCGAACATGCCGTATGACATGAAGGACGTCATCCATTCGCTCGTCGACAACGGCGAATTCTTCGAAGTGCAGGAATATTTCGCGCAGAACGTCATCATCGGCTATGGCCGCATGGACGGCCGCGTCGTTGGCATCGTCGCGAACCAGCCAAACGTCATGGCCGGCTGCCTTGACGTCGATGCATCGGACAAGGCTGCGCGCTTCGTCCGCTTCTGCGATGCGTTCAACATTCCGCTGCTGACGCTCGTCGATGTCCCGGGCTTCCTGCCAGGCGTCGATCAGGAGTACAACGGCATCATCCGCCACGGCGCGAAGATGCTCTACGCTTACAGCGAGGCGACGGTGCCGAAAGTCACGGTCATCACGCGCAAGGCGTATGGCGGCTCGTACATCGCGATGTGCTGCCGCGAGCTCGGCGCAGACCAGGTCATGGCTTGGCCGACGGCCGAGATCGCCGTCATGGGCCCTGCCGGCGCAGCGAATATCATCTTCCGCAAGGAAGAGCCGGAAGCGAAAGCGCAGAAGACGCAGGACTACATCGACGAGTTTGCGACGCCGTACGTTGCGGCAGAGCGCGGCTACGTCGACATGGTCATCGAGCCGAAAGAGACGCGCCCGCTCGTCATCACGGCGTTCAACGCCCTTGCGAGCAAGCGCGAAGTCGGCCCGGCGAAGAAGCACGCCAACATCCCATTGTAATCTGTCACGTGAAACGAGGGGTCCATTATGAAGATCCAGGCAAAAAACGTCACGCCTGAGGTCGTGGCTGCCATCTCGGCCGCGGTCCAGATGATGACGGGGAACAAGGTCGTCGCCGTGCGCATCAAGCGCGCGAGCAACGCGTGGAATCTTGCTGCCCGCGGCGGCAAGCGCTGAGTCCTGACACGCTTTCCAGTTGGAATTGGAGGAAACAACAAAATGAAGAAATTCAACATCACGGTCAACGGCACCGCATATGAAGTCGAAGTCGAAGAGGTGAAATCTGCGGTCGCTGCTGCTCCGAAGGCTGCTGCCCCGAAAGCTGCTCCGGCTCCGGCCCCGAAAGCCGCTCCGGCTCCCGCAAAAGCAGCTGTCGCTGCCGGCGCCGGCGAGCACTCCATCGATGCTCCGATGCCGGGCAAGATCGTGAAGCTCGTCGCTTCCGAAGGCCAGACCGTCAAGGCCGGCGACGTCCTGCTCATCCTCGAAGCCATGAAGATGCAGAACGAGATCACGGCGGATGCGGACGGCACGGTCAAGACGTTCAACGTCGCTGCCGGCCAGAGCGTCAAAGTGCATGACTCGCTCGTCATCCTCGGCTGATTGCTGCGCAGGTTGACAACGATACAAAAACTTTGAATGAAAAGACCCTCTCCCGATTGCAGGAGAGGGTCTTTTGGTGTATGATAAAGGGAAAGATAAAGAGAACGTAAGAAACGTTTCGCAAAGTTTTCGAGTGGTAGAAACATTTCCGACCGTCAAAACAAGAGGGGTGAGGACGGTGTATCACGTCCAACAACATTTTTGGATCCGGGGGATTGAGGAGGACATCGTGCGCGTGTGGAAGGCGGTCGAGCCACAGCCGCGCTTCGAGCATGCGTTCCATGTCTTTTCGAAGTCGATGCGCATCCCGCGCGGGCGCAACAACGTCGTGATCCTCGACGACAAGGCTCCGCTCCAGATCGCGCTCCTGCGCCAGGACGTCGGGCCGGAGGCGAAGATCATCATCGCGAGCGACCATCCGGAGACGTTCCTCGCGGAAGCCGCGCCGTATGTCGACGACATCTGGCCGCTCGCGACGCTCGCGCAGATGGCGGCGTTCAAGTTCCAGAAGCTTCTGGAGCAGCTCAAGTACGAGAAGGACGCATGGCTGACAGACACGTACCTCGAGCAGACGATCAACATGCTGCCGGACATGATCTGGTTCAAAGACCTCAAAGGACTGCACCTGCACGTCAACGATGCGTTCTGCACGGCCGTCAACAAGCAGAAGAGCGACGTCGAGGGGCGTGATCATTACTACATCTGGGACATCCCGCGCGAGGTCTACGAACGCAGCGACTACGTCTGCGTCGAGACGGAAGATGATGTCATCAAGGCGCGTAAGATGTGCCTGTTCGACGAAGAAGTGATGAGCGCGCAAGGCCTGCGGAAGCTCAAGACGTACAAGACGCCGATTTTCGATGAAGACGGCAAGTCCATCATCGGCACGGTCGGCATCGCGCGCGACGTGACGCAGATGAGCGAGTACAAGGACACGATCAACCGCCTCACGCGCGAGGACACGCTCACAGGGCTCATGAACCGCGAATATTTCCATGTCTACGCAGCGAAAGAATGCCAGAACAAGGCGCTGACGTTCGTCTCGCTGGACCTCGAGCGCTTCAAGGAGCTCAACGAGCGTTACGGTCATGAGCTCGGCGATGCCGTGCTGAAAATCACGGCGGAAGAACTCCAAGCCGTGTTTCCGGACGACGTCAGCGTGCGCATGGGCGGCGACGAGTTCGGCATCCTCATCGCGGACGGGCGTCCGATGGACGAAGTCTGCGCCATGGTGCGCCGCTTCCAGATCCAGCTGCGCGTGATGCTGCGCATGGATGAGCGCATGAAGCGCATCAGCGCGAACGTCGGCATCGCCCACAGCACCGGCGACGGCACGGTCGACGACCTCATCATCAAGAGCAGCCTCGCACTCGCCGAGGCCGAGAAGCATGGCGGTGGCAAGTACACGATTTATCGCGGCAGGATTTGAAAAATTTTCGCCTTGCGGGTATAATGGTGTTAGACAATTCCGAACACATGACAGGGGGAGATTTTATGTTCCGTACCATTCCATTCAGCTTCAAGTCCAACGCACAGGAAAAGAGCCGCGAGTTCCTCGACCGTTTCTGGGACTTCGCGATGGAGCAGGCGCACAATCCCGTCGGCCGTGCGGCCAGCGTGATTTTCCCGTTCCGCGTCGACGCCATCGAGACGGCGGATCGCTATGAGCTCTTCGCCGAGCTGCCGGGCTTCACGAAAAACGACATCACGGTCGCGTACGAGGGCGAGAGCCGCCTGACGATCCGTGCCGAGCGCCAGGAGCCCGAGACGGAGGACGTCCGCTACATCTGCCGCGAGCGCCGTACGGGCACGTTCGAGCGTTCGTTCGAGATCGACGGCATCGAGAAGTCGAACGTCAGCGTCTCGTTCGAGAACGGCATCCTCCACGTCGTGCTGCCGAAAGTGCACGATGACGCGAACAAGACGGTGTTCGACATCGATTGACCAGCAAAAAACACAAAATCTTGTGGGCAAGAGAAAAAATCTTGCCCACATTTTTTTATGAAAGCAGGAATTTCGTCGCGCGTTATGGAATATAAAACGAGAATCAAACATCGTTTCGTGAAAATGCTGATGGGAGGCATGACCTATGATGGATGACAAGGATTGGGCAGAGTTCAAGAAGAAGCTCAAGGCGAAGACGGAAATCGATCTTGACCTTTACAAAGAGCCGCAGATGAAGCGGCGCATCGGCAACCTCGTGACGCGCGGCAAGTTCCCGGGATACACGGCGTATTTTGATCACGTCGCGCAGGACAAAGATGATTTCGCGGCGTTCATCGAGTATCTGACGATCAACGTGTCGGAGTTCTTCCGCACGCCGGAAAAATTCGGCAAGCTCGAGACGGACGTCATCCCCGACCTCTTGAAGCGTTCGCCGCACCTCAACATCTGGAGCGCGGGCTGCTCGATCGGCGCGGAGCCGTATTCGCTCTCCATCATCCTCAAGGAGCTCACTCCAGGCGTGAAGCACCGCATCCTCGCGTCCGACCTCGACATCGAGATCCTCGCGAAGGCGAAGGCCGGCGTCTACAACGAGAATGAGCTCAAGAGCATGAAGCCGGAGCGCCGCGCGCGTTATTTCGACCGCGTCGAGGGCGGGAAGTTCGCCGTGAAGGACGAGATCAAGAAGGTCATCGAGTTCAAGCGCCACAACCTCTTGAAAGACCCGTTCGAGTCGGGCTTCGACCTCATCCTCTGCCGCAACGTCGTCATTTATTTCACGGAGGAAGCGAAAGACCAGCTCTATGCGAATTTCTTCAAGGCGCTGAAGCCGGGCGGCATCCTGTTCGTCGGCGCGACGGAAGCGATCCTGAACTTCCGCAAGCTCGGCTACACGAGCTTCCAGCCGTTCTTCTACCAGAAGCCGTTGTGATTTTTCTGTATCATCCGGATATCGAGGAGTTTTGCTGATGTTTGCGAATGCTGAAATCGAAACGATGCCGCGTGAGCAGCTGGCAGAGCTCCAACTCGAGCGGCTGAAGAAAGCCGTGCGGTGGGCGGCGGAAAAGAGCCCGTTCTATCAGCAGAAATTCACGGCGGCGGGCGTGGGACCGGATGACATCAAGACGCTTGCGGACATCCGAAAACTCCCGTTCCTCACGTCAATCGAGCTCCGCCAGGTGTCGCCGATGGACCGCCTGACGATGCCGATGAGCAGCGTGCTGCGCGTGAGCTACATGAAGCAGGTCAGCGGCGAGGTGCTGCACCTCTACAGCAACGGCGACATCGCGCACAACGTCGAGATGATGGCGCGCGCGCTCGTCGCGGGCGGCGTGACGAAGGCGCAGACGGTCGGCGTGCAGGGCGACATGGCGGACAGCCGTCTCCAGGATGTCCAGTACGCGCTCGAGTTCCTCGGCGCGACGGCCGTGCCGCTCGGCACGGACTACCGCAGCTGGCTGCGCCTCGTCGAGCTCGTGAGCCTCGACGCCGTCGTCAGCACGCCGCAGCTCATCATGCAGCTCATCATCCAGATGCAGGCGGCGGGCAAGGAGCTCGCGGACACGACAATCAAGCGGTTCTTCTGCCTGAACGAGACGGGTCTCATGAACCTCCTGCAGCGCCATGTCGTCGAGCGCGCGCATGCGAGCCTGTTCGATTTTTACGCCGCGCCTGAGGTCGGCACGGCCGGCATCTTGTTCCAATGCGAGGCGCAGCAGGGGCAGCACGTGCAGGAAGACCTCTGGTATCCGGAGATCGTCGCGTTCGGCGGGAACGACCCTGTCGAGGGCGACAACTCCATGGGCGAGCTTGTCTTGACGTCGCTTTGCGCCGAGGCGCTGCCGCTGTTCCGCTTCCGCACGGGGCAGGCCGTGAGCCTCAGGCGCGAGCCGTGCAGCTGCGGCCGCACGTTCGTGCGCGTCTCGACACCGTTCACACCGATGTAATCCGAATTTCATACATGATATGCCATCGGCAGGGAGGATTCATATGCGTTTTCTTCACACCGCCGACTGGCATCTGGGCAAGCTCTTCGGACAGCGCTATCAGACAGAGGATCAGCGTTATGTGCTCGGGGAGCTTCTTTCGCTTGCGAAAGACGAGTGCGTGGATGCCGTCGTCATCGCGGGGGATATCTTCGACCGCAGCGTGCCGCCGGCGGAGGCCGTCGACCTCATGAGCGAGGTGCTGGCGCGCTTCGCGGAGCTGCGGCTGCCCGTGCTCTACATCGCAGGCAACCACGACAGCGCGAGCCGCATCGACTTCGGCCGCACGGTGCTCGCGAAGAGCCGCGTCTACCTCGCCGGCCATGTGCGGCAGGGCGCGGCGCCCGTCGTGCTCGAGGACGCGGACGGGCCGGTCTATGTGTCGCTCCTGCCGTTTGCCTCGCCGCTCGAGGTGCGCGAGGCGTTCGGCGTGGAAAGCGCCTTGACGTATGACGAGGCGATGGCGCTCGTCGTCGCGGACGCGCGCGCGCAGATTCCTGGGGGTGCGCGTTCCATCGCCGTCGCGCACGCGTTCCTCGCGGGCGGCGTGAGCTCGGAGTCGGAGCGGCCGCTCTCGGTCGGCGGCACGGATCAGGTGCGGCCGGCGCATTTCACGGCGTACAATTATACGGCGCTCGGCCACCTGCACGGCCCGCAGCGCGCAGGCGCGGAGACCATCCGCTATTCCGGCTCGCTGCTGAAATATTCGTTCGACGAGGCGGCGCAACGGAAAGGCGTCATCATCGTCGACATGGACAAGGACGGCGGCGTCAGCCAAAAATTTGTCCCCTTGACGCCGCGTCATGATGTGCGCATCGTCACAGGCATGATGTCAGAACTCATGAGCGACGGCTTCGATCCGCTGCCGCATGACGATTACGTCCGCGTCGATCTCTTGGACACGGATACGATTCTCAATGCCTACGAAAAGCTGCAGGCCGTCTACCCGAACCTCTTCACGCTCACGCGGCCGAACTGGCGGCCGAAGGACGCAGACGCGCTCGCCGTGCAGTCGCATGAGGAGCAGAAAAAGAAATCGGACGTGACGCTGTTTTGCGAGTTTTTCTCGGACAACACCGAGCAGCACGAACAGCTCACGGACGAGCAGCGGCAGGTCGTCATCGACTGCTTTGACGAGATGGAGCGCGAGAGGAGGGAGCAGGCGTGAAACTGCACAAGCTGGTGCTGCAGGCGTTCGGCCCGTACACGGAGCGCGTCGTGCTCGATTTCGATGCCGGGCTCGCGGGCAGCACGATGTTCCTGATCCACGGCAAGACGGGCGCGGGCAAGACGACGATCCTCGACGGTCTCGCGTTCGCGCTCTATGGCGAGGCGAGCGGCTCGGCGCGTTCGGGCGCGATGCTGCGTTCCGATTTCGTCGACAAGAAGAGCAAGACGGAGGTCGAGCTCGAATTTTCTTTGGGCTCGACGCGCTACCGCGTCCGCCGCACGCCGACGTACACGGTCGAAGGCAACAAGACGGCGCGGCAGGCGACGGCGGCGCTCTATGAGATCGCGGACGTCGGGGAACATCTCGTCGCGGGCAAACCGAACGACGTCACGAGCCGCATCGTGGCGCTGACGGGATTTGATGCGAAGGAATTCCGCCAGGTCGTGCTGCTGCCGCAAGGCGAGTTCCGCACATTCCTGCTCGCGAAGTCGAACGAGCGCAGCAAGCTCATGACAACGCTATTCGACACGGGGAAATACGGCGTGCTCGAGGCGAAGCTCAAAGAGCGTCGCGACGCCATCCGCACGGCAAACGAAGAGAACCGCCGCGAGCAGGAGCGGCTGCTCGGCGAAGCGAGCGCAGACAACGCTGCGGCGTTGCAAAAACAGGCGGAGGATGAGGCGGCAGGGCTCGCGGCGAAGCGCGCAGCCGTCGAATCGGCGGGCGCGCAGCACACGGCGGCGCAGCAGGCGCTCGCGGACGGCACGGCGCTCGCGGGCTGGTTCGACAAGCTCAGAGAGGCCGAGGCCGCGCAGGCCGCCGACGCGCAGAAGCAGGAAAAGGTCGAGGCATACCGCCAGCAACTCGACCGCGCGAAACGCGCCGTTCTGCTCATGGACAAGGCAAAGCACGCGCAGCAAGCGCAGGCGAACGCGAAGGAGAGCGCGCAGCGGGCGAAAGAATTGGAGACTGCACGTCAAACGGCAGAAGCGAAGGCAAAGCAAGCGGAAGCGGCGTTCACGGCCGAAGAAGCGAAGCGTCCGCAGCGCGAAGCATCACGCCAGCGTGCGCAATCGCTCGCCGAGGCGCAGAAGACGATTCACGCGATCGTCGTGCTGCGCGATCAGGCGGCCGCCGTCGGGCGGGCGGCGAAAAACGCGGCAGCGCAGAACACGCAAGCGACAGCGGCCGCCGCGGCAGCGAAGAAAACCGTCGACCGCCTGCATTTCCTCGAGCGAGCAGGCAAGGCGTTCTCGCTCGCGCAAGGCCTCGTCGATGGCATGCCGTGCCCCGTCTGCGGTGCGACGGAGCATCCGCATCCTGCGGAGACGGAAGAGCTCGTGCCGACGGATGCGGAAATACAGAAAGCGGAGTCTGCGCTCGCACGCGCGGAAAAAGCGCAGGCCGCCGCGCAGGCCGCAGAGGCGCAGCGCAAAGCGGAGGCCGCCGCGCTGACCGGCAAGCTCGCGGCAGCGCGCGAACACCTCCCCGAAGGGCTTGCGGAAGACGAAACGGCGGCCGCCGCATCAGCGCGCGAAGCGGCTGTCGGCGCGCAGCAGCTCGAACAAGCGTACGAGCAGGCGCGGAAAGCGCACGAGACGGCGCAGGCCGCGCTCTCCGCGGCGCGCGCGAACGCGGAAAGCAGCAAGGCGTATGCTGAGGCGCAACAAGCGGAGCAGGAACAGGCGACGCGCATCTTTGGTGAAGGCTGCATCGCGGCGGGCTTTCCGGATCTCGCCGCCTTCCTCGCGGCCATCGAGGGCCGGTGGCGCGAGCCCGCGTTCTTAACGCAGGTCGAGCAGCACATTCGCGAGTTCGAGGACCAGAAGCTCCAGCATGCGACGCAGCGCCAGGAAGCGGAATTGCAGACGAAGGGCAAGACGCGTCCTGACCTCGCAGCGCTCCAAGCGGCGGCACAGGCGGCTGGCGCCGCTTGGAAGCAGGCCGTCGAGACGGCGAACGCCGCCGAGCTCCGCCTCGCACAGGAAAAGAAACAGATCGAGCAACTCGCGAAATTGCAGAAAGCAGAGGCCGCACTTGCGGAAAAGGCGCGCGTCATCGGGCATCTTGCGCAGGTTGCGTGCGCCGAGCATCCGTACCGCGTCCATTTCCAGACGTACATCCAGAAATCGATTTTCGACGATGTCATGGCGGCGGCGAACGAACGCCTCCGCATCATGAGCAGCGGGCGTTACGAGCTCCAAAATGGCAAGGAAGCGAACGGCCATGCGTTCGAAGGCCTCGCCATCGCCGTCTTTGACGCGTACACGGGCAAGAAGCGCGAGACGTCATCGCTCTCCGGCGGCGAGTCGTTCCTCGCGTCGCTCGCGCTCGCGCTTGGCCTCGCTGACACGGTCACGCGCTACTCCGAGGGCATCCGCCTCGACACGATGTTCATCGATGAGGGCTTCGGCTCGCTCGACGAGGAGACGCTCGACACGGCGCTCAAGGCGCTCATGAAGCTGCAGGAAGGCGGCCGCGTCATCGGCATCATCTCGCACGTCAAGGAGCTCGCCGAGTGCATCGGCGACCGCATCGAGGTCGTGAAGACGACGAAAGGCAGCACGGCGCACTTCGCGCATGGCACGCTCGCGGAGTGACGGTTGCAGCGGCCGCGTTCCAAGCGGATGACAGGTTTTTGTGTTGAAAGAAGGAAAAAACGATGGACATCGATTACCATTTTTGCACGACGTACGTGCTCGCCCGCTGGGCGGATTTCGGCAGCGCGAATGCAAAGATCATCGCCACGAGCGCCCAGCTCGTCGATGACAACATGGATGACAATCCGTTCTCGGACAAGGCGGAAGAGAAAGCCATCGCGCAGGGCATCAACATCCGGTACTCTGCGCAGCATATCTGGAACAACATTACGGGCAAGGGGAACATGGAGGTCTGGATCCCGTTCCATTTTCTGCCGGGCCTCCAGGGCAAGACGACGGACGAGCAGCTCGTCTGCCGGAAGCACAGCGAGCTTTCGCAGGCGCTTGGCGAGCGGCTGCTCGAGACGACGCTCGACAACGGGCAGTTCGGCTTCCGGCTCGGCGTCGGCCTCCACGTCCTCGCCGACACGTGGGCGCATCAGGGCTTCGCCGGCATCAATGCGTCCATCAATCGCGTGCAGAACCTGATTTTCAATGCGTCTGGCGAATCCATCGAAAAGATGCTGAAGGATTTCATTGACAGCCATCAATTTGTCGCGGATTTCATCAACAACATGAATCCTCTCGGCCATGTCACGGCCATGCATTGCCCCGACCAGCCGTATCTCTGGTGGAAGACGAAATACTTGTTTGCGGACGGGCGGAAAAATTGGGAAGAATTCCTCGAAGCGTCGGAAGAAATCTTCCGCATCCTCCAGCAGGTCAGCTGCGTGCCGGTGACAGGGCTCACGGAGGAGCAGAAGGATATGTTGACGACGTGTTTCCGTGAGATCCAGGACGACGATTTCGACGTGCGCTACCAGGAATGGATTCGCCGCATCCACGAAAATGACTTCGACATCCCGAATTTCGATGAAAATGACCGGACGGTGGAATACAGCATGGGAACGATCCTAGGCGACCCGGATTTCCGCAAGTCGTTCTACGAGGAAATCAACGACCATTTTTACTGGGTCCGGGACCGGCTGCGGGCGCACGGCCTCGACATGCTGAAGCAGGAAGCCGTGTATTGATGTTCTGAGGAGAATGGATATGCCAGGAACGCTGAGATTCATCGCGGGGCGCGCGGGAGCAGGGAAGACGGCGCTGTGCGAGCGGGAAATCGCAGAGGAGATCGCGCGCGCGCCCATCGGGCCTGCGTGCGTGCTGCTGCTGCCGGAGCAGATGACGTACTGCGTCGAGCGCGAGCTCGCGGCGCGGCTCGCGGGGACGGGATTTGTGCGCGCGTATGTGTTCGGCTTCCGCCGCTTCGCGCGGCAGGTGCTCCTCGGCACGGGCGGCCTCCTCAGGCCGCGCATCAGCGAGGTCGGGCGGCGGCTTTTGCTGCGCCGCATCCTCACGAAAGAGGGCAAGGGCCTCGCGTTCTTCCATCGCGCGGCCGGGCAGCGCGGCTTCGGCGCGACGCTCTCCGAGACGATCAAGGAACTGAAAAATTATGAGCTCACGCCGGAAAAGCTGCGCAAGGCGGCCGATGATTTTGCCGCGACGGAGGACGCGCTCGCGGACAAGCTCAAAGACCTCGCGCTGCTCGCCGAGCAGTTCGATGCGGCGATGGCCGGGCGCTACGATGATGCGGAAGACATGATGAACCTCCTCATCGAGCGCTTGCCGTCATCGCAATTCATCAAGGGCGCGAAAATCTGGGTCGACGGATTCATCTTCTTCAACCCGCAGGAACAGCAGGTGCTCGCGGGGCTTTTGGCGGCGGGTTGCGACGTGACGGTGACGCTGCCGCTCGCGCCGCGCCTCGCGGATGCGGAAAATCATGCGACGGGGCTGTTCAACCGTTCGTACCGCACGATGGACGAGCTCGCGAAGGTTGCGAAGCGCGCCGGCGTGACAGCCGTGAACATCGAATCCATCGTGCCGCCGGAAGAGGCATCTGCCGGCCGTTTCCATGCGCCTGCGCTCGCCGCCATCGAGCACGGGCTATTCCGTGCGCCCATCATGCCGCAGGATGGCTCTGGCGCGGGCGTGCAGATCGTCGAGGCGGCGAACCGCCGCATCGAGGTCGAGGCCGTCGCGGCGGACATCCTGCGGCTCGTGCGCGAGGAGGGCCTCCGCTGGCGCGACATCGGCGTGCTCGTGCGCGACGAGGCATCGTATCAGGAGCTCCTGCGCCTCGTGTTCCACGACCACGCCATCCCGATGTTCGTCGACGGCAAGCGGCAGGCCGTGCACCACCCGCTCGCCGAGCTCGTGCGCTCGGCGCTCGAGGCCGTGCGCGGCTGGCGCTACGAGCCCGTCATCCGCACGCTGCGCACGGGCTTTTTCCCCGTCACGCGCGACGAGATCGACAAGCTCGAGAACTACGTGCTGCAGTTCGGCGTGCGCGGCGCGGGGCGCTGGACGATGGCCGACCCGTGGCCTTGGTTCGAGCATCGCTCCATCGACGAGGAAGAGCAGGCGACGGAAAAAGACGCGGCGATGCTCGCGGCCATCGACGACATCCGCCGCCGTGCCGCGCAGCCGCTTGCGGGGTTTGCCGAGCAGCTGAAGCAGGGAAAGACCGTGCGCGCGTACGCGAAGGCGATTTACGACCTGCTCGAGCGCCTCGACGTGCCGGCGACGCTCGTGCAGTGGTCGGAGGCCAGCGAAAATCGTCAGCAGCAGGATGAGCACCTCGCGACGGCGGCCGAGCACCGCCAGATCTGGGACGACATGATCGGCCTTCTCGACCAGCTCGTCGAGGTCGGCGGCGACGAGCCGATGAGCCGAAAGGATTTCGAAGCCGTCCTCTCCGACGGCCTCGACGCGCTCGCGATGAAGCTCATCCCTCCGGGCCTCGATGAGGTGACGGTCGCCGCGTTCGACCAGAACAGCCTCATGAACACGCGCGCCATCTACATCGTCGGCGCGCAGGAAGGCGTCATGCCGCGCCGCAGCCGCGAGAAAGGGCTGTTCTCCGATGCCGACCGCCAGCATCTCTCCGATGCGGGCTACGACATCGCCTCGGGCGGCCGCGACGGCACGCTCGCGGAAAAATTCTTGCTGTATCGCGGCTTCACGGAGGCGACGGACTGCCTCTGGGTGTCGTACGCGCTCGCGGACGACGAGGGGAAGGGCCTCGCGCCGTCGGCGTACATCGGCCGCCTGCGTCGCCTGCTGCCGGACGCGCCGTTCCTCTCGCTGCCGCTCGAGACGCTCGAGCCCGCTGCGGACGAGACGGCGACGGGGCTCAGCCATGAGGCACAGCTCCGCCTCGCGGACGGGCGGAAGGCCATCACGGGGCTTGCGGCGGCGCTGCGCGGCCTCCGGGAACGCGGCATGCTCGCGCCGTACTGGCGCGATGTCTACAACTGGGCGCAGGGTCAGGAAACGCTTGCCGCGCCGCTCAATCTCGCGCTCGCGGGACTCTTTGCGAAACTGCGTGATGAGCAGCTGCCCGCGCCGCTCGCGCTCGCGCTCTTCGCGCCGAAGAAGCGGCTGACGGGCAGCGTCACGCGCTTCGAGTCGTTCCACGGCTGCCCGTTCCAGCATTTCGCGAGCTACGGCTTGCGCCTGAAGGAGCGCAAGGAGCGCGCGTTCGCGCAGCTCGATTTCGGCAACCTGTTGCATGGCTTCCTGCACAACTGCGGCGAGGCGCTGCACGCGGCCGGCCGCAGCTGGCGCGACGTCGGCGAGCAGGAGCGCGCGGAGCTCGTGCACGATATTCTGGGCGAGCTCGCGCCGCGCCTGCAGAATGAAATCCTGTTGAGCTCGAAGGCCTATGCGCATCTGCTCGAACGCATCGCGCGCACGGCAGATCACGCGCTGCTGCGCCTCATCGAGATGGACGCGGTCAGCACGTTCCATCCCGTGCTGTTCGAGCGGACATTTGGATACGGCTATGGCACGGGCGCAATGCCGCCGCTCGCGTACGACCTGCCGCAGGGCGTGCGCCTCGAAGTCACGGGCAAGATCGACCGCATCGACTTCGACGAGAGCGGGCGCTATTTCCTCGTCGTCGACTACAAGACAGGGCAGGCCGCGCTGAACATCTTGGACGTTTACTACGGCTTGCGGCTGCAGCTTTTGACGTACTTGCTCGTCACGCGGAACCTCGTCGCGCAGACGGAAGACCACGCCATGCTGCCGGCCGGCATCCTCTACTGCCTCGTGAAATACAACTGGTGGGCTGCGGCGAAGCGGCCGACGGACGATGAGGCGCAGGCGCATTTCGACGACCTCCTGCGCCTGCCGGGCTGGGTGCTCGCCGACCTCGATGTCGTCCACGCCATTGATGCGTCCGGACGCTTTTTCCCCGTGCGGCTGAACAGTAACGGCGCGATCAACGCCTACGACCGGCCGAAGCTCAAGACGCAGGACGATTTCGTCGCGCTGCTCGACTACGTCGACCACATGCTCGCACGGACGGGCGAGGAGATTTTGCTCGGCGACATCCGCTCGAAGCCGTATCGTCATGGCAAATTCGACGCGTGCGGCTATTGCCCGTACAAGATTCTCTGCGGCTTTGACCCGCTGCTCGGCAGCCGGCCGTTCACGCCGGACGACCGGAAGGAAGCGGACGTGCTCGCGGAGCTCCATCACCTCGCGGGCATCCCCGTCGCGGAGCCGGAGAAGAAAGCAAAAACGCCCAAAAAGAAGAAAACGACGAAAGGAGGCGCGGCCGATGCCTGAAGCGAAGATCGGCTGGTCAAAGGATCAGCAGAAAGCCATCGATACGAAGGGCGAGAACCTCATCGTCGCAGCGGCGGCCGGCTCCGGCAAGACGGCCGTGCTCGTCGAGCGCATCATCCAGGAGGTCTTGCACGGCGACTGCGACGTCGACAAGCTGCTCGTCGTGACGTTCACGGACGCGGCGGCGCGCGAGATGCGCCAACGCGTCGAGGCTTCGCTCGAGCAGGCGCTCGACGCGGACGAGAACAAGGACAAGCCCGACCGCATCAAGGACATCGAGCGGCAGATCGTCTTGCTCTCGGGCGCGTCGATTTCGACGATGCACCGCTTCTGCCTGCGTATCTTGCAGCGCCATTTCGAGGCGGTCGACCTCGACCCCGAGTTCCGCATCGGCAACGAGCAGGAGCTCAACATCCTGCGCGAGGACGCCATGGAGCAGCTGCTCGCGGACGAATACGAGAAAGGCGCGCCCGCGTTCCTCGCGCTCACGGATCATTATGGCACGGACCGCGACGACACGCGCGTGCACGAACTCATCGAGAACGCCTATGATTTTTCGCTGTCGCAGCCGTTCCCGGACGTTTGGCTCACGGAGGCTGCCGCACATTTCGACATCGCGGACGGCGTGCGCCTCGCCGATACGTGGTGGTATGAGACGGTGCATGAAGCCATCGCGCGCGAGCTCGCGACGTATCCGCCGCTCGTCGCGCCGCTCGTCGAGGAAGCGCGGGAGGCCGGCAGCAAAACATATCTGCCGTGCCTCGAAGAGGACGCAGGCATCATCGAACACATCAAGCGCGCGTTTGATGGCGGTGATTGGGATGCATTCGTGCAAGCGCTCGCCGGCGCGAAGTTTCCGAAGCTTTCGAGAGACACGGCGCTCGACAAGGAGCAGTGCGCGCGCATCCAGAGCCAGCGCGCTATGTACAAGGACGGCATCCAGTCGCTCCAGGCGCGTTACATGGCGACGGAGGCCGAGCTTTTGGGCGGCCTGGGCGCCGCCGCGCCGGACGCGCACGAGCTCGCGCGGCTGACCATCGCGTTCGGCACGGCGTTCCGCGCGGCGAAGAAAGAGCGCGGCGTCGTCGATTTCGCTGACCTCGAGCATTTCGCGCTCGACGTGCTCATCGACCAGGACGTGCGCGAGAAGACGGGGCACATCGTGCCGTCGGCAGTCGCGCGCGCGTTGCAGGAGCGCTACCACGAGGTCATGGTCGACGAGTATCAGGACACGAACGGCGTGCAGGAGCTCATCTTTTCGCTCGTCCGCAAGGACGCACCGCCAAACCTCTTCGTCGTCGGCGACGTGAAGCAGAGCATCTACCGCTTCCGCCTCGTCGACGCGCAGATGTTCCTCGAAAAATATCGCGATTATCCGACGACGGGCGGCTGCGATCGCGTCATCCTCTCGCAGAATTTCCGCAGCCGTCCCGAAGTGCTCGCTGCCGTCAACTACATCTTCCAGCAGGTCATGTCCGGCGGCCCGATGGAGCTCGCCTACGGCAAAAACGAGGCGCTGAACCCGCCGGAGACCTCGGGTTACGGCGCGACGGACGCGCCGACGCTCGCGGGCCCGGAGGAGCTCGTCATCCTCAGCGAAGACGGCGAACCCGCGGAGGGCGGCGCTGCCGATGCGGCCGGAAAAACGGCGGACGCGCCGAGTGCGGAGAACGCGCCTGCAACAGAGGATGCGGCGGACGATGCGGCCGCGTCAAAAGAAGAACGCTCGCCGCTCGCCTGCGAAGCGCAGTACATCGCGCAGCGTATCCGCGCGTTCCTCGACGCCGGCACGCGCGTCTGGAACAAGCATACGAAAACGTACGAGCCCATCACGTATCGCGACATCGTCATCCTCATGCGCTCCGTCAGCGATGGCAAGGCCGAGACCGTGCGCAAGGTGCTGCAGCAAAACGGCATCCCTGCGTACGCGTCGAGCGACGCGAGCTATTTCGAGACGTCCGAGGTCAGCCTCATGCTCGCGCTCCTCAACATTCTCGACAACGCGCGGCAGGACGTCTACCTCGCGGCCGTGCTGCTGTCACCGATCGGCGGCTTCACGCTCGAAGAGCTCGCCGCTGTGCGCATCGCCGCGCCCGATGACGACATTTTCGGCGCGCTCCTGACGGCAGCGCGCACGGAGAACGACATCGACCCGCGCGTCCAGCAGAAGGCGGAAGCGTTCCGCGCGCGCCTCACGGACTGGCGCGACAGCGCGCGCACGCTCGGCGTGCCGGAGCTCATCTGGCAGCTGTACCGCGACACGGGCTACTACGATTACGTCGGCGGCCTGCCGGGCGGCTTGCAGAAGCAGGCGAACCTGCGCATGCTCGCCGACCGCGCCGCCGCATACGAGCAGACGAACTTCCGCGGGCTGTTCCGCTTTTTGCGCTTCGTCAAGCGCATGCAGGACGCGGACACCGACCTCGCGGCTGCGCGCACGCTCGGCGAAAGCGAGAACGTCGTGCGCATCATGACGATCCACAAGAGCAAGGGCCTCGAGTTCCCTCTCGTCTTCGTGGCGCGCATGGGCGCGTCGTTCAACTTGCAGGACGCGAGCGCGACGCTGCCGCTCCATAAAAAACTCGGCTTCGGCATGTACGCGGCCGATGACGCGCACATCGCGCGCTATCCGACGTTCGCGCGCTACGCCGTCGCCGCGCAGATCACGCAAGAGTCAAAAGCCGAGGAACTGCGCCTGCTCTACGTCGCGCTGACGCGCGCGCGCGAACGCCTCATCCTCGTCGGCACGCTGAAGACCGCGAAGAGCCTCGAAACCGCGCTGCGAAAATGCAGCCGCCATCTCGAGCGGACGGCGGCGCAGCTCCCCGAGGAGCTGCCGCTCGCGGCGAACTCGTACCTCGAGTGGATGCTCATGGCGCTCCTCCATCACCCGGCCGCGCGCGACCTGCGCGCGCAGCTCGGACTGCCGCTCGCGCTGCCGGAATTCACGTGCGCGTTCGAGAAAGACGACGCGCACGAAAAAACGGCGGACGGCAAAGAAAAAGCCGAACCGCCGGAGGACGACAGCCTCGTCGAACCGGCGGCGAACGCGCCGTGGCGCATCGCCGTCATCGCGCAGGACAGCCTCGTCGAGCCGCAGACGGCGAGCGAAGAATCGAACGCGATCCTCGCCGCCGTCGAAGCGCGCGAGCCGCTCCCTGCGAGCGCACAGAAAGATGCCGCCCTGCGTCTGCTCGACTGGCACTACGCGTCGCACGGCATCGAGAACGTCCCGTCGAAGCTCTCCGTCAGCGAACTGAAGCGCCGCTTCGCCGCGCAGGAGGCCGAAGACGAAGGAACGCTTCTTTTCCTCGCAAAAGAGCCCGAGCTCTGGCGCCGCCCGCGGTTCATCCAGGAATCGGGCGAACGCACGGGCGCGGAATACGGCAGCCTCATGCACAGCGCGCTCCAGCACATGGACCTCGCGGGCGACCTCGGAGTGGCAGGCATCCGCCGTCAGCTCGACGCGATGGTCCGAAAAGAACTCTTCACGCCGGACGAGGCCGCGACGCTCAGCGTGAAACGGCTCGCGGCGTTCTACGCCTCGCCCATCGGCACGCGCGTGCGCCAGGCCGCACGCGTCTGGCGCGAGCTCCCGTTCAGCCGCCTCATCCCGATCCCCGCAGAACTCTATCCCGCATCGGCGAAGCCGGACGGGGCAGAGGCATCTGGCGAAACGCTGCTCATCCAAGGCGTCATCGACCTCCTGTTCGAAGAAGCGGACGGCACGCTCGTCCTCGTCGACTACAAGACGGACAGCGACACGAGCCCTGCGAAGCTCCACAATCGCTACGGCAAGCAGATCGCGTTCTACACGGCAGCCGTCGAGCAGATCCTCGGACAGCACGTCGATGAACGGATGCTCTATCTCTTGCACGACGGCACGACGCTCGCGATGTGAGGCGTGAAACGTTGCATCATCCGTGGTATACTGGGGACAGAATGATATTTCAGAAAGCGAGGGCAGGAAGATGGATTGGAAAGTGGCAATCGGTACGGATGATTTTGCAGAAGTCCGGAAGGATTATTATTTTGCGGACAAAACGAACTTTATCTCTGACTTTTTTTCCAGCCATTCGAAAGTGACGCTCATCACGCGGCCGCGCCGGTTCGGCAAGTCTCTCTTGCTGTCGATGATGCAGCGGTTCCTCGATATCCGGAACGCAAAGGAAAACAGGAAGCTCTTCGACGGCCTGCGCGTGTCGCACGACGCGCGCGCGATGGCGGAGCAGGGGAAGCGGCCCGTGGTGTTCGTGACGCTCAAGGACTGGGCGTCCGGGCTGTCGTGGGAAGCGATGCAGGAAAGGATCACCCTTGGCGTAAGCGAAATGGTTGCGCCGTTTCGGTTCTTGATGGATAGCGATGCTGTAGATGAAGCTGATAAGAAAGCATTATCTCTGTTGCGGAGCTGCGAAGGAAACATTACCCGCGTGCGAAGTGCCATGGCCTTGCTTTCAAAGATGCTCCATGATCATTACGGAAAGCCTGTCGTCCTGCTGATTGACGAGTATGATGCGCCGATCCAGTACGCATGGGCGAACGGGTATTACCAGGACGCGATTGATTTTTTTCGCAATTTTTTCTCAGCAGCATTCAAGTCGAACCCGTATCTCGATTTCGCGATTCTCACAGGCGTGCTGCGTATTGCGAAGGAAAGCATCTTCAGCGGACTGAACAACGTCGAGGTGTCGTCCGTGCTCTCAGGCGGCTATCCTGATGCCTGCGGCTACACGAAGGAAGAGGTCGCGGAGATGGCGCGTGCGTTCGGCTGCGAGGACAAGCTCAGCGAGCTGGCCGAGTGGTATGACGGCTATTCGTTCGACGGTGTCGACATCTACAATCCGTGGTCAGTGAACAACTACATCAAGCGCAAGTGCGATGCGGACGCGTATTGGGTGAACACGTCGTCGAACAGCATTTTTCCCGTCATCTTGTCGCAAGCGGACGAGATGCGATGGGAGGAGCTGCGGTCGCTCCTGTTCGGCGGGACGGTCACGATCGCATTGCGCGAGGGCATCATCTATGATGAGATCGGGCGGAACAGCAACGACATCTATTCGCTGCTGCTGCAGACGGGCTATCTGAAATCCGTCAACGCGATTCACCTGCGGAGCGGCGGTTACCTTTACGAACTCGCCATTCCGAACAAGGAGATCCGCCTGCTCTATCAGACGGAAATCTTGAACCGCGTCGACCGCAGCTATGGCGAGGTGTCGTTTTACAAGATGGGGCTCGCGATGGAGCGTGGCGATGCAAAGGAATTCCAGAAGCAGCTGCAGGGCATCCTCGTGCGTGCCGTCAGCGCGCACGACGCAGCACAGCCGGAAAGCTTTTACCACGGGCTCATGCTCGGATGCGCGCTCTTCTATGAGGCGGACTACCGTGTGGAATCGAACCAGGAGAGCGGCTATGGCCGGTTCGACTTGGCGATGTTCCCGAAGACGCAAACGCTTCCGGGCGTGCTGATGGAGTTCAAGTCCGTAAAAGAAGAAGCAGAACTCGAAGCGGCGGCAACGGCGGCGTGCGAACAGATGCAGGAAAAAGCATACGCAATGCGGCTCCGCACCGAAGGCGTGACGACGATCTGGCAGTACGGCATCGCGTTCTGCAAGAAGCATGCGCTTGTGAAGATGATGTAAAGATGATGTGAAGATAGAAAAACGTCCGTGCGTCAGCAAAATCATGCTGATGCACGGACGTTTTTGCGTGGTGCGGATGTTATGCGAGCGCGAGCAGGCGCAGGGCTTGCGTCGCGGTCTGGCGCAGGTTGCGTTTCGTGTGCTCGTGCTTCATGGCTTCGTCCACCGTGACGGCCTGGTGGAGGATCGGGAAGTACGCGTCGATGCCGTGGTCGTTGACGGCGGCGGCGCCGGGCGTCGCGCAGCCGCAGAATGCGAGCGTGACGGCGGCAGGATGCGCGCGCTTCGCGCGCAGCGCGATGCCGACGGGCGCTTTGCCCATGGCGGTCTGCTCGTCCATGCGGCCTTCGCCCGTGATGAGGACGTCGGCGGATGCGAGCGCATCGTCGATGCCCAAGAGGTCGAGCACGAGGTCGATGCCGGGCTTGAGCTCGCCACCGAGGAATGCGGAGAATGCGAAGCCGAGGCCGCCGGCCGCGCCGGCGCCGGGCGCATCGGCGAGGCGCGGCTTTGCAGCATCGCCGCCGCTTTCCTCGTGCGCTTTGCCAAGCGTCGTTTCTGCGAGCGCGGCGAACGCGCCGATGGCGCGATCCATCACGGCGACGATTTCGGGCGTCGCGCCTTTCTGCGGGCCGTAGACGGCCGAGCAGCCGTTCGGCCCCGTGAGCGGGTTCGTGACGTCGCAGGCGATGGAGAAATGGCATTCGCGCAGCACGGGCGCGAGGTGCGTGAGGTCAATGCGCGCGACGTCGGCGACATCCCGGCCATAGATGCCGGCGAGCCGGCCGTCCGCGCGCAGGAAGCGCGCGCCGAGCGCGGTCATCATGCCGAGGCCGCAGTCGTTCGTCGCGCTGCCGCCGATGCCGATGATGAAGTCGCAGCAGCCGCGCTTCGCGGCGGCGAGGATGAGCTCGCCGAGGCCGTACGTCGTCGTGTTCATGGGATTGCGCTGCGCCTCGGGCACCATCGGCAGGCCGGCGGCGTCCGCCATCTCGATGATGGCGGTCTTGCGTGCCGCGAGCAGGCCGAAGCGGCTCGGGACGGCTTTGCCGAGCGGCCCCGTGACATCGATGCGGACGATTTCGCCCGCGAGCCCGCCCGTGAGCGCGTCGACCGTACCCTCGCCGCCGTCAGCGAGCGGGAAGATCGTCGCATGAGCGTCGGGAAAGACGTCGTGGATGGCGCCCTCGACGATGCGCCCGGCCTCGATGGACGAGACACTGCCCTTGAACGAGTCCATGGCGATGACGAAGTTCGTGGGTTTCATCATACTCACCTCAGATCAGAGCAGCACGAGCGAGGCAACGAAGATCGAGAGGATGGAGGCGATGCCGACGACGAGCGTCATCATGGTCTGCGTGCGGTAGCCGCCCTGCGGCGTCATGCCGGAGAAGTTCGTGACGACCCAGAAATAGCTGTCGTTCGCATGCGAGACGGTCATGGCGCCGGCGCCGATGGCCATGACGGTCAGGAGCGCCGCCGTCGGGCTCGTGAGCCCGAGCGCGGACATCATGGAAGCAGGGTCGCTGTACATGCCCATGATGCCGGCCGTCGTCGTGATGGCGACCGTCGACGAGCCCTGCGCCGTCTTGAGGATCGCGGAAATGACGAACGGGAAGAAGATGCCGACGCTCGCGAGGAACGCTGCGTTCTGCTTGATGAAATCAACGAAGCCCGCGGCCGTGATGACTTTGCCGAGCACGCCGCCGGCGGCCGTGATGAAGAGGATCGGGCCGACGGTCTTCATCGTTTCTTCCGTGATGCTGTAGAATTTGTCCATCTTGTTCATCGCGGCGAGCACCCAAACGGCCAAGAGGACGCCGACGGCAAGCGCGATGATCGGCGTGCCGAGGAAGCGCAGGAGGTCGCAGCCAGGGCCGACGTATTTCGCCATGCTGACGACAGAACCAAGGGCCATAAGGACGATCGGCATAACGATCGGGGCGAACGCTTGGAAGGCCGTCGGGAGCTGGCCGTACTCAGCGACGAGTTCTTCGTAGCTTTTCGTCGTTGCAGCGTCATCTTCCTCGAGTTCTTTCGTCGGGATGTTCTGGCGGGCGATGTAACGGGAGAAGAAATACGCGGCGATGAGCGCCGGGATGGAAGCGATGACGCCGGCGAGGATGACGCTCGCGAGGTCGTCCGCGAGGCCGAGCGAACCGGCCGCTGCGATCGGGCCGGGCGTCGGCGGGATGAAGACGTGCGAGGCGTAGAGGCCGGCGGAGAGCGCGACGGCCATGCCGATCGGCGATGCGCCTTTGATTTTTTTCGCGATGGCCTTGCGGATCGGGTTCAGGATGACGAAGCCGCTGTCGCAGAATACGGGGATGGAGACGATCCAGCCCATGAGCATGATGGCGAGCTGCGGATGCTTCTCGCCGACGCAGCGGATGACGACATCGGCGAGGCGGATGGCGCCGCCCGTCTTTTCGAGGATCAAGCCGATGAGCGCACCGAGGATGATGACGATGCCGATGCTCGCGAACGTGCCGGAGAAGCCGGCGCCGATGATGCCCGGGATCTTCGTCAGCGGCAGGCCGGCGACGATGGCGAGGAGCAACGAGACGCCCATGAGCGAGAGGAACGGGTGGACTTTGAATTTCGAGATCGCCACGATCATGAGGACGATCGCGAGGAAAAAGGTGATGAGAAGCGGGATGCCAGTCATGAGATAAGACCTCCTTTGAACAATACGGCATAAATCCGTTGGAAACGCGCGAAGAAGAACGGTACTTTTTGCGCGTTTTCTTTTGTTTTCAGAAGAATCGTACCACAAAACGAGCGGACTGTATATGTTTTTGAAAACACAATGCGAGAGAAAAATATGTCACGACGAACATTTACGACGACTGCGGGAAGGCGAGCGGGTAGCCGACGGCCTGCAGGTCCTGATAAAAATAGAGCACGAGGTAGAAGACGGCGCTGCTCTTGAGCGAGCGCGGATCGTAGCCCGTGCGCTGTGCGATCTTGCGGAGGTGCTGCTGCAACGTGTTCTTGTGGATGAAGAGCTGCGCGGCAGCCGCCTGCAACGAGCCGTCGCACTCGTAAAAACATTCGAGCGTATGCAACGCGTCCTGGAGCTCGGCGAGCGTGTAGCCGCGGAAGATTTTCATGAGGTACGTCGCCTTGTCCGCGTACGGAATCGTGTCGGCAAAGAGCTCCATGTTGATCTCGTCGTAAAATTTGATGTCGACGTTGCCTTTGCGGTGGCACGAGTGCAGCGCCTTGCGCGCTTCGACGCAGGCGTCGGAGAGATGAAAGTAATCGTCGGCCGGGCTGTCGATGCCGATGCGCAGGCGGACGTGCGGATGCACGGCCTCGACGTCCGCCTTGAGTGCGGCAGCGAATGCGCGCAACGCGTCGTCGCCTCGCAGCGACGAGAGGAGCACGGCATCGACGGTCTGGCGGCAGACTTGGCAGCGCGGGTCAAGCTCGTGCGCCTTGCGGTAGAGCGTGTCGTAGATGTGCCTGCGGCTGGCGTTCGTATTTTCTGCATCGTGCCCGGCCGATGCGTCCGTCGCGTATTCCGACGGCCCTGCGTCGATGACGAGGACGCGCCACGCGCTCTGCAGGTCGATGCCGAGCTCGCGGCCGCGCGCGACGAATTCCTGGTTGAGGAAGCTGCCGCTGTGCGTCAGGAGCTCGCTGAGGAACTGGTTGTGCCGCGCTTCGCGCTCGGCGCGCTGGCGCTGGAAATCCTGCTCGTTGACGAGGAGCTCCGTCATCTTGCGGATGACGTTCGCGAGGGGCAGGATCTCTTCGTAGACGCCCGTGATGCCGAGCACGCCGATCGGCTCGCCTTGCGCGCGCAGGAGGAAGTTCGTGCCGGGACGCGCGCCTTCGTAGCTCGTCGTGTCGTAGATGCGCAGTTCGTCCATCTCCTCGCGCACGATGCGCGCCGCGCCTCCGTGGAACGTCCCGACGCGCTCGGGATCCGTGCTCGCGATGATGATGCCGTCGCGGTTCATGAGGTTGATCTTCTGCGGCAGCACGCTGTTGATTTCGCGCACGATTTCACGTGCGCTCGGTTCTGAGAGTTCCATGCGATCCCTCCGCTCTGTTTTTCTTCTGCATGACGTGTTCGACGCGGCGCGCGGGAAAACCTTTTTCAAAAAAAATTGCGCCATGAGTTGAAATTCAAATTTGAATTTGATATACTGACGGCAACGAAGGAAATCATCAGACGCAGAATTTTTTTCGAGGGGTGGACAGGATGAAACGGTTTGGCAAGAAAGGCGCGGCGGTCATCATCGTGCTCGTGCTCGTCGTGGCCGGCGTGTTCGGCTGGCAGCGCTACGAGGCGGCGAAAGCGGCGGAGGCCGCAAACGTTTTGACGCTCAACGGCAACGTCGACGTGCGCGAGGTGTCGCTCGCGTTCCGCGGCAGCGACCGCATCGCGGAAATCCTCGTCGACGAGGGCGACACGGTACAAGCGGGGCAGGTGCTCGCGCGTCTCGACAGCCGCGAACTCGAGCTCTCAATCGCGAAGACGCAGGCTGACATCCGCGGCCAAGAGAGCACGGTCGAAAAACTCAGGAGCGGCACGCGCAGCGAGGAAATCGCGCAAGCGCAGCGGAACTACGAATCGGCGCAGGCCGCCGCAGCGAACGCGCAGAGCACGTACGCGCGCTATCAGGCCATCTACGACGACATCCAGGGCATCAGCCGCCAGACGCTCGACACGGCGCGCCATGATGCCGAGGCGAAGCAGGCGGCGGCCGGCGCGGCGGCAAGCGCGTATGAAGAGGCCGTGAACGGCGCGCGTCCCGAAGACATCGCCATTGGCGAGGCGAGCCTCGACGCGTCGAACCAGGAGCTCGCGCGCCTCGAATACCAGCTGTCGCAGTACGAGCTGCGCGCGCCGGCCGACGGCGTCATCCGCTCGCGCTTGCTTCAGCCCGGCGACATGGCGAGCACGTCGACGCCCGTGTTCAAGCTTTCGCTGCTGAACAAGAAATGGGTGCGCGTCTACATCAAGGAAACCGACCTCGGCAAGGTCTACGAAGGCCAAGCGGCTGATGTCTACATCGACAGCCAGGAAGCGCCCGTGCACGGGCAGGTCGGCTACATCTCGGGCACGGCGGAGTTCACGCCGAAGACGGTGCAGACGGACGAGCTGCGCACGGCGCTTGTCTACGAAGTGCGCGTCTATGTCGACGACGCGGATAACGTCCTGCGCCTCGGCATGCCGGCGACGGTGAAGATCGCGCTGTGACGACACGAAAGGGGGCGGGCGCATGATCGTGGAAGCGAGCGGCCTCACAAAAGCATTTCGCCCAAAGAAAATGCCGCAAGTCACAGCGCTTGACGGCATCAACCTCACAGTGCGCACAGGCGAACTGACGGCGCTCGTCGGCCCCGACGGCGCGGGCAAGACGACATTCCTGCGGCTCGTCTGCGGCCTCATGACGCCGGACGCGGGGCAGCTCACCGTTGGCGGCATGGATGTCACGAAAAACGAACAGGCTGTGCAAGATATTTTGAGCTATATGCCGCAAAAATTCGGCCTGTATGAAGACCTCACGATCGCGGAAAACATGAAGCTCTACGCCGACCTCCACGGCGTGCCGGAAAGCGTCCGCAAGGAACGCTTCGCGCGGCTGCTCGACATGACGGGCCTCGCGGCATTCACGAACCGCCTCGCGGGCAAGCTCTCGGGCGGCATGAAGCAGAAGCTCGGCCTCGCTTGCACGCTCGTGCGCTCGCCGCGCCTGCTCATCCTCGACGAGCCGACCGTCGGCGTCGACCCGCTGTCGCGCCGCGAACTCTGGGAGATCCTGCAGCAGCTCACGCACGCAGAACGTCTTTCCGTCCTCGTCAGCACGGCGTACATGGACGAGGCGGCGCTCTGCCAGACCGTCCACGTGCTGAACCACGGCCGCATCCTCGCGTCCGGCACGCCGGAGGAACTCCGTCACATCGCAGACCATCGCTGCCACGACATCGCGCCGACGGCAGCGATGCCGATGCGGACGCTGCAGAGCCATCTTTTGGGCGACCCCGACATCACGGACGCCGTCCCCGTCTGCGGCCGCGTCCACTTCATCACGCGCACGCCCACGAGCCGCGTCGCATTCCTCGACGCGCATCCCGAACTGCCGCAGGCAACGCCATCCGGCGAACGCCTCGAAGATGCGTTCATGATTCTGTTGAAAGAAGATGAAGAGAATAGGAAAGGGAAGACGCAGGTACGAAAAGCCTTCCCCTCAGGGGAAGGGGGACCGCGTCAGCGGTGGAAAGGGTCCCTTGCAGGTCTTGACAATACGAACGTCGTAACATCTCGCGGGTGCGCGCACGAAAAGGTTTTTGGCAACGATTCCGTCAATGCCGACATCGACATCACCGTCCGCGACCTCGTCAAAAAATTCGGTGACTTCACGGCTGTCTCCCACACATCATTCGACGTCCATCGCGGTGAGGTCTTCGGCCTGCTCGGCCCGAACGGCGCGGGCAAGACGACGACGTTCCGCATGCTCTGCGGCCTGTTGCCACTGACGTCGGGAAAGCTCAGCGTCGCGGGGCGTCGACCTCCGCACGGCGCGCACGGAGGCGCGGCGCAACATCGGCTACGTCGCACAGAAATTTTCGCTCTACAGCCAGCTGACGGTCTACGAAAATTTGCGCTTTTACGGCGGCACGTACGGCATCCCGGCATTGGAACTGAAACAGCGCATCAACGAAGTCATGGCGGAATTTGACTTGACGGATCGCTCCGACCATGTCGCGGGCGAGCTGCCGGGCGGCTACAAGCAGCGCCTTTCCATGGCGGCTGCGCTCATCCACCGGCCGAAGATCCTGTTCCTCGACGAGCCGACGAGCGGCATCGATCCGCTCGCGCAGCGCACGTTCTGGCAGCAGATCGCGCACCTGTCGGAACGCGGCGTGACGATCATCATCACGACGCATTTCATGGACGAGGCCGAGTACTGCGACCGTATGATGATCCAAGACCACGGCGAGATGCTCGTGCTCGGCGCACCGGCAGACATCCGCAAGCGCATGAACATGCCGGACGCGGATATGAACGCCATCTTCATCGCGATTGTCGAGCAGTCGCGCGCCGCGCTGGAAAAAGAAGGGAGGCAGGGCGCATGAGCGACGGAACCGCAACACAGAACGCGGGCATCCGCGCGGCATTCCGCCGCTTCGCCGCGCTCGTCTGGAAGGAATTCCTCGAGCTCATCCGCGACCGCAGCAGCATTCTCATGGGTGTCGTGCTGCCGCTCATGCTCATCCTCATCATCGGCTACGGCATGTCGCTCGACGTCGAGAACGTGCCGACGGCCGTCGTCTTGGAGGACACGTCGCCGACGGCGCGCTCCATGGTCTCGTTCACGCAGGGCTCGAAGTATTTTTCGCCCGTGTTCGTCCATGCGATGCCCGAGGCGGAAGAGATGCTCAAAAATCATGAAGTCTCCGCCATCCTGCGCGTGCCGCATGAATTCACGGAGCGCCTCGCGAAAGGTGACGCGTCCGTGCAGCTCATCTTGAACGGCGGCGACGCGACGACGGCGATGTCGGCGCAGAGCTATGTGCAGGGCGCGGTGCTCGCATGGGTCGCGACGCGGGCGGCCGCGGCAGGCACAGGGCAGGCGACGGTCGTCTCGCGCGTCTGGTTCAACGATGCGAACACGAGCACGTGGTTCTTCGTGCCGGGCATCCTCATGATGGTGCTGACGATCAGCGGCGTGTTTCTCACGGCCATGGTCATGGCGCGCGAGTGGGAGCGCGGCACGTTCGAGTCGCTGTTCGTGACGCCCGTGCGCATCTATGAATTGATCCTCGCGAAAGTCGTGCCGTATTTCGTCATCGGCATGGGCGGCATGCTGCTCTGCCTCCTCGCGGGGCGCGTGCTGTTCGACCTCCCCATGCGCGGATCGATGCTGCTGATTCTCGGCGAGTCGATGCTCTATCTCGTCATCGCGCTCGCGCTCGGCCTCGTCATTTCGTCGCTGACGAAGAATCAGCTGCTCGCGTGCCAACTGTCGCTCCTCATTAGCTTTTTGCCGACCATCATGCTGTCGGGCTTCCTATTCGACCTGCATTCTGAGCCCATCGGCATCCGCGCCGTCAGCCATGTCTTGCCGATGACGTATTTCCTCGAGCTCATGAAGTCGCTATTGCTTGCGGGCAACTACTGGCCGCTCATCGCGAAGAATACGGCGCTCCTCATGGGCTACGCTGTGCTGTTCCTATGCATCGCGTATCACTTGACGAAAAAGAAGGTGGAAGGATGAGCTGGTCCGACATTCGTTTGTTCTTCCAGCAATTGTTTTTCCTTTGTCAGAAAGAACTCATCGCGCTCGTCAAAGACCCGCGACTGAAGTTCATGCTCGTCGTCCCGCCCATCATGCAGGGCTTCCTCTTCGGCTACGCAGCGAACTACAACCTCGAAGAAGTGCCGTACGCCGTCATCGACGAGTCGCATGGCGCGCTCGCGCACGACCTCATCGCGCACATCGACGCGGCGCCGGCGTTCGACCGTGTGGCGACGCTCACAAACGCCAACGAGATTGCCGATCAGATTGATTCGGGGAGCGTCATCTGCGTCGTCGTGATTCCGCAGGATTTCGACCGCCTCATCAATCGCGACGGGCAGGCGCCCGTGCAGGTCATCGCCGACGGCCGCAACAGTTCCATCGCCGGCCTCGCGACGGGCTACATCAGCCAGATCGTCGCGACGTGGAATGCCGAGCGCATAGGCACGGGCGGCATCACGATCCAGTCGCGCACATGGTACGACCCGAACCAGGAGACGCAGTGGAACTTCGTGCCGAGCCTCATGGCGATGATCTCGTTCACGCAGGTCATGCTGCTCGCCGGCATGTCCATCGCGAAAGAGCGCGAGCAGGGAACGTTCGACCAGTTGCTCGTGACGCCGCTCGGCCCGTCACAGATCCTCATCGGCAAGGCCGTGCCGCCCGTGCTCGTCGGCCTGTTCCAGGCGCTCGCGATTTTCTGCATCGCGCGGTTCTGGTTCGAGATCCCGTGCTCCGGTTCGATCCTCTCCATCGTCGCGACGCTGGTCTTTTTCATGGTCAGCTCGACCGGCATCGGCCTCTCGATTTCGGCCATTTCGGAAAATATGCAGCAAGTTTTGATTTACGTCCTTGTCCTCATGATTCCGATGGCGCTGCTCTCCGGCATGGCGACGCCCGTCGCGAACATGCCGGAGGTCTTGCAGCTCTTCACGTACATCGACCCGATGCGCTTCGCCATCGACGCCGTGCGCCGCATCTATCTCGAGGGCGCGACGCTCTTTGATGTGCGATGGGATTTCCTCCCCATGTTCTGCATCGGCGCGGTGACCATGCCGGCCGCAGGCTATCTCTTCCGCCACAAGACAACATAAAGAAGGTCCTCATCCATGAAACAAGACACAAAACAGCGCGAAGACGGCCGCGCGACGCGCGAGCGTCTGCTCGATTGCGCCGAAGCGCTCACGGCGGCGAAAGGCTTCGCCTCCGTCACGAGCAAGGAAATCTGCCAGCAGGCCGGCGCGAACCTCGCGGCTGTCAACTATCATTTCGGCAGCCGCGAAGGGCTGTACGAGGCCATGCTCTACCGCGTGCACGACCGCATCATCAGCCAGACGACGCTGCAGGACATCGCCGAGGGCGCGGGCACGCCGCGTGAAAAGCTCGAGCGCTTTTTCGACAGCTTGCTCTGGTCCGTGCAGCGCGGCGGCCGCGCCGGTGCGGACGAGCGCGCCATCCAGGTCTGGCTGCGCGAAGCGCTCGGCAACGCGACAGCGTTCTTGCCCATCCTCCGTCATCTCGCCACGACGAAATTCCCATGGGTGCGGAAGCTCTTCGCGGATTACCTCGGACGCTCCGAGGGCGACCCCGTGCTTTACAGTGGCATCCTGCACACGATGGCGCCGATCCTCCTCTTGAACCTCAAGGATTTTTTCCCGATTGCAGCAGAAGACGAGCCCATGCGCATCCTGCGCGACCCCGCATTTCACGCTGCCATGCGCATGTACGCTTTCGCCGGCCTCGATGCGCTCAAAAAGGCATGAAGCTGCGGGAAATGCCCAACCTTTGACAGCTTTCGCTCAAAAGTTTATAATAGGCAGTGTCATACATAGCTATTATACGAGATGAAAAGAAAGGCTGGGATTATCTATGGCAACGAGAACGACGACAACCAAGACAAAATCCAAAACGACGAAGACGGCGGCAAAGACGACCGTGAAGAAAGACGCAAAAGTCTACGTCTTCTTCAACTGCGACGAGGAGAAATCCGAGACGTCGATGAACATCTTCTACAACAACGAAGTGTTCAAAGACACGGCGACGTCCCGCAAGGCGCTCTGGGCGAAGATCGAGGGCGAGGTCAAAGACGGCAAAGTGCAGCTCGCTGACGAAGCAGCCGCGAAAGAAGCCGTCCTCAAAGGCGACCCCTGCGCAGCGACGGAGCAGATTCGCTACGGCGCGGTCAAAGAACTCCTCATTCACTGAGGCGTGCGCGTGGAAACGCACGACAAAAGCACAAAAAAGAGAGAAGGCTTGTCATCTGAGGACAGGCCTTCTTTTTTCGTGCAAAATTTGCTAAAATACAATTGTCAATAAAATTTTTTGAGCAAAGGGGCACATCGGCGTATGGAGCGAGAAGAAGACACGAAGGGAATCCAACTGCAGTGGTTCCCCGGCCATATGAAAAAAGCGCAGCGACTCATTGAGGAGAACTTGAAGCTCGTCGATGTCGTCGTGGAGCTCCGCGATGCGCGCATCCCGGCGGCGAGCGCGAATCCGATGCTGGCGGAGATCATCGCGGGCAAGCCGCGCCTCATCGCGCTGAACAAGTCCGACCTCGCCGACCCGGCCGAGACGCGCGCATGGCTCGCGTATTTCCGCGCGCAGGGCATCCGCGCCGTAGCCATCGACGCGAACAAGGGCAAGGGCATGAAGCAGCTCACGCAGGCGGCGGAAGAGCTCGCTCGGCCGAAGACGGAAAAGTATGCAAAGAGCGGCGGGCGCGGGCGCGCAGCGCGTTGCATGATCCTCGGCATCCCGAACGTCGGCAAGTCGTCGCTCATCAACCGCCTTGCAGGCGCGGCGCGGACGAAGGTGCAGAACACGCCGGGTGTGACGCGTGCGAAACAATGGGTGAGGATCGGCGCGAACCTCGACATCCTAGACATGCCGGGCGTCCTCTGGCCGAAGTTCGAGGACATGACGGTCGGACTGAAGCTCGCGTTCACGGGCGCGATCAATGATGACATTTACGATCAGGAGCAGGTCGCGGGGCTCTTGCTCGAAACGCTGTGCCGCACGCATCCCGAGCGGCTCGCGGAGCGATTCAAGCTCACGGGGGAGCTGCCGGAGAACGGCTACGAGCTCATCGAGCTCATCGGGCGCAAGCGCGGCTGCCTCGTGAAGGGCGGCGCCATTGACACGGAAAAGGCCGTGCGCATCGTGATGCAGGAATTCCGCGCGGGCAAGCTCGGGCTCGTGACGCTCGATGACGTGCCGACGGAAACAGAGGATGCGGCAGACACGGCGGAACCGTCGGATGCATCGCAGGAAGAAGGCCGGTCGTGACATGGATACCTCAGGCATGAAGATCAAGGACATCGAAGCGGCGCTGTTCCCCCCGGACGGCGCAGAACCCGCGCAGGACGTCGTGGAAGCGTGCCGCCTCGATGCGCGGCAGGGCGTCCGGCGGCTCGTGCGGCGCTATGACAAGGAGCAGGCGGAACGCGCGCGCGTCGCGGCGCTCTACGCGTATGAAAATGCGGCGGCGGACGAGGGCTATGACATCATCGCCGGCGTCGACGAGGCCGGGCGCGGGCCGCTCGCCGGCCCTGTGTCCGTCGCGGCCGTCATCTTGCCGCGCGGGCTGTTCCTGCCACGGCTCAACGATTCGAAGAAGCTGTCGGCGAAGGCGCGCGAAGAACTGTACGACGAGATCCAGGAAAAGGCCATCGCCGTGAGCTCCGTGCTCGTCGATGCGAAGACGATTGACCGCATCAACATTTACCAGGCGACGATGAACGGCATGTACGAGGCGATTTTCGGCCTCGACCCGCAGCCGAAGAAAGTCTTGATCGATGCCGTGCACCTCGAAAAGCTTCCGATGCCCGAGGAATCCATCATCAAGGGCGACGCGAAATCCGCGTCCATCGCGGCGGCCTCGATCGTAGCGAAAGTCACGCGTGACCGCCTCATGATGGAGTATGACAAGGCGTTCCCGCAGTATGGATTTGCGCAGCACAAGGGCTACGGCACAGCCGAGCACATCGCGGCGCTCCGACAATACGGCCCGTGCCCGATTCATCGCCAGTCGTTCGAGCCCATCCGCTCGATGGTCGGCTGGATGGATGATGTCGCGAACGAAGGAGAGGTGACCTGACATGCCGATGGAAACGAGTGCGGTCGGCATCCGTCCTGTCAACCGTCCGGCTGCGCCGGGCGGCGTTGACGGTGTCGGGCGGCGTGGCGGCGAGAGCGCGTCCGCCGGCTTCCGCCCGCAGACGAACGTATCAATCGAGAACGCCATCGAGGACATGGCGGGCATCCTTTCGAAGATTTCGACGGCGGAGATGGAGAACGTCGAGAAGATGCCGGCGGACTTGCAGAAGGTCATCGAAAACGTCATGAAGCAGGCGTTTTCGTTCGACGAGACGCTCGGCTCCGGCCTCGGCAGCACAATGGAGAGCCAGCGCTTTTCCATGGAGCAGCTGACGTCCGTCGCGCGCACGCTGCTGCAGATGGGCGCGCTCGCGGAAAAAGGCTACGACGTGAATATCAGCGACGGCCTGCAATCGCTCCTGACGAACCTCAAGGCCGCTGTGACGCAAGAGCCGGGCGGGCAGGCACTCGAGCCCGTGCTGCTCCTCAAGGCGGCGTTCGGCCTCATCAATGGCAAGGAAGCGAGCAGCCTGCCGCAAACACTCCAGCAGTTCATCGCTTCGATGCAAGCGGGCGGCGGGCAAGGCATGGCACAGCAGCCCACGGAAACGATGGCGTTTTTGCAGAAACTCGTGCAATACTTCATGCCGCGCGGCGCGGATGCGGCGATGCTGAACGCCGCGCAGCAGGCCGTGCAGGAGCAGGGGCAAACGGCGCAAGGCACGATGCCGCAGGCCATGGCAGGCGGGCAGGCGGCCGCAGAAGGACAGGCGGCGAACGGGCAGACGGCTTTGCCGGGCGGTGCAGGGACAGCGGCGCAAGCGCAAACGGCAGCGGGCGCGCAAAATGGACAAGCCTTGCCGAACGGGCAAAGCGCGTTGCAAGGCCAGCCGACCGTGCAAGGGCAAGCAGCAGAGCAGATGATGCAAAGGCAAGGCATCCAGCAGAGTGCTGCACAAGGCCAGGCACAGGGCCAGCCCGCGGTGATGCAGGGGCAGCCGGCGGAAAGCCAGCTGGCGCCGCAGGGCCAGTCGGCAGGAACGGCCACGGCACAGAACAGCGCACAACCCGCGCAGGGGCAGGGCGCGGCGAGCCTTGCGAATGGAACGGGCGGCGCGAACGCATCGGCGATGCCGAACGGCGCGAACTCGTCGAATCCCTCGAATCCGTCGAACACAACGAGCATGACGAACGCAGCGAATGGACAGGCCGCGCCGAATCCTGCGAATACCGCCGAGGGGAACGTTGCATCGCAGGAGCAGCATGCTGGCGCGGAAGCCGGCCGTGCGGACGCGCAAGTGCAACAGCAGGCCGCACAAGCCGCGCGCCAAGGCACGCAGCCGATGGTGCAAGACCCTGCGTCGACCATGACGATGACAGCACGCGAGGCGAAGGAATTCCTCATGTCGCAGCCCATCCAGAACACGCAGGAAGCCATGCAGACGATGAAGCAACTCGCGCGGGCGTTCCTCGCGCGGGGCGAGATTTCGCCGGCGGACGCGCAAGCGCTCCAGTCGTTTGCCGACAGCGGCAACGCGGCACTCCCGCCGAAGGAAGCGCGCCAGCTTGAAACGCTGCTGCGCGTCGTGCAGCAGAACATCCCCGCGACGATCCAGCAGGCCGCCGTGCAGCAGAACATTCCCGAGCTGCCGCGCCTCTGGGCGTTTATGCAGCTTTCCGATCTCGCCGTCACGAAGCGCCTTTCCGGCCGCCAGCTCAAGAAAGCGGCGAAAGACATCGCGGAGTTCATTTTTTCCATGCGCGGCTCGATGGAGGGCGACCATGCGGTCCAGCAGGGGCAGCGCTCCATGAACTTCATGATGCCGATGTACCTCGGCGAGAATGAAAAAAGTTATCCCGCGTACATCCATGTTTACGACGAGACGCAGGAGGACAAGGAGACGGGCATCCCGAAGAAAGAAACGTGGCTGCGTCTCTGCGTGCTGACGGAAAACCTCGGCGCAGTCGAGCTCACATGCCGCGTCTACGAGCACGAGCACCTCGACATGCGCATCATTTTCGCAAACCAGGAGGCCTCGCAGGAATTCCGCAGCTACGTGCCGGAACTGCGCCGCTCGATGCGCGGATCGAAGCTCAAATTGGAGGACGTCGCCATCGGGGCGCCAGGCGTATGAAAAATAAAAAAACCGGCTCATGCGAGCCGATTTTTTTATATCCTGAGATGTTTCAGATGCAAACGGTAAAGGGAGATGATCAAGATGTCTGCAACGATCCAGCTGATGGGGAAGAGCACCATGAGGTTCGAAAAGACCGGGTGCGTCGGGAAGTACCACCAGACGCCTGCGAGGCGGACGCCGCAGACGGAGATGAGCGTCGCGATGGCCGGCGCGAGCGAGACGCCGTAGCCCCTGAGCGCGCCGGAGCAGATGTCAAAGCCCGTGCAGAGAATCTCGGGCAGGACGACGTATTCGATGCGCGTGACGGCGTTTTCGATGACGACGGGATTCGTCGAGAAGAAGCCGAGCATTGGCTGCATGAACGCGTAGATGAGCGTACCGAGCACGATCATCGTGATGGCCGTCAGCACGGCACAGTCGCGCGTGACCTCGCGGCAGCGGGCGAACTGGCGTGCGCCGTAGTTCTGCCCGACGAACGTCGTGCAGGCCTGCTGGAAGCCGACGGTGAAGCAATACATGTTGATCTCGATCGTGAACGCGGCAGCCGAAGCTGCCATGACCTCAGGGCCGAGGCTGTTGATGGCGTTCTGGATGACGAGGTTCGCGATGCAGAACACCATGCCCTGGAGTGCGGCGGGAAGGCCAATGCGGAGACACTTTGCGAGTTCGCCAACGTGGATGCGCAAGAGGCCAAGTTCGAGATGCAGGATGCCCGTCGCGCGCAGCATGTGGCGCACGAGATGGAGCGCGCAGACGAGATACGACAGCACCGTCGCCGCCGCGACACCTGCCGTGCCCCAGTCGAACAGGAGCACGAATGCGAGGTCAAGCACGATGTTCAGCACGCTCGCGAGGATGAGCGCATAGAGTGGCGTCTGTGCGTCGCCGCGGCTGCGGAGGATGGCAGCTGCAAAATTGTAGAGCGAAAGGAACGGCATGCCCACGAGGAAGATGCGCAGGTAGATTTCCGCCGCCTCCTGCACGGCGGCCGGCACGGCGAGCGCGTCGAGCGCCCACGCGACCGGCAGCTGCCCGAGCACGGCGATGGCGACGCCGATGAGCAGGGAGAACAGCAGCGCCGTGTGGATCGTGCGCGTCGCCTCCTTCAGCCGACGCGCGCCGATGTACTGCGCGATGACGACATTCGCGCCGAGCGACACGCCGAGCAGCAGCGCGACAATCAAGCTGATGATCGTGACGTTGTTGCCGACGGCCGCCATCGCTGCCGTCCCCTCGAACCGCCCGAGCACCATCGTATCCGTCGCATTAAAGAGCTGTTCGAGGATGCCCGTGACCGCGATGGGCAGGGAAAAGGCCAAGAGCTCGCGATATAAAGGCCCCGAGAGCATATTGACATTGCGTGCAGGCATAGAAATCCTCCCTTCAAAAAAAATTGTTGGTTTGTTTGCTGAGTTTAGCGGATGCCCTTTTCTTTTCCCCACGCACTAATTTTCTGATACAGCGGTACATCGACGTGATATTTTTCGGCAAGCGCTGCCACTCGGTCGACGAGCCCTGCAAATTCTGATCTCCCGCCCGCCGCGACATCGCGTTGCATCGACGTCGTGAGGTTCAGTGCGGAGGCGTCCATGATCTTGCAGCCTTCGGCGACGGGCTCGCGGGAGAACTGCACGCCCATGGCAGAGCCTAGCGCTTTGACTTCTTTCACGAGCTCCACGAAGGTCTCTCGCGCGCGGCCACCGGGCTGCATGTCGCCACTGACAGCGTTTTCGTACAGGCCGCACGCTCCCATCGGCGAGACGAATGCGAATTTTTGCAGCGCATCGCGGCGGATGTCATCAGAGAAGTGCGCTGAGATGCCCGCCGCACGCAGGATTTTTTCAACCTCCTGCGCCTTCAGCGCGAGGCGGTCATCCTGCCCGGGGCGGAAGCCGAAGAACACACGCAGGATTTTCCCGCTCTGCGATATGACGCCCGGCGCCTCGCGCAGCGCCCAGATGTAGATGCAGCCATCGAGGCACGTCAGGCCAGGCAAATCCTTTTGCATGACTTCGCCTGTGCCGAAGACGTTGAGAATCGGGATGATGAGCGTGTCCGGCCCGGCCACGCGCCGCGCGAGCGCGACGGCGTCCGCGATGCTGTAGTATTTCACGCAGACGAGCAAGACGTCCGGTGTGTCGTTGTACGCGTCTGCCGTGCAAGCACGGAACTCTGACGGCGCAACGTGGATGTCATCGGCAACGTCGCGATGGATCGTGAGGCCGTCCGTCTGCATGGCTGCGAGGTGCGCGCCGCGCGCGAGCACCGTGACATCCGCGCCCGACTGGATGAGATAGCCCGCGAGGCAGCCGCCCGTGCCGCCCGCGCCGAGAATCGCAAATTTCATGGAAAACCCTCCCGTGATGAAAAATTGGCTTCATTCTACCAAGGAAGCATGAGAAAACGCTAGGATTTTGACAACCTATGGTAAGATGGATATGTCAGCAAGCTTTCGACAAACAGGAGGGAGATTCCTTGCTCATCAAAAAAATCATGTGCGCGCTGCTCGCCATCCTGACGCTCGCGTTCGCGGGCTGCGGCGGGCAGCCCGCCGCGCAAAAGCAAACGAACGACGGCGCGTTCCACATCGTGACGTCGTTCTATCCCATCTACATCGACGTCATCAACCTGACGGACGGCGTCGACGGCGTGACCGTCACGAACATGACGAAGCCGCAGACGGGCTGCCTGCACGACTACCAGCTCACGACGGAAGACATGAAGACGCTCGAATCCGCCGACGCCTTCGTCGTCAACGGCGCGGGCATGGAGAGCTTTCTTGACAAGGTGGTCAAGATGCAGGACGGCATGATCGTCGTCGACGCCTCGCGCGGCATCGACTTGCTCGAGGAAGACGGCGAGGCGAACCCGCACGTCTGGCTCAGCATCACGAAAAACATCGAGCAGGTCAAAAACATCCGCGACCAGCTGAAAGCTGCCGACCCCGCACACGCTGATGCGTATGAAAAAAATGCGGAGGCGTATCTTGGAAAGCTCGAAGCATTGAAGAAAGAAATGCACGCAGAGCTCGATGGCGTTCCGCATAAGGACATCGTGACATTCCACGAGGCGTTCCCGTACTTTGCGGACGAGTTTGGCCTCAATATCATCGGCGTCATCGAGCGCGAGCCCGGTGCCGACCCGACGCCCGCCGAGCTCGAAGAGACAATCGCACAGGTGCGCGCACTGCCCGTGAAAGTCCTCTTCACCGAGCCGCAGTACTCGCCTGCCGCCGCCGAGACCATCGCCCGCGAGACGGGCGCAAAGATCTATGAGCTCGACCCCGTCGTGACGGGCGAGGCGACGCCGGCCGCGAAAGACGCCTACCTCGACGCCATGCGGAAAAACATGAAGACGCTGAAGCAAGCGCTGCAGTAAAAAAATAGGCAACAAGAAAGCCGCTCCCGAAGGAGCGGCTTTCTTGTTGTCGAAACACAGAGGCGTGTGTCGATTATTTGTTTGCGTTGACGAGCGCCATGATCTCATCGGCGCGGCCGTCGGAGCCGAGGACGTCTTTGATCTTGTGCTCGACGAGCTCCTTGATGTAGGAGCGGCCGTCCGCGACGTACTGGCGCGGATCGAAGTGGCCCGGATTCGCGACGAAGTGCTCGCGGATGCCGGCCGTCATGGCGAGACGGAGGTCGGAGTCGATGTTGATCTTGCAGACCGCAGACTTCGCAGCACGGCGGAGCTGATCCTCCGGGATGCCGACAGCGTCATCGAGCTTGCCGCCGTTCGCGTTGATGATCTTGACATATTTCGGGATAACGGAGGATGCGCCATGGAGGACGATCGGGAACTCCGGAATCTTCTTCTCGATTTCGGCGAGGATGTCGAAACGGAGCTCAGGCGGGACGAGGACGCCGTCCGCGTTGCGCGTGCACTGCTCCGGCTTGAACTTGAATGCGCCATGGCTCGTGCCGATGGCGATGGCGAGGGAGTCGACGCCCGTCTCTTTGACGAACTCTTCGACTTCTTCCGGCTGCGTGTAGGCAGCGTCGTGAGCCGCAACCTTGACATCATCTTCGATGCCGGCGAGCTTGCCGAGCTCAGCCTCGACGACGACGCCGTGCTCATGCGCGTACGCGACAACTTCCTGCGTGCGCTTGATGTTCTCTTTGAACTCGTACTTCGAGCCATCGTACATGACGGACGTGAAGCCGTCGTCGATGCACGCTTTGCACGTCTCGAAGTCCGGGCCGTGATCGAGATGCAGGGCGACAGGGATGTCGTTGACCTCGAGCGCCGCAAGGACGAGATGACGGAGATACGGACCCTTTGCATATTTGCGGGCGCCGGCGGATGCCTGGAGGATGACCGGGGAATTCAGTTCAGCCGCAGCTTCCGTGATCCCCTGGACGATCTCCATGTTGTTGACGTTGAAAGCGCCGATGGCGTAGCCGCCCTCGTAAGCTTTCTTGAACATTTCTTTCGTTCCAACCAATGGCATTTTTACATTACCCCCTAGTAAAATCTGTTCACTCAGAACAATGAACTACATGAATTATACCATAAAAAGCGCGATGGTGTATAGAGGGATGGCACTTTTTATTGAAAATCTTTGAGCGTTTCCGTTCCGATTGCGTCGAAAAACGCGAGAACGCGCTGAAAATCGTCGGGCGGCGGCGCGACGATCGCGACGTCCGCGCCCGTGATCGGATGGTGGAACGTCAGCCGCGCGGCGTGGAGTGCCTGGCGAGCGATGAGCGGGCTTGCGTCCCCATAGAGATCATCGCCTAACAGCGGACAGCCGAGCGCGGCGAGATGCACGCGGATCTGATGCGTGCGGCCGGTCTCGAGCTGGAGCCGCACGAGCGAGAGCGCGGGATGCGCGTCGGTCGCGTCCGTCTCTGCGAGCACGGTGTAATGCGTGCGCGCGGACTTGCCGCCGTTTTCTATAGGCACGACAGCCTGTTCGACCGTGCTGCCGGGCCGCCTGCCGAGCGGCGCGTCGATCCACGCTTCGCGCTCGGGAAGTTTCCCGCAGGCGATGGCGAGGTATTCACGGTGGAACAATTTAATTGTGCCGTTTTTCGTAAGCATATGCTGGAGCTCCGGCCGCTTTGCGATGAGCACGAGGCCCGTCGTGTCGCGATCGAGGCGGTGGAGCGGATGGAAGCGGTACGGCAAGCCCTTTTCTTCATAATAACCGAGAATCGCGTTCGCGAGCGTGCCGTTCGGATGGACGTAGAGCGGATGGACGAGCATGCCCGTGGGCTTGTTGACGGCCAAGAGGTCGTCGTCCTCATAGCGGATGTCGAGCGGCACGTGCTCGGGGACGACGGGGAACTTCGCGGGATTCGGCGGCTTTTCCGTCGTGAACGTCAGCACGTCGCCCGTATGGACGCGCGTGTGCTTGCCGTGCGCGGGCGCGCCGTTGCAATGGAAGTCGCCTGTGTGTTTCACGCGCTTCCATTGGGACTTCGAGATACCGTAGCGGTGGAGGAGATACGTTTCTGCGGAGAGCTCCGTCTCGCCCTCGCGGAGCTGGACAACGACGCGCGTCATTCGTGATGCAGGTCGCCCGTCGCCTGTTCGTTCGCCTTCGACGCCGGCGCGAACGGCTCGCCGCGCAGGCGCGCGATGCAGCGGAACGTGAGCGAGAGCAGGATGGCGACGATCGTCGCGAGCGCCATGCCTTTCAGCGTGACCGTGCCGATCGTGATGCTCGCCGTCGAAACGCCGATGCCCATGACGATGGACGTCAGGAGGAGGTTCATCGGCTGGTCGTAGTCGACTTTCGCCTCGACGAGGATGCGGATGCCCGAGGCGGCGATGAGGCCGAACAGCAGCATGGACACGCCGCCCATGACGGGCGCGGGGATGCTCTGGATGAGCGCCGCGAGCTTGCCGAGGCATGAGAGGAGGATGGCGAAGCACGCCGCGCCGCCGATGACCCACGTCGAGAAGACGCGCGTGATGGCGAGCACGCCGATGTTCTCGCCGTACGTCGTGTTCGGCGTCGAGCCAAAGAAGCCCGAGATGATGGTCGAGAGGCCGTTGCCGAAGATGGAGCGGTCGAGACCCGGGTCTTTCGTGAGGTTCGAACCGACGATGTTGCCCGTGACGATGAGATGGCCGATGTGCTCGGCGATGACGACGAGCGATGCAGGCAAAATTATCAGGATCGCGCCAGGCTCGAAGACGGGATGATAGAACGTCGGCAGCGCGAACCACGGCGCGCTCGCGACGAGCGACCAGTCGACGATGCCGCAGGCGGCTGCGATGATGTAGCCGGAGACGACGCCGATGAGGATCGGGATGATCGAGAGGAAGCCTTTGAACGCGACGGATGCGACGATCGTGATGGCGAGCGTGAGGATCGAGACGGTGATCGTCGTCATGTCCGGCGTCTCAGCCGTCAGGCCGGCCATGCCTGCGGCCGTCGGCATGAGCTCGAGGCCGATGACAGCGACGATGGCGCCCATGGACGCCGGCGGGAAGATGACGTCGATCCAGTTCGTGCCGATGGCGCGGATGAGCAGGCCGACAGCGCAGAACACGCAGCCGACGATGATGAAGCCGCCGAGCGCGGCCTCATAGCTGTACTGCGCGAGCACGAGGAACACGGGCGAGAGGAACGCGAAGCTCGAGCCGAGGTATGCAGGAATCTTTCCTTTGCAGAGCACGAGGTAGAGGAGCGTGCCGATGCCGTTGAAGAGCAGGATCGTCGCCGGGTTCACATGGAACAGGATCGGTACGAGCACCGTCGAGCCGAACATCGCGAAGAGATGTTGCAGCGAGAGCGGGATGGTTTCGAGGAGCGGCAGCCGTTCCCCGACGCCGATAGCGCGTCGTTCTTTCATAATAAAGAAGCCTCCAATCAGATGAGTTCAAAACTTCGTTTACGCTACCATAAAAGAGGACATTTGTCCAGAAAGAAATCATGCCCTGTCACAGTGAACAAAAATCCACAAATTTGCGCCATCGGGTAGACAGACAGGGGAGAAATATGTATAATAGCGTTAATTGATTGCCTACAACAAGACAAGGAATCATCGGAGGAGAAGTATGGCATGGCTCTTATTGTAAAGAAATTCGGCGGCAGCTCCGTTGCCACCACGGAAAAAATCATGAACGTCGCCAAGCGCGTCTTGAGCGAACGCCAGCCCGGCGATCAGATCGTCATGGTCGTGTCCGCTATGGGCGATACGACGGACGACCTCATCCAGCTCGCGCACGGCATCAACAAGGACCCGTATCAGTATACGCGCGAAATGGATATGCTGCTCACGACGGGCGAGCAGGTCTCGATCGCGCTGCTCGCCATGGCATTCAAGACGCTCGGCGCGAAAGCCATCTCCCTGACGGGCCCGATGGCCGGCATGCAGACGAACTCCGTGCACACGAAAGGACGCATCGTCGACATCGAGCCGGAGCGCGTAAAGGAAGAGCTCGACAAGGGCAACATCGTCGTCGTCGCGGGCTTCCAGGGCGCAGACGAGAAAATGGATCCCGTCACGCTCGGCCGCGGTGGCTCGGATACGTCGGCTGTCGCGCTCGCGGGCGCGCTGAAGGCTGACAGCTGCGAAATCTTCACGGACGTCGACGGCATCTACAGCGCCGATCCGCGCATCGTGAAGGATGCGCGCAAGATGAAAGAGATCACGTATCACGAGATGCTCGAGATGGCGCGCCTTGGCGCCGGCGTCATGCAGCCGCGCTCCGTCGAGATGGGCGAGTATTTCCACATCCCCATCCACGTGCGCTCGACCTTTACGACAAAACCCGGAACGATCATTAGGGAGGATTATACAATGGAAGATAAGGATTTCGTGATTCGTGGCGTGGCTCATGACAACAAGGTGGCGAAGATCGCCGTGCTCGGCATCCCGAACACGCCGGGCATCGCGCATGAGATCTTCTCGGCGCTCGCTGCGGAGAGCATCGACGTCGACATGATCGTGCAGAGCATCCGCAACATCGAGAAGAACGTCACGGACATGGTCTTCACCGTCGCGGCCGACGATCTCTCGCAGGCGAAGAAAGTCGTCGACGGCGTCGCGTCGAAGCTCAACGCCATCGCCGTCCTCATCGAGGAAGACGTCGCGAAAGTCTCCATCGTCGGTGCCGGCATGCTCGGCAACCCGGGCACGGCCGCGCGCATGTTCGGCGCGCTCTCGAAAGCGGGCGTCAACATCGACATCATCAGCACGTCGGAGATCAGCATCAGCTGCCTCGTCAAAGGCTCGGAGCTCGACAAGGCCGTCAATGCCATCCATGAGGAATTCTTCCCGAAGAACTGACACGGTTCCGTTGCAGTATAAAAGCGGGCAACCGGCGCTTGCTGGTTGTCCGCTTTGCTGTGTGCACGTTATTTCGTTTCCGCTTTTTGTTTCTCGCGCAGCGTCTCCTTGCAGAAGTCCATGAACGACTGCGCGGCCTTTGAGATGTAGCGGTCTTTCTTCCACGCGAGGCCGACGTCAACAAGGAGCGGCGTCTCGAGCGGGATGGCTTTGACGCCCGGCGCGTCCTCGAGCACCATGTCGAGGAGGAATGAGATGCCGACGCCGCTCGCGACGAGGCCTTTGATCGTCACGACCTGGTTCGATTCGAGCACGATGTTTGGCGTGATGTTGTTTTCTTTCAGCTTGCCGAGGATCGTCTGGCGCAGGAACGAGCCCTCCTTCAGCATGATGAGGTTCGAGGCGGCGATGTCATCCTTCGTGAGGAACGGTTTCTCCGCGAGCGGGCTGTGCTCCGGCACGCAGGCGACGATTTGGCTGCGCACCATCGGCAGGAGCGCGAGGTGGTTCGACGCGCCCGAGATGATGATGATGCCGAAGTCGAGCTCGTCGCGCTCGAGCTGCTCGCGGATCGACACCGAGCCTTCCTCGTGCAGATAGATGTCAAGATGCGAATATTTTTTCTGGAAGCTCGAAAAAATGCGCGGGAAGAGATATGCGCCCATCATCGGCGGGATGCCGATCTTGATCGAGCCTTTCTGCAGCTGCTTGTAGTCGTTGACTTCGAGCACGGCGTCCTGGATGTTGCGGAGCGCGAGCTCGATGCGGTTGAGGAACACCGCGCCCTCCGGCGTCAGGGCGAGCTGCTTCTGGCTGCGGTCAAAGAGCTGGATGCCGAGCTCCGCTTCGAGCTTCTTGATGGCGACGGTGATGTTCGGCTGCGAGACGCGCAGCCGCTCGGCCGCGCGCGTGATGTTGCGCAGGCGGCTGGCCATCTGGAAATATTCGAGCTGACGTAATTCCATGCGATCGCTTCTTTCTGTATAAATTTCGCTTATTTTTCTATATTATACCATAAAATGAGAAAGATAAATGGTAAAATAATGCCGATTTATGATTTTGACGAGAAAATTTTTTTCTTTGTGCCAGGTAGGATTTTCTTTTTTTATGGGGAATAGTATAATAAACACGAGTATGACTCGATGGGATCATCCAGGTTGCAAAAATCGGATGCATACAAGGACGAAGTTTAGGAGGTCTTTTTCGTGGAGATATCGACCATCATCGGCATGGTCCTCGGATTCATCGCCATTTTCGTGGGCATGGTCTTGAAGGGCGCGCCACTCTCGGCACTCAACAACCCGGCCGCATTCCTCATCATCATCGTCGGCACGATCTCGTGCTTGTTCACCGGCTTCCACATGGTAGAGCTGAAGACGCTGCCGAAGATCGTCAAGATGACGTTCAGCAAGCCGAAGACGCATGACAAGGGCGAGCTTCTCAAGCTCTTCGTCGAGCTGTCGCAGATCGCTCGCCGCGAAGGTATCCTCGCGCTCGAGAACAAAGTCTCGGACATCGACGATCCGTTCTTTCGCACGGGCCTCGGCATGGTCATCGACGGTATGGATCCGGATTTCGTCAGCGACGTCCTCGATGCGGAGCTCGCCGTCATGCAGGAGCGCCATTCGCTCGGCCGCTCCATGCTGACGCAGGCAGGCACGTACGCGCCGACGCTCGGCGTCCTCGGCGCCGTCGTCGGCCTCATCGCCGCCCTCGGCAACCTCGATGATATCAACAAGCTCGGCCACGCCGTCGCGGCGGCATTCGTCGCCACGATCCTCGGTATCTTCACGGCATACGTCCTGTACCTGCCGCTCGCGAACAAGCTGAAGCTCCTCTCGGAAGCAGAGGTCAGCGAGAAGCGCATGATCATCGAGGGCATCCTGTCGCTGCAGGCCGGCGATTCGCCGACGGCCATCGAAGCGAAGCTCATGGTCTTCATCCCGCAGTCCGAGCGCGAAGGCGTAAAGGAGGGCTGATCGCATGGCTCGCAAGAAACGTGGCAAGAAACATGAGGAGGAAGCCGGCGAGGCTTGGCTGCTGCCGTATTCCGACCTCATGACGCTGCTCCTGGCGCTCTTCATTTCGCTGTTCGCCATGTCGCAGACCGACCAGAAGAAAATGTCGGAAATGGCGCAGGCGTTCAGCGCGGCGTTCAACATGGGCGGCCCGTCGTTCTTTGACAAGATGGGCCCAAATCCTGGCCGCCGCGCGGAGATGCCGTCGGACGAAGACCTCGGCAACTCGGCGTACATCCAGGAAAACCAGGCCCTCGAAGAAGTCAAGAAGCAGATGGACTCGTACATCGACCAGAACTCGCTGAACGAGCAGCTCTCGACGGAACTCACGGAAGACGGCCTGCTCATCCGCATCAAGGAAAAAGCGCTGTTCCCGTCGGGCTCGGCGGAGCTCGTCGCGCAGTCGCAGAGCATCGGCCCTGTCGTCGCGGGACTCCTCGCGACGATCCCGGAGCGCGTTATCATCTCGGGTCATACGGACAACGTGCCGATCAGCAGCGCGCAGTATCCGTCGAACTGGGAACTGAGCTCGGCGCGCGCACTGAACTTCATGAAATATCTCTTGTCCATCAACGCGAAGCTGTCGCCGCAGCGCTTCAGCGCCATCGGCTACAGCGAATGCCGGCCGATTGCGGACAACAAGACGGAGGAAGGGCGCACGAAGAACCGCCGCGTCGAGATCCTCATCGCGCGCAACCTGCGCTTCAACCCGAACGAGGTCAGCGCGGCGAAGGCGAACAAGAACACGGACGACGCCTCGCCGGCGAGCACGGGCGGCGAAGCGCCGAAGACGGACAGCAAGAACGCAGCCGTCGCCGACGGTTCGCATATCACGACAACGAATTTCTGATGATAAAGAAAGAATACGCCTCCCCCTTTGGGGGAGGGGGACCGCGAAGCGGTGGAGAGGGTAGCGACGTATCGAGATTCTCAAGCGTCGCTACCCTCCGATACGTTAAGGGGCGGGACATATGATCGTAGGCATCGGCACGGACATCATCGAGATCGGCCGCGTGGGGAAAGCCATCGCGAGCGAGCATTTCCGTGCGCGCGTCTACACGCCGGCGGAGCGCGCGTATTGCGAGAGCCGCGGCGCTGGCATGGCGGCTTCGTTTGCCGCACGGTTTGCGGGCAAGGAGGCCGTGCTCAAGGCGTTCGGAACAGGCCTGCGCGAGGGGACGCTCCTCGATATTGAAATTTTGGATGATGCGCTCGGCTGCCCGCAGGTCGCGCTCACCGGGCATTTTCGTGCGCTCGCCGAGCAAAAGGGCGTCACGCGCATCTTCCTGTCCCTGAGCCACGCAAGGGAATACGCGACGGCACAATGCGTCATGGAACACGAATAAAAACAAACAGATGGAGGAACCTGTATGAAAATCGCGATGACAGAGGAAATGCGGAGCATTGACAAGCAAGCGCTCGACACGTATGGCATTCCCGAACTGCTGCTCATGGAAAACGCCGGCCACCGCACGGCGGAGGCCGCGCTCGAACTCCTGGGCGAGGCGGCGGGAAAGAGCGTCATCGTGCTCGCAGGGACAGGCAACAACGGTGGCGATGCGTTTGCCGCCGCGCGCCACCTCGCGAACAGCGGCGTGCGCGTGAAGATTTTCCTCATCGGCGACCCGGCGCATCTGAAGCCGTCGACGGCCGTGAACCGCTCCATCGACGAGAAGATGGGCATCGAAGTCCATGAAATCGCGAGCGACCGCGTCTGGGACCGCCTGTCCGTCGCGATGAAGTTCGCCGATGTCGTCATCGACGGCATCCTCGGCACGGGTTTCTCGGGCGAGCTCCGCAAGAATGTCCTGCGCCTCATCGAGCTCGTGAACGCGAGCGGCAAGCGCGTGCTCTCCATCGACCTGCCCTCGGGCGTTGACGCCGATACGGGCGCGGTCACGAGCGTCGCCATCCAGGCGGCGGCGACGCTGACGCTCGGTCTGCCGAAGCCCGGCCATTTCTTCTGCCCCGGCGCGGAGTGCACGGGCAAGCTGCTCGTCGACGACATCGGCATTCCGACGGCGCTTTTAGACGATGAGGCCATCCACCAGACGCTGCTCGACGAAGCGCTCGCGACGACGCTGCTGCCGGAGCGCCTGCAAGGCGTCCACAAAGGCATGTGCGGCCGCATCCTCGTCATCGCGGGCTCGCGCGGCATGACGGGCGCGGCGTATCTCGCTGCCCTTGCAGCGCTGAAGGCCGGTGCCGGCCTCGTAACGCTCGCCGTGCCGGCGAGCCTGCACGACCTCATGGAGATGAAGACGACGGAAGTCATGACCGTGCCCGTGCCGGAGACGAAGCCCGGCAGCGGCATCATCGGCGGCGACAAGGCGCTCGGCACGCTTTTGGAGCTCACAGGCAACTACGATGCCGTGCTCATGGGCCCCGGCCTCGGCCGAGCGCCGGAGACGGGCGAGGTCGTCCGCAAGCTCGCGGCGTATCTTGAAAAGCCGATGGTGCTCGATGCCGATGCAATCTACGCATTCCAAGGCCATCTGAAAGAACTTGCGCGCTGCAAGCAAGTCCCCGTGCTCACGCCGCACTTCGGCGAGCTCGCTGGCCTTTTGGACATCAGCCTCGACGAGCTGCGTGCGAACCTCGTCACGCGTGTGCGCAACGCGGCGGCCGACCTTCAATGCCTCATCGTCGCGAAGAGCGAATGCACGCTTGCGGCGTATCCGCAGGGCGGCGTGTTCTTCACGTCCGTCGGCAATCCGGGCATGGCGACGGCCGGTTGCGGCGACGTGCTCGCCGGCACGATCGCCGGCCTCATGGAACAGACGGAAAGCGGCCTCGCGCCGCTCGCCGGCGTCTACCTGCACGGCTTCGCCGGCGACCTCGCAGCCGCGAAGCTCGGCGACGGCCTCACAGCCTCGGACGTGCTTGCAGAGCTCCCGCACGCGCTCGTTCATCTGCGCCGCGCGCAAGCGGGAGGAAAGGCTTGATTTTTTTCGGATTCGGGAAAAGTCACCGTTTACAACTTGACAACTCATGCCGCAAGGCATAGAATAAAGTCACTTTAGCGAAAGAAAAGGGGCATATTTATGTCGAAAGTCAATGTCGATTGGAACAGCCTCGGGTTCAGCTACCAGCCGATCTCGCAGCGCTATGTCGCGAATTATGAAAACGGCAAATGGGGCAAAGGCGGCCTTACGGACGATGCGAACGTTGTCCTCAACGAGTGCGCCGGCATCCTGCAGTACTGCCAGGAAGTATTCGAAGGCCTGAAAGCCTACAAGACGAAAGACGGCCGCACGGTCACGTTCCGCCCGGACATGAACGCGAAGCGCATGATCGATTCCGCGAAGCGCCTCGAGATGCCGCCCGTGTCCGAAGAAATGTTCATGGAAGCCGTCGACGAGGTCGTCCGCGCGAATGCGGACTGGATTCCGCCGTTCGAGACGGGCGGCGCGCTGTACCTCCGTCCGTACCTCTTCGCGACGGGCTCCGTCATCGGCGTCAAGCCGGCGGATGCATACCAGTTCCGCCTGTTCGGCACGCCGGTCGGCTCGTACTTCAAGAACGGCGTGAAGCCGATCACGATCTGCGTCAGCGACTACGACCGTGCAGCCCCGCACGGCACAGGCCACATCAAGGCCGGCCTGAATTACGCCATGAGCCTCTATCCGTACATCCTCGCGCATGAGAACGGCTTTGACGAGAACATGTTCCTTGATTCCGCGACGCGCACGTACGTCGAAGAGACGGGCGGCGCGAACTTCCTGTTCGTCACGAAGGACGGCAAGCTCGTCACGCCAAAGTCCGGCTCCATCCTTCCGTCCATCACGCGCCGTTCGCTCGTCGACATCGCGAAGAACCTCGGCATGACGGTCGAAGAGCGCCCCGTCAAGCTCGAAGAAGTCGGCACGTTCGCCGAGTGCGGCCTCTGCGGCACGGCGGCCGTCATCTGCCCGGTCGGCAAAGTCGTCGACCACGGCAAGGAGATCAACATCGCCAGCGGCATGGAGAAGATGGGCCCCGTGCTCCAGAAACTCTACGACACGCTGCGCGGCATCCAGCTCTGCGAGATCGAAGGGCCTGCGGGCTGGGTTCACGAAGTCAAATAACCCATACATTCATAATGGTGGAAACGTCCCGAGGGTTCGCCCTTGGGGCGTTTTTCATTGCACGCGAAAAAGGCTGTTGCAGTCGATGAAAACTGCAACAGCTTTTTGCGTCCACAGAAAAAATATGTCACACGACTTCGCTGTTCTTGAGCGAGAACTCGAGCAGGATGCCGATGAGTTCGTTGCGGCTGCGGCCGGTCTTTTTGGAAATTTCGTCAATCTGATCGATGATCTCTTCGCGGATGCGGATGGAGAACGTCTTGTAGCCATCCGCGCCGCGCGGGTGCTTCGTTGTGATTTTGAGTTTTTCTGTCATGGGTATCACCTCATTATATTTATTATATCGGAAAGTGTAAAACGTGAATATGATTATGCAGTTGACATAGGATAAGTGATAAAACCTCTACCTAGATATGTTGAAAAAACAATTTAAGAAAATCAGGATTTGTTCGATATACATAGTAGAATCATGTTATAAAACATGTTATACTTATGATTGCAGTACAACTGCAAAGATTTTTCAACACGCGCAGGTTGTGCCGGACCATTTGGAAGCATGGGAGCGCCGAACGACAGACGCGCTCCATCTGCGCGAAATGGAAGGAGAGGTTTTCTCATGACCCGTTCTTTGTTCTCTGGCGTCTCGGGACTCAAGACGCATCAGTCGCGCATGGATGTCGTCGGCAACAACATCGCGAACGTCAACACGACAGGCTTCAAGGCGAGCCGCATGACGTTCGCCGATACGCTCTACCAGACGCAGGCGGGCGCTTCGTCGCCAAACGGTTCGCGCGGCGGCACGAATCCGAAGCAGGTCGGCCTCGGCGTCGGCGTCAGCACGATTGACACGCTGTTCACTGACGCGAGCCCGTCGGCGACGGGCAAGAACACCGACCTCGCGCTCAGCGGCAACGGCCTGTTCGTCGTGAAGGACGGCACGGGCACGTACTACACGCGTGACGGTTCGTTCGAATTCGATGCGCAGGGCAATTATGTGCTGCCGGGCAGCGGCAAGTTTGTCCAAGGCTGGATGGCGGACGCGGAGGGCAATCTCACGACGACAGGCGGCACGACGGACATCGTCATCCCGTCCGGCCAGTCCATCGCGCCGAAGGCGACGACGAAAGCGACGTTCGCGAACAATCTCAATGCGTCGCTCGAACCAAGCAAGGTCAAGAGCACGATCGTGACGTATGACGACGGCACGACGGAGACGACGGACGCGTACGAGCCGACGATTATTGATGCCATTGTGGTCACAGGGACGGATGCTGGGACGTATTATGTGCCGCGCACGGGAACAACGCCAAAATATGCGACGGAACAAAATTTGACGAGAAGTTGGACAAACAACACGTTGGCAGATGAGAGTTCTGCCATCTGGTCATCCAAAGTTACGAAAGCGACGCTCGTTCCTGGCAATGGCAGCAGCATCACGCTCGGGACTGGGACAAACACGCCTATCTCCATCAATGGAGTGACATCTCTCAAGTTGAATACGGGCCTTGTTGGAGGAACGTATAAGATTGGCGATACGTATAGCTTGAAAAAGACCATTACGAAGGCGACGCTTGATACGAGCACGCATCAGGTGACGCTGGAATTTGCTGCCGGGACGGATGGCATCACGAGTGTCGTCGTACCAGAGCCGACGAGCGGCGGCTTTTATTCCAAGGACGATGAATTTGAAATCAAGATGCAGATTCAGGCAATCACGGCTTCGAAGGGCGATACCATCACGTGCGAAAATGGCGAGAGCGTGACGCTCGAGGGCAATCCGAAGGATCCAACGACACAAAATGTCGGCGAGAATTATAAAAAGACGATCGAAGGTACGGTGGAATCCGTCAACGACCATGTCGGCTACAGCTTCCACGGCAAGACGGTGAAATCCATCGTGCTGCAATCTGAGGACAACACGACAATCGCGGGCGACATCAGCAAGGCGCAGACGGCGCAGACGGTGCCAGGCTCGGTGCTTACGCTGTTCTCCGTGTTCGACAGCGAAGGCGGTTCGACGGATTTGCCCGTGATGCTGCGCAAGATGTCGGACAACACGTGGCAGGCGTGTTTCTCGGATGGCACGACATCGTACAAATTCATGCGCGATGATGGCGTGACAGGGACAGCGACGCTTGACGCGACGAATCTCGTCTTTGATACGTCGGGCAAGTATGTCTCGGGTTCAGGGACGATTGATGTCGCGTATGACAGCGGCTTGCCCGCCAACCAGACGCTGTCCATGGATTTTTCGACGCTCACGCAGTACACGGGATCGAGCACCGTCCATGCGGAGAATGACGGCTATGCGGCCGGTACGCTCGCAAGTGTATCCGTTGATACATCAGGCGTCATCTCGGGTACGTACACGAACGGCGAGATCCGCAGCCTCGCGCAGGTCGCCGTCGCGCAGTTCAACAACGCGGCCGGCCTCACGCGTACGGGCGGCAATTTTTTCCAGACGTCGAACAACTCCGGCTCGGCGAACATCAAGACGGCCAGCGACCTTGGCTGCACGATCACGCCATCTGCTCTTGAAATGTCGAACGTCGATCTCGCAAACGAATTTTCGAGCATGATCATCACGCAGCGCGGCTATCAAGCCAACTCGAAGATGATCACGGTCAGCGACGAAATGCTCGAGACGCTCATCAACACGAAACGTTGACGAGAATTCGGTAACTTGACGAAACTTCATATTGGAATCAAAAAAATCCTGGGGACAAGTTCCTCAGGATTTTTTATGTTCCGAACAAAATCGCTGGCGCTTTGCAACTTGTTTTGTATGGGAATATATAATGGCACGCTTGTCAAGACAAAAATCCGATGATTTTATAGTGAATCAGGCGGCTGCTTTCGCTGCATCCAGCAACATGGCTGGGAAGTATGCTTCGGCTGGCGGGATGTCGCCGATCGCCGAATGGCAGCGTTCGT